>NZ_JAMYMD010000045.1:0-43107 GCF_040318335.1 Mesorhizobium sp. M1182
TAACTTCGCTCGTAAGGGCGACCTTAAGAGCGCAGCCTCGCTACCGTGCCGTCCTCTCGCAAGGCGGCCTTCGCCGGAGGGTATCTTTCCAGAAGTTAGAGATCATCATCTCTACGTCGCGCCGGCAAGGGCACCTGGCGCATCGATCGCCTCGAAACGAACAGCATCCGGGGTCCCAAAGGTTTGAGGTGTCCTTGCTGAGGCAGGCGAGCCAACTTTCGCAAGCGTATTCGGATGGCCGTGCCAGGTGAACGCCTATCCGCGCCTGCTACTAGCTCCTAGTCGGGATGCGAGCGAGGCGGCAACAGTTGGGTATTGATCAGACAAGCGGGAACGCGCAACGGAAAGGGGGCTTCAGAACTTTGTCGGCAGTCACTCTACGATCTTCAAAGCCTGAGCAAGGGCAGACCGATGTCCCGCAGCCACACTACGACATACAACGAATGCTGCCGCTCGGCAAATTCCCAAAACGCGAAGTATAGGGGCCCAGTAGCGGTAAGCCTTCCACTATTGCGCGAGCTTCTGGGGTCGCAAACCAGATGCCCGCCACCCCTCGCTTGGAGCACAGATCGTGCAGAAGTGTTCGCAGCGGAGGTTCAAATATCAAGACAATAAATTTCGCGTTCCGGTGTCCCGCGTTATACGTAAAATTACACGCTAAGTGTAATAGTCTAAACTCTTTGACTGGAAGCCCTGAATCTCGATCAACGACAAGCTCCACAAACACATTCCGCCTTGTCGACGGTGTATTCATCACGGATGCAATGACACGAAAGGCTCGCTCGGCATTGTATACCTGCTCCTCATATCCCTCAATATAGTCCAAACCGCAATATTGATACCCCCTCTCGTGTTCCAACCGAAATGGTAGAAATGCTTCATCTCTCGGGCTTCGTAGGGACTGGCGGCATCCCTCACAAAAGATGCTGGGCACTAACCGGTTAAGATCAAAGGTTATGTTCTTTCCACAACGCTCACAGGTCGTCGTCCCGGCGTTGAAAAAGACAAAACTATTGCCACACTTCGAGCAGCTAACCTGCTGCTCGTGATCTGCACATTGGACTGAGAGCTTCGATCCGCAGCCGTCCTCGGGACACCGAAGGGTGACGAGCATGGGCACCTCCTCTCATTCGATATGCGCAATCAGCGCGCGTCGAAAGCTTTCCGCGTCAGCCGGCTTCAGGTTCGCTACATCGGTGATTTCCGAAGCCTCAGCTCTGAGTAGACCATCAAGGTTTTTGAAATGTGTGGTAAGGCGCGTCATCTCATCCTCAGTCAGCCGATAATAGCGCAGTCGAGCAAGGAGTGTATGCGAAATGGCACGACTGAGCCGCTTGTCCATCAGGACCTGTATATCCCGATGAGATGGCGTCCCTTTACGCTCCAACGAAGCTTTTATGGCAGCCGCTATCTCTGCAGGGTCGTCGTCCAATCGTTCATAGGTTATGCTAAGTTCAGCGCGAAGGTCCGCAGGCATCTCCGCACCCGCATTTGCGCTACGAAGCAAGAATAACGGGCCTGCTTCTGCAATCAGCGCTGCACCCACCTCCATCATAACACTGGGATTCGCATCAGAAATATCCGCGATGAAAGCGTCTGACTCTGCAATATGTGCCCTAACGCTTTCGATTATCCTTCCCTCGCGCATAAAGTCTCGCGCCAATACGACTTCAAAAAAGTATGGTTTGTCTTCAAAAACGTCCCGGACAGCTGCCTCCAGGTTGTTGTATCGATTTTCAAAGGGCATAAACAACATCATTCGCGTCGGTTCATCCGAACTCCGAACGCGCCCGCCGCCCACTCCCTTGCTCGAACCGGGCTCTGGTAGGCTGACAGCCAATGACTGCTTGATCTCGCGCAGCAGGTCCATCAAGACCGTGCATATTGAGCCGTATACCGCTTGCACCTCATTGCTGCGCAGCTCTGGCACAGCTGACATGTATGACATGTTGTACAAGGCCCGGCAAACTGCGACCTGTGCGTCGTAGGGGACCTCTCGCAGCTCTCTGATCAGCTCATTGCCTACGTTTAGATAGAAGGCGACGCCTTTGTTCGCTGCTCTGTCCCTCTTGAAGAGCGCCTCGAGATCCTCAACGAATTGCCGCTGTCGATCTCCTGACGCATCCCTGAGGTTATGGAGCAGTTCCTCTCGTCGCTCATGCATAGTCTTGTCTTCAATCAAAATTGCGGGAATATGCAATGGTTCAAACCGACGTAGGTCCGCCGCGATATTGTTTTCGGCACACGCCGACAACAGCGTTCGATACTGTGTCGCGTCGTCAGCGTTCAAAGGGGCGAAAAGCTTATCGGCCAACGCTCTGAAATTGACTTTCTCAATTTCTTCCTTGGCGCAAACGGCGTCGGCAAAAAGGCTATCAGCTCGACTATAAAGGGCAAAAATCGGAATATGCGTCGCATCCGACACCAGATTCGCCGCAAATTCCTGCGCATGGCTCTCAAAACAATAGAGGGTACGGTCCAACTTATGGAAACGACGCAGCTCCTCAAGATAAGCTGGAATAGTCATTTTCCTGGTACGAGCCCGCAATCGCATCTTGTCCCAAACAATTTCCAGCAGCTCAGGATTGTCGACGGCACACTCCTTTATAACGTCGTCGTGAGGGCCTATTATCCTCCAATATTCATCTTCCGTGAGCGTTCGTAAAGTGCGAAACGCGTCATGAATACATTGCGTCAGAAACTTCCTGACGTCTGACGCATTGCTATCGGATTTAACAGTATTTCCAGAAACGATACGACGTAATTTATTAGAATTTATCATGCCTCTTAAGAATCGTGCCCACGATGGAAGAACTATGCTATCGTCGGCCATTACAAACATACGCTTTATGAAAATATCCAATCGACCTTCGTCCTGAATCCTCCGACGCCTAGGGAACCAAAGGACACCTTGCAAATCTAGCTCTTTGGGGGAGCTGTACACTGGAATGATATAGAGCGGCTCATCGTCGGTCATCTTGACTATAGCCTCACGCCAGTCGTTTTCCGTTGCGTGCGCTGGATCGATCCAAGCAGAAGGCTGAGGATTCAATAAATCCCCATTAAAATACAAATCAAACGGAAGTATTTTTGTGAAGTTTTCAAGGCTTCCACTCACGCTAAGTGAGTCTATGGTGTAAAGATTAACTATAGACTGAGACAAACTGCATACAATCATTGTTCCGCCAGATGCCGTGGCCACGCGATGCACGCCGCGGGCTTTGCCCGCTTCTGAGGCCGCAATCTGCTTTACGTTTGCAATGCGGCTCCCCTTGTCAAACGACCAGACGGCGGCCTCTAGAGTTCCCTCAGTGTGGCTAAAGACCTCCACTCGATCACTGACCGCCATTGCAGACAAGAATCCAACCCCGTACTCCCCAATTAGCTGATCGGGTGTTTCTCTCCCTTCTCCATGTAGAGCTTGCTGTAACTCTCGCTTCTCCGAGTGCGCAAAGTTGTTTAGCTTATCGGAGAGCTGATCTGCAGTCATGCCAATACCATTGTCGGCGACGACAAGAATTTTCTCGGCATCGGAGAAATTGACATCAATTCGATGCCGAAACTGCGGCGCGACTGGCAAGCCATCCGTCGAACTCGACGCGATTTTCTCGACGATACCGTCATGAGCGTTTTGAACAAGCTCGCGTACCACCGAACCAAAGTCCGTATACAATGCATCGCCAAAAATACTAATCAGGCCGGTTAGGTCGACGATCAGTTCTACGTCTTGCTCGGTTTCCTGCATAAGCATTTCCCGAATGCTAGTTGTCTAGCCGTTGACATTTCAGAATTCGACAGCGTCTGAAAGCTGCGCGCCATCGGCGTTGCGGAATCCCCTCTGTGTTCGGAACGTCGTTTGCGTCCAACACTTGAAGATATTACTGCCGGAAGGAGTGCCAAGTATGTCTTGGTTCGTGAAGCCTAGGATGCATGATGGCAAGGTCTTCCCCCCAATAATTTCAGCAAAAAGCCGCCTCGTTTTCCAACAGCCTGGCGATAGCATGATGCGGTCAAATTCCTTCAGCAACATGGGGATTTGGTACTCCATGCCTTCGCGCGCCTGCACCTTTCTTCACTATGTCATCGAATCCTAATGCATACAATCTATTCGACCCGCGGCGGGTGGTTCGGCTTCAAAAACCGGCGCATGGAGAGGAACGTGCTGTGTTGGTACTCCCGTCATCCAGGCTTCGCTTTGGTTCCGAACGCCGACAGAACGCGGGAAGGTCGTGTAGGGATATGTTAAGGCAAAACGCCTCGGGATCCCACAGCAAGACGGCACTGTGACCATAGACACTCCGTGATTTGGTTCGGCCATCTCGGTGCCGAGCGCGTGTGGCACAGGGCAACCCCGGACTGATTGCAACCTGATTGTATGGGAACGCCAGCGGTGAGATCGGCATATCCGAACCGAATGGGACACCATGGCTATGGGGAAATGTCAAATCGGTCTACCGCTTCTTCGCGTCCGTTTGTTTTTGGCGAATACTGATCGACCTCCAGTACAGAAAGAGTAAGCTCGGGCGTGCCACACAACCGCTGGGTGGGGAAGATAACCCTCTCCAAAGTTGGCATGCTGAGGTTCTTTTCGCATGGGGGCAAGAATGTCGGTTCTGAGGCTGACTGTCATCTGGCACGGTAATTTTGCGGGGGGAGGGCCCATTGCCGAGGCCCTCGCTGCTCATTTCGAGGGCGCAGAGGACGAGCCAAACTCCAGTGGACTCACCATTCCCGTGCGTGTCCGGTGCAAGGGCGCCGACCCGAGTGATTCGCTGTCTGCCCCGCTTCCGCTCATGACGGGTGACGATACGATCAACATCGTCCTCCTGCTTTTCGAAGGCAATCTCGTGACCGCGTTCGAGAAGCACTGGTCGTCCTTCGCCAACAGTATCCGTGCCGAACTTGATGCTCACCCGGACCGCACGCTTGTGCTTCCGATGAGGCTAGGTGACCGAAGCGCGATCGCGCCTTTTGATGACATACAGTCGATTCCTACATCGCTTTTTCTGGGAAGCGGCTTGTCCGACCCGCGCTGGATGCGCCGTCTCACCCTGACGATCGTCGCGCATATCGGAAACTACCTGCGCCGGCTCGAGCAGTTCGAGAAGGATCCGGCCACGCCGATTGACGAGACGCTGCTAAGCCGCTTCCCCCTGTTCCTCAGCCATGCCAAGACGGACGCCCTCGCCGTCGTCAATGCCATTCGCGATCATCTGGCCAACAACAACTATGGCGTGGACACGTTCATCGATGCCAAGGACCTTCCCGCCGGCCTCGGCTACGAAAAGATGTTTACTGCAGCAATCCGCGCCGGTGCCGTGGTTGCCATCCGTTCCGATGCCTATTCGTCGCGACCGTGGTGCCGATGGGAAACACTAGAAGGCAAGCGGCTGCTGCGGCCGATCGTCGTGCTCGACTTGTTCCGGGACGCAGAACTACGAATGAACCCCTATGGCGGCAATGTCCCGGCACTCCGGCTGGTCGACCCATCCGTTTCCGGCGAAAATGCTCAGGCCGAGATGGATCGGGCCGTCCTAGCCATCATGACAGAGGCGGTCCGTATCATGGTATGGAACAGAAGAGTGATGAGCCTTGAGGCGGCGGCCAGAGCGAAGTATCCTGGCAGGGATATCAGGAAACTGCCACGTCCACCGGAACTCGTCGATATCGCCAACATCCGCATCGAAACGGCCTCGCCTATTGTGGTTCTCCATCCTGGACCGCCCCTGCCACGTCCCGAGGAAAAGATGATCCGGGCAATCGGCGGTGATCTTGAACTCTGCGCTCCGTCCGACCTTGGGGTACCGCTCTGATGGAGAAGATGGTCGCAATCTCCGTCTCGGACGGACCGGATCTACAGCTGTTTGGCTTCCTGCCACAACACCTCAGGAGACTTCTCGCGTCGCTCGCCGCAGCGACCCTCCGCGCCGGCTGGCGAATCGGATATGGCGGCGACCTGCGTCGAGACGGGTTTACCCGCTCGCTTCTAGCCGACATGGCTGCCGCATTCGGTCGCGGTGAATTCCAGGGCCGACCCCAGGCTGCGGTCGTCCATTTCTTCGCGCTTTCCTCGTGGCGGGACTTGTCAGTCCAGACGATCCTGGAACACATGACGGACAGGAAGCTCGGCCCTACCGAGGCGCCGATCGCCCCGGTGGTCGAAACGCGTTTTTTTTTGAAAGGGAAGCCTGCAGGTATCCTGCCTGGCAGCAGCACTGGACCATTCGTCGGCATCGTAGTGCAAGATGGTGCCCTTCGCCTGGTCGAAACCGGAGACGAGATCGAGGAATCCCGCTTCATCTCAATCCTTGAAACTGCTGCGAAAGTACCCTCGACGCCGGGGGCTGCTCTAACATCGATGCGTCGCACCATGGCCGCCGTCTGCCCGCTGCGCATACAGTTTTCCGGCAAGATCGACGCGTACCAAGGGGACCGGCCGGGACTTCTGGAAGAGGCCACCGAGCAGATACGCGCAGGGGGCATTGTCATGCCACTCGGTGCATTCGGTGGAGCTGCCCGCGAGGTGGCGATCGCCCTTGGTCTTCTGCGTGCCGAACGGACGCGTTACACGAGTTATGGCCGCAGCTATCAACGCTCTTTTGCGAAGCTGGCGGGCCTTGCCGAACAGCATGAACGCCAAGCAAGCCACGTTTGGCCATATCTCCAGGAGGCGGCCGGTCTTGGAACACCGCATCGGATCGTCTTTCACCTCAACGCCGTTCTGGCCGAGATGCAGCGAACCCTTGCCTGACAGGTCTCTTTTGCCTCGCACCAATGCCGCGCGATCCCGCGATCAACAGAGGAGCAATTCAGGATGACGATCCAACCCTCGCCGTTTTCTCCCGATCAACTGGCGGCACATGACCTTCTATCAGAGTTGCGGACCCGCATCGCCACGCAGCCCTTGCCCTACCGGTATGGAGTCGAGGCGCGCGCACTTGAAAGCCTGTGGGAGGTGTTCGCATTGGCACGTAAGGCCATGAAGGATCATTCCGGTTGCGCAGAGTTCGCCCGGATAACAACGAACATGCTGAACGTCGAATTGAGGCCGGTCACAGCTAAATGGCACAGGGCGCATAAGGCAGGTCTGCTCGACTCAAAGGACGGCGCCAACGAATTTCGCGCAGATCTGGCGGCAGTGCGGACAAAACTGGTCGCGTTCGCAGAGAAGCTGCAGCTGATGGCTTATGGGACTGCCATTCCGGACGAGACGACGCCGAACGCCCTGGGCGACGACGAGATAGAACGTTGCTTCAGGCCCGTGCCGTTCGGCATTGGGACGGATACCTCCGGCCCCTTTGTAAACGCCAGGGAGATCAACCTGTCAGAGGCAGCGGAGGTCGCAGCCCGACGCGAGGTGTACAAGATCAAGACCGAAGCCGGAACTAATGCAGTTGGGCTCTCTCTTTCTGGCGGCGGTATGCGATCCGCCACTTTCTGCCTCGGGGTCGTTCAGGTGCTCGTCGAGCGGGGTCTCATGAAGGATTTCGACTATCTCTCTACGGTGTCAGGAGGTGGATATGCGGGTAGTTTCATCTCGTCCCGGGTGGGAGGGGGGCAGGACTTTGCCGCGATTGGAAATCCCTATGGACCCGACACGGGACCGGTCAGGCATCTTCGACAGAACGCGAAATACCTCAGCGCAACTGATCTGAAACAGCGTTGGTTGATGGTGACCGGCACTCTGGCGGGATTGTTGCTCAACTGGACCGCACCGTTATGCGTTCTCGCTGCAGCAGCCCTGACCAGCAACTGGGTGGCAACACGTTTCCCTGCCGAAGCATGGCTCTGGGCCGCAGGCATTCTAGGCGCACTGACCGCGATGTCGATGTTCGTATATGGAGTATCGTTGCGATTCGGCGCCGGTGCCCGCTACGGCGGGTTGGTGTTTGGCTGGGGAGCGGCGCTTACACTTGTTTCTGCATGCATCTTCGCAATTGAGCGCTGGTATCCACATTTCGCGGAGGCAGTTCATGCGCATTGGACCCTCCCGGGAGGAGTAGTTGCGGCTTCCGTCGTCACAGGACCGTCCATCGCCCGCTTCGTCCCGATCTTCAGATCTCCTGGTGTGCAGAAAATAGCGCTCAAGATAGCGTTGCTTGCGGCAGGCTTGGTAGTGCCCTTGGTGGCAATCGCATGTTTCTATCTTCTCCGCATGCTCGGCTCGCTCGCGCTTGATCCGGGTGCGCCAGCCCTGTCACCTATGCATTATGTCGACGGCACGTTTGCGCTCGCCGCTCTGGCTGTTGCCACGGGCCTGTTCGCGGTCTTCCTGCTGAACGTGAACCTGACAGGACCGCACAAACTCTATCGCGATCAACTGGCAAAAGCATTCGTCGATCGTGACGCCGATGTGTCCAACCTGCCTTTGAGCTCTCTAAACGGAACGCACCGTGCCCCGTATCACCTCATCAATACCACCCTCAACCTTCCGTCCAGCACAAGCCCCATCCTGAGGGAGAGGAAAGGCGACTTCTTCGTTCTTTCCAAATGCTGGAGCGGGGCGCCGGCTATCGGCTATCTTCCCACCCCCACATGGAATACCAACGGTGAGGAAGTCGATCTCGCCACTGCGATGGCAATCTCCGGAGCTGCAGCCTCTCCTCAAATGGGACTTGCTTCGATGCCAACGCTGTCGGCCCTCCTCACGCTGCTTAATGTCCGTCTCGGATTCTGGATTGCAGATCCGCGTCGGCACGTGGCCGGTGCACCAGGATTCATGTGTCTGTTGCGTGAAATGACGGGCGTCGCGATGTCCGAAAAGAACGCCTGGTACAACCTGTCCGATGGGGGTCACATCGAGAATATGGGTATCTATGAACTGCTTCGAAGACGCTGCAAGTACATGGTCTGTGTCGACGGAGAAGCCGATCCGAAGTCAACTTTCCATGGGCAGATGACGCTCGTCCGGCATGCGCAGATTGATTTTGGCATACGTATCGAACCGCGGCTCGACGAGTTTCGCCCCGATCCCACTTCGAAATTCAGCCGAACTCACTCTCAAACGTTCAGGGTACACTATCCTGAAGCTGGCGATGGACGACCCTCTGCGATCGGCCTGATACTGTATCTCAAGCTGTCCTTGACAGGCGATGAGATGGAGCTGTTGAAGCGTTACCAGGCGATCCATCCCGATTTTCCTCATCAATCGACCATTGATCAATTCTACGATGAGGAGCAGTTCGAAGCCTACCGGCAGCTTGGCGTCCATGTAGCAGAAGGCACGTTTTCTCCAGCGCTGATGACCCAAAAGCCCGATCCCGAGGACGTCGAGTCCTGGTTCAGGCAGCTTGCAGCAAACATGCTGGAGCCGGGCAAAGCATGAGGCTTGCCTTGGGTGCATGGCACGACGTGTCGGACAAAGGGGGGCCGGTAATCTTTGCTCAGTTACACACCTTGCAGGTGACGCACTCTTCATCGGTCAATTGTCGGATGCTACGCTGGACAGCAGCTGATAGAGATCGTCGTCGCTGATTGGCAGTTGATCCAGGATCAGATGCTGCTCATTCCGTCCTGGCCCTTGAGATGTCGAAAGTTCTGCATCTCGACCGCGCAGTTGATGTCTTTCGGTATCATAGGTTACATGCCTCTACTGGGACCTTGTTGGAAATTGCCCTGCAGAATCAAAGTCAGGTCCCCCAGATTCGCCGCGTATGGTCATAGCCAGCGGTTGCAATCTGCCTCTCCCCAAGCTACCCGGAGAGTTCCCTCTGGCTCGACCATCGAGATATTGATCGAACCACTTCCGTGCTCCCAATGAATACCGGTGGTCCGCCTTCGACTTGCAGGACACACAACCCAATTCACCGGCTCATCGCATTCCGCAATGAGACCCAGGACGTCATACAGAACCAGGGCTCCTGTGTGTGACCTGACAACGGCTTTCCCATTTCTGCTTTGGGTTTAATAAGGGCATATCCTTTGGAAAGGGGGACACTGGTATCCAATACTTCGTAGCAAATAAAACAGATCAGGCAGGTGCTGGTGTTTTCCGCCAGATGGTAGCAGGATTGGCTGAAACAGCGCGACTTCACACAAGCTCATGGTGGCGCAATGGTTGTGCAACGAGATTTCAATCCAGTCCGTAGGCTGTTTGATCGCTTTTTCGGCTACGATGTCTTTATCTCGTACTCACGTCGCAACTCGAGCGCTTACGCCAGTTCGCTTGAACAGGAACTGCGGAGAATTGGCCTCGCCTGCTTCATTGATAATGGAGAGATTCCACCAGGAGCAATTCTAAACAGGAGCATTCATTCCGCGATAGGTCGCAGCGGCGCCCTCGTACCCATCATCGCGAAGGGAACAGATCAGTCTACCTATGTTCCGGACGAAATCGCGACCGCGATTGAGGCAGGCAAGCAAATCCTGCCAATAAACGTCGATGATGAAATTCGCGAGACGACGTGGCAGGCGATCCAGCAATACCGCTGGATCGACGAAAAATCTCTTGCCGTGAAGAACGGCTGCCCAAGCGACGGGATCGCGGCGGAGATAAGTCGGACATTCTCCGCACTACGGCGGGCCCAGTTCAGGCGCCTGACGGTGGCCGGGATAGGCCTGGTGGCGCTGGCGATTAGCGCGCTCGCCTATTCCGGATATCGCGACGCCCGAATACAGCAGGCCTTCGGCCTGTTCACCAAGGGACTGGAGGCCAGAACCCGGCAGGACAGCCATGTTGCCATGCTGTTTTTCGCGAAGGCGTCGACGAGAAACGATTCCGTCGAAATCCGCCGGGCCATGACTTCAGTTCTTCAAGGTCCTCGCTGGCTCTGGGACGTCCAGATTCCGGTCGACCCGGAAGACAGGTCGGCCGCTGCTCCAACGATCGCCTTCACCAACGGGACGTCACCAGCACTTCTCGTCGCCTATGGGCACAGACTCACCGTGATCGACCGTCAAACCGGCACCGAGCGTCGCGCCCTGAAATTCCCCAATGAGCTAACCTCGATCACTGTCGGGGACCATGCCGGCACTATCGCACTGGGCGACGCGCTGGGACACGTAATTCTGTTCGCCGATGAACTAACTGCGCCAACAGGATCATGGTTCGTGGAAGGCGCCGTTACAACCTTGGCATTCGATGGCGATGAATCGCTGATCGGCGTTGGAGTTCGCAACGCCGGAATGCGAGTTCTCGATCCAAGGACAGGCGAGCTCTGGTTTCATTCGCCGGCCGATCAGCAGGATGCAACTGTCAACTCCATAGGTTTCTCACACAGATCCAGCCGCCTGTTTTTCAACATGGGGCGATATCTCTATTCCGCCGAGCCTGTGAAGCAATCTTTTGGAGCGGCCGGTCAGCAGAACGATGTCATCAATGCAGTTGCCTGGGCTCCATCAGACGACGTTGTAGCGGTCGCCGGAATAGATGGGCCGATCCAGTTGAAGAGAATGAACGCACCTGCCAATCTGCCGTCCTATCTGATGTCAACACGGAAGCGGGAAAAACCCGAGATATCGGAGGTGGCTGGACAGGTGGCCGGCGTGACGTCGATTCGATTTGTCGGTGATCATGGAACTCTCGCATCGGCAAGCTATGACGGGACGCTCGATCTGTGGGGCACTGATGCTCCAGGGCTCCTGTTATCTGTTCCCGCTAGTCGATCTGCGATCTCTGATTTGGCCGTATCGAGTGACGGAGCATTCATGGCTGCCGTCGGGAATGATCTGCATGTGCGTTTGTGGAAGACGGCCAACGATTTTGGCGCCCGGCTGTGGGATACACACGCCCTGGCTGATCAAACATCTTTCGCTGCGGGTTCCGGCGGTAACGACGTTGCTTCATTGGCCGCCGTCGGCGGCAAACTCATCATCGGGCACTCGAGCGGGTCCATCACATTGCTGGACGGCTATGTGGCCCGGCCACTGCTGTCTCTCCAGCAGGTGATGCCAAGGCCCGGTTATCTCAAGCCCGCCCCCGGCGGCGAAGCCTTCCTGGCTGTGACACCAGTTTTCGAGTCACTCCGCCTTCAGGCATTGCAGATGGAACCGCTCAGGCTTTTCCTCAAATCAGCCGGGAACTGGGCGGAAGCCGACATCAAGACGGACCTGAAGGTGCTCGACGCGGCATGGACAGGCAGCCCGGATGAAATTGCCGTGCTGACCGTCGACCGCAGGATTCACTTCGGGACGGCAAAGGGCGGCGGGTTCAAGGAGTTGCGCTCCCTGAACGTGGATGCAAAAGGGGCACCCGAGTACATTGCCGCTGCCACCAGAAATGCGACGCTGGCTGTCTCTTTCGATGACGGTGATGTTGCCATTTTAAGGGAGAACGTTCGAACAGACGTTCATGTAGATGGTCAGATCTACAAGATTGCCCTTTCTCCCGACGGGAGGTTCCTGACGGTCATCACCTCCGGGCCCGAAGCCAGAATGTTAGTGATGGCGCCGGCCGCCGACATACCTGCCGTTGATGTTCATGACTGGATCCGCGATGTCGCATACGATCCGTCGTCGCGCTACATGCTTGCGGCTTCAGATCCCGGTGGCGAGATTACACTCTACGAGACCGGCTCCTGGACCGAGATCGCGAGGTGGACTGCGGATCGGAGCGGATTGGCTGCGGCAGCCTTCAGCTCGGATGGAGACCGGATCTATGCTGCCGGAAATGACGGAAGTCTGACTTCCTGGCCGATGCAGTCAATCAGCGAGGCCGAAACCGGATCTCCGGACGATGTGCTGGCCAACGCGAAAATGTCAACCGGCCTCGATGTAGACGCAACCAACCAGATATCGCTGACGACAGCCAAGCTGCCAGGCCCATCCGGCCAACAGGTCAAGCTGGATGTCCCCCCACCGGACCCAGACGTTGAGGCTGCCAATAGCGTTTTAGAGGCACAGGGCGATCAGGACCGACTCGCAGACGCGTGCCGGGCGATCCCTGCACCGGACTGGCATTTGGCTACGGGAGACGAGACTACCAATTTCGCTATCGCCGGGTTATGCGCGGATGCCGGCGGAAAACGCGACGTGGCCAAGTCCGCCTTCGACTCGTTTTATGAACAGATTTCCGGCTCGAAGCAGAAGAGAAGCAAACTCACACTATTGCCGGGTCTCAGAAGCGGAGCGCAGGCCTATCTGGCCCATGCCGCCGAGCAACAGTCCATAGACGATCTCGATCGGGCGCTCGAGGTTATCAATGCGGAATATCAAGCATCCTGGCGGAAGGATTCGTTCATCAGACTACCGTCAGCGGGATTGGTCGAAAGTTACAAGGCAGCATTGTCGCTGGATCTTGACCGTGCCCAAGCCGACCGGATTGCGGCGCGCGCAGATCAGTTTCTGAATGGAGTCGGCGCGGACTGGGTGCAAGGCGCTTCGCTGGATGAAGCGACGGCTGTACCTCAACTACTGTTCATTCTGGCCATCGGTCGACAGACCTTGCCCGACGACACGGGGGCATGGAAGTACATGAACCGCGCGGCGGAAGCGGAGGGAGTGCTGGTCGGAAGGGAGGCGATGTCAGGCAACCCCGACGAATCCGATGAACGCCAGGCTTGGGCTCGGCTCCTGCTCGAAGCAGTTGCTGCCGCATGTCAAGTCGTCAAGAATTCGGAGCAAGAAGGCCTGTCAGCAACGGCTGTCAAAGAGATCGTGGATAAGGCAACCGCCGATAACCACAGCCTTTTGGCCCAGGTGCAATCGTCGGACGGTAGCCCCCTCCTCGATCGTCAGATGCTTCAACGTATTGCCGCGCTGGAGGAACAACTTCAAGTCTGCCCAAGCCTTATACCCGAACAATGAAGTAATACAGCCCGGCATCATGTCCCGCAATGTTTGCAAAATCCCGATTCACCGACCGAGCCGTGCCTGGCATGGCGTAAGCCGAAACGTGTTGCCTTGGCGACCCCGAGCCCGTTTCTACTGTCGCTGCACCGAATACGTCTTTAACCTTCAGTGATGTCGGCCGGGTGTTCAACACTGATTGCGGGCTTGTCCAGCTGGGCTGGCCGGGGCTACTTTGCTGAAATTGGATGCTTGGGCATTGGGCTGCAACGCATGGGAAATCCCCCGGTCCAGGACACGCTCGGCCGGCGAAGTCGAGTGGCAATCGTCAGCCTTTTCGATCGGATATCCCGGTTTGCGTCAGCCTTGCGTGCCGAGCGCCTGCGCGACGTCCTGTTCGGGTTCGACGTTTTCATCTCCTACGATTTCGACGAAGCCGGTGACTACGCGACAGCGCTGAAGAAAGCACTGGAGGGTCAGGCCCTTCCCTTGCGCTGCTTCCTCGACCGCGAAAATTTCCAGGTGGGCGATGAACTGAACAAGGCTTCGCGACGGCGGCTCGGCATGTCACGACACCTTGCAGTTATCCTGACAGAAGGCGTTGGCAAACCGGAATCGTGGGTGCCCCGCGAGCTCCAGTTGTTCACCGATGACGGCAGGAAGAACAGTGAACTGATTCTTCCATTGAACGTTGCAGAGAGCCTGCAGGGTTTCCCTCCCGACGCGAAGATCCGAAAATACATCCCGTTTGCGAGCGGCCCGGATGCGGGGGCATCACTGCTCTTCCATCCTGTGTCCACTGGTGAGTTCGCCTCCAGTAAGCCTTCGGATCTCACGATCCGGAGAATCGAGGATCTGGTGGCTGATCGGCGGGTAGATCGACAACGCCTGCGCTTCTTTCAGGCGCTGGCGTTGGTCATGGGTTGCCTGTTCCTTGCCGCCCTGGGTCTTGCCACGTACGCCACGTGGCAGCGGGACGTGGCGCGAGTTCGCCAGTATGTCGCCACATCGGTTGCATCACAGGAGCAAGGCAGCCCCGAGCTGTCCGTTTTCGAGGCCGCTCAAGCCGCTGGCGGAATGTGGCTGTGGGGTCACGCCGTTTTACCTGAGGCCAAGCAGCAGCTGCATCGGGCACTTCGGCTGTCGGGTGTCAGGCTGGCTTTGGTTGGGAATCGAGGCCCCGTCAGCAAGATTGCATGGTCTCCGGACGGAATGCAGATTGCGACCGGGGGCGAAGACGGCACGGTCAGGGTATGGGCAGCGGGAAGCGGCAAGGAGTTGCTGACGTTCGTGCATGACACCCAGGTCCGCGGAATAGCCTGGAGTCCTGACGGTGGACGGCTCGCGACGGGGGAACTGAACGGCGCGTTGAGAATATGGTCGGCGACCGACGGCCAGACGCCACCGCTACTCGTGAACGAGTTTCAGTCACCGATCGACAGCATAGGTTGGCAGCCCGATGGCACAAATCTGGCAGTGGCACGTTGCGATGGCTCGGTTGAAATCCGGGATGCGGGGACCGGGAAGCTGCTTTCCTCGCTTGGCAAAGGCGGTGGCCAACCGAACCAGTGCTATCCCGGCGGAGCTTGGAGCGTCTCCTGGGCGCCGGATGGAAAACGGCTGGCAATTGCGAGGGTGTCCGGCGAGACCGATATCTGGGATGGAAGTGCGGGCACCGAGTCGCAACACTTTGAGTCCGTCGACGAGGCTGCGACAAGCGTTGGCTGGAGCCGGGATGGTAAATGGCTCGCCACCAGCTATGCCGACGGCTCGACCACGATATGGGACATCGCATCGACCCAAAAGCCGCGATCGCTCCCCCCGGCCGGATCCTATGCCCACAGCGTCGCGTGGAGCCCGCGCAATGATACGATCGCGGTCGCCGGAGATGATGGAACTGTAGTGGTCTATGATGTGACCGGTACCCGGCTACTGACCTTGGGCGGGCCAAGGCAGTCCATATACAGCCTGGCCTGGAGTCCCGATGGCCAGAGCATTGCAACCGCGAGCGAAGACGGAATTGCGAGGGTATGGGGACCTGTGGCCGGCTCAGGCATCGAGCTGGCGGCTCTGAAAGGCAACGATCTTGCCTGGGCGCCGGACAATAATGTTCTGGCAGTTTCGGATACGGATCTCAACGATATTGACTGGAATGACGCCGGCGCAACCCTGCTGGCCCTGCAAGGGACCAATGCGGTTGAAAGCACCAGGGTCGTATGGAGCACAGATGGAAAACGGCTTGCGGGAATTTCTGGTGATCACAGGGTCATCTGGGACGCGACGACGGGGAAACTTTCCGAGTCAGTCGCTCTGGACCAGTACGTGTGGCCGGTCTGGAGCCCCGATCTTACACGTTTCGCGGCGACCAGGGGCGGAGAGACTGTCCTTAGAGTGCACAATGCAGAAAACGGCAACGAGCTCTCTGTCTTTGAGTTCGGAAACGAGAACATCTCTGAGATCACTTGGAGCCCGGACGGAAAGCGTCTGGCGATTGTGGGCGGGGGAGGCTCACAGGCCGGCTCCGGCGGATATGGAACGGCCGAAGTCCGGGATGCAGGAACCGGCAAGCTCGTGGCGGAAGGTCCGGTAGAACAAGGCGTGGAATATGTTTCCAGGGTCGCATGGAGCTCTGACGGCAGGCGGCTGGCGACCGACAGTTCAAAAAACGGACTTTACGTCTGGAATGCCGCAACTGGCGATCAACTGTCCGAACTGGTGGATCACGACCATGCCACAACGGCCATCGCATGGAGTCCTGACGACCTCGAGATCGCCACCGGCAGCACCGATGGCACCGCCAGGATCTGGGACAGCTCAACCGGCAGGGAGCTCTATGCCTTCAGGACCGATTCCGGCAATATTACAAAACTTGCCTGGAGTCGGGATGGAAAACGCCTGGCAGCCCTTGGCGTGGACAAGAGCATACACGTTTTTGCTATTGATGTTCCTCTTCTGTTGCAGCTTGCGCGAGTGAGAACCATGGGATCGCTGCCGGATGACGGCTGCAGAAAGTTTTTGCTTGAGGGTGCCTGTCTGCGGTTCCCTTCCCTCTCCTTCTGGTGAGCCACAATATGCAGCTGGTGTCAGAAGTAGCGCCGTCTCGGAGGCGGGTGGCAGTTTTTAACAGGGCGGCCTTGCCGGATACTTGATGCAGGATAGGATGACGCAGAGAAATCGACCATGAACATTGCCAAGATCCAGACCTCCCATGCAACAAGGCAAACTAATTGAGGGAAGCACTCTTGTAGCCATCCATCGCAGCCAGGTATCATCATGGACTATCAGTATGACATCTTCCTGAGTTATCCACGGGCGGGGCCACCGGGGAATGGGTCCGCAACCATTTCCGGCCAGTACTAGAAGACTGCCTTGACCTGGAGATGCAGTCGCCGCCAGTGATCTGGTACGATGAGGATCAGCGCCCGGGTCTGAACTGGCCGTTGAATCTCCAGCAGGCTCTCCTCCATTCACGGCTCCTGGTCGCGGTCTGGTCCCCGCCTTACTTTCGTTCTCCCTGGTGCATGGCGGAATGGCAAAGCATGCTGGCTCGCGAGCGTACGCTTGGGCTGTCAACTGTGCAGAACCCGCTCGGCCTGGTTTATCCAGTGGTCTTCGCTGACGGCATCCACTTCCCACAGGAAGCGCGCGACGTGCAGTCGCGGATAGATCTCAGTACCTGGGGAATACCCTTCCCGCAGTTCAAGAAGACGGAGGAATATCAGCAGTTCTGGGCCCTGATGCGCCAAGTGGCAACTCAAATAGCAGTGCATCTTTCCTCGATCCCGCCCTGGTCTCCGGGCTGGCCGATACTCACACCGCCTGCAGCTGCGCCGCCGCAGGCACCTCTGCCGAGGCTGTGACATGGCACGAGGATCAATCGTCACCTTTTACTCATACAAGGGCGGGGTCGGCCGCAGCTTTGCCCTTGCCAACGTAGCCACGATCCTCGCCCGATGGCGCTTCAAGGTTCTCTGTGTCGATTGGGACATCGAAGCGCCCGGCCTGTCGTACTATTTTGCAAGTTACCTGCCGACTGATGTCATTGGCGGCGGGCTTGTTGATATGCTGGCGGGATTCCCTGACTCCCCAGGCTCCCAACTGCCGTGGAACAGCTACGCCACAACAATGAACCTGCCAGGCGTCGCGGCCATCGATCTGATTTCGGCTGGTCAGCGCGACGATGGCTATGCCGCCCGCGTTCAGGCCCTGAACTGGTCCGAGATGTACAGTCAGGGACTCGGCTCGGCGCTGGAGCAGATGTGCCTGGAAATCCGTGAGGCCTATGACTTCATCCTGATAGACGGACGCACAGGGGTGACGGACTTCGGCGGAATCATCACCGCCCAATTGCCGGACATTCTAGCCTTTCCTGTTTACTGCAAATGACCAGAGCCTCGAAGGTGCAGCCAAGGTAGCGGAACGCGCAGTCCGCCTGCGCAATGATCTGCCGTTCGACCGTCCTCGTCTCCTGCTTCTGCCGGTGCCGGCCCGCTTCGAAGCGAACGTTGAGTACCAGACGGCGCAGTATTGGAAAAGCCGGTACGTTGACAGGCTCGATAGGTTTTACAAATCATGGGCCGTAAAGGATACTCCGGTGCGAACGCTGGTCGATCACACCACCATCCCGTATGTGGCCTATTGGAGTTTTGGCGAGCGCCTGTCAGCTCTCGAAGAGCCCACGGCCAGCCCCAGCGGGATCAACTACAATCTCGAAACACTCGCGGCACTTCTTGCACTCCGCCTGGACAGGACTGATTTACTGGCCGAAAACCGGGACGCGTTCGTCGACGCTGCGCGGCGCCTCGGAGCGCGAAGGAGCGAAGGCGTTTCAGCAGTCTTCATAAGCTACGGATCCAGGGATCGTAGCTTCGCAGATGGGTTGAGGAACGCACTCGTGGAAAGGAACATCAGCTCGATCTACGACAGTGACATCTCGTCAGGCGAATCTTTTTCAGAAGCCTTGGACCAGACCATAAATCGCGCCCAGCATATGGTCTTGCCGATCGGTGCCAAGGGAGTGGAAAGCAACCATGTGGATCAGGTCATCCGCCGTTTTCAGCGCCAGTCGGCCAACGAAGAGAGCAGGACGCGACTTCTATTGCCGGTGTTGCTTCCGGGCGCTTCCCCATCGGCCCTTCCGAAAAGCATAGTAAACCTGCAGTACATGTCTCTTGACAGCCAATCTCTAGACGAGGTCGCGGATCGTCTCGCCGAAATAGTCGCCGTCGAGCCACCCAAGATCGCGTGAGACGCTGGCGAAACCCCGGTCGTCGGGACATTTCCCAAACGAGCCTTAATTGCGATTTGACAAACTCGCAGGCATCAAGAAGAATTCCAAAATTGCGACAGTAACGAATACACTTCCTGTCAGCCAACTGCTTAGCTTCCTCCAGTCGGATCTTTTGGCACTGATGTCGAGTCCGATGCTCCCACCACCGACGGTTGCCGCAGCCAGCGGCCAGGGTGGCGCGCCAACGTCTGGTGAGCCTGCGGCCAGGGCCGTATTTGAGAACAGAGGATTCGCCGCCAATTTGCCCAAAGGCGGCGGGGCCATTCGAGGGATTGACGAAAAGCTCAGTGTGGATGGCTATCGCGGCACGGCACGACTGTCGGTGCCGCTTCCGATCAATCCCGTCCGCGGCGGGGTCATCCCGGAATTGTCGATGGACTACGAGTCCGGTGCCGGCAACGGTCCGTTCGGCGTCGGCTGGGGCGTCAATGCGCCTTCCATTTTCCGGCGCACCGACAAAGGTCTCCCCCGCTACGAGGACGAGATCGACTCCGACTGCTTTATGGCTGCGGGGATGGATGAACTGGTTCGTGTTCTCGACAAGGAAGGAATGGCGATCGTCAGATGTCATTCACTTGACGGTCGCTTTATGGCTTCTCCGCCGGCTGCCGAGCACTACGAAGTGCGCCCGTATCGGCCGCGGATAGACAACGCGTGCAGCCGCATCGAATGGTGGCGAAGGATTGTACCCCTGCCGGACGGCAAAAGTGCCTGTGTCGACAGCTTCTGGCGGATTGTCAGCAGAACGAACGTCACCAGCCTGTTCGGTTTCTCCACCGCTTCGCAGCTGCGGGCGCCCGCGACTTCCGACGAGCCACCACGGATTTTTCAGTGGCAGATCGAGCGGTGCTTTGACGACCGGGGAAACGCTGTCGAGTACGACTACGGGTCGGATCACGGTGAGCTGGCCAGCCAGCCCTTCGCGTCACCGCGCTATCTGGTTTCGGCAAGGTACGGAAATCGGGTCCCTTATGACCGCCGCAACTGGTTGACAGGGTCTTTTCCCGGCAAGCCGCCAGCCGACGCAAGTCCCTGGCTGTTTGAACTGGCGTTCGACTACGGAGATCCGATCGGAGATCCGTTGAAGAGTATTTCCGATCAGCTGGCAATCTTCGAGCGCCCCCTCGACAAGGACCGGCATACCCCCCCTTCGTCGGGCCCGATCCGGCCGGACAGCTTCGTTTCCAGTCGAAGCGGGTTTGCCGTGCGCACACGCCGCCTTTGCCGGCGCATTCTTTCTTTCCATCATATCCCCGGCGCCTATGACGGGCTTACCCGTTCGCTCGAGCTGATCTATGACGAGAACCCGTATCTCTCCAAGCTGGTCGCCGTCACCCAGGTATCGTGGGACGGCGCGACGGGGAAGGCTTTTCCGCCTCTGCAGCTTTCCTATGCAGAGGTGCCCGATCTGGCGAAAGCACGGGTTGAACGCTTGGCGCCCGACGCGTTGCCCACGTTGCGCGCAACGCTCGACCGGCCAAAATACACCTGGGTCGACCTCGACGCAGAAGGAGCGCCAGGCGCGCTGTTTCAGTCCGCTGGCGGCGCGTGGCTCTTCTCGCGCAACAGCAGCGGCGGCCGCTTTGCCGGTCCAACGCCGGTGGACTATCAGCCGTCGCTGGCGGGCGTACCGGGTGCGACGGCCACGACAGCGCCCGTGACGCTGCTCGACCTGGGCGGCGACGGGCTGCTCGACATAGTCGAATTTGGACGGCCTGGCGCCGGCTTTCGCGAGCGGGCGAGCGACTATACCTGGGATCGTTTCGTCCCTTTCACCCAAAGCCCGGCGCTCGGCCCCGACGATCCGAATGTGCGCCTGTTTGATATCGACGGCGATGGGCTTTCAGACCTCGTCTGGTCCGAGCAGGGCGCCTATTTCTGGCAGCGCTCGCTGGGTGAAGCAGGGTTTGCCTCGCCCGAGCGCATCACCTGGGCGAGCGAAGAACGGAGCGGGCCGCGCCTCCTGTTCGCTGATCGCAACAGCACGGTCTACCTTGCCGACATTTCGGGCGACGGCCTCACCGATCTGGTGCGCATCCGCAACGGCGAGGTAAGTTACTGGCCCAATCTCGGTTGCGGACGGTTCGGTCCGCGGACCGCCCTCACGCTCCGCGAGGAAGACGGCAGCGACACCGGCGAGCAGGTCGTCTTTGACCGGTCCGAACTGTTCAGCGCCAGCCGCATCCGGCTGCTCGATATTGACGGCACCGGCTCGACCGATCTCGCATACCTCGGGGCAAACGGAATACGATGCTGGCGCAATCAGTCGGGAAACGGCTTCAGCCGCCCCGTAGTGGTTCCGTCTCCACCGGTGGACGATCCGGGCGCAGTGTCGGTCGTTGACCTGCTGGCCAACGGCACATCCTGCCTGGTTTTTGCGCCGGCCACACCCGACCCGTCGGTTTCGGTTCAGTACCTGCATCTTGTCGGCGCGCAACCCGCTGACCCCCGCGTCTCGTCCGACACAGGCAGCGCCCACAAACCGCATGTTCTGATCCGCCATACCAACAATCTCGGTGGTGAGACCCTCTTCCACTACACCAGCTCGGCAGAGTTCTGCGTGCAGGACCGGGACAACGGCCAGCCTTGGGTCACCAAGCTCGGCTTTCCGGTGCAGGTCATCGAAAGCGTTGAACACCGGGACCTCGTGACCGGCAAGATCCTTGTCAACAGCTACCGCTACCGGCACGGCCATTATGATGGCAAGGAGCGAGAGTTCTGCGGTTTTGCATGTGTCGAACAGCGGGACTCTGTGCGGCACGAAAATCTGTCGGCACGCGGAGCTGCCGCCTTTACTTCGGGGGCCGTCAATGCCGACGCCACGTTTCACCTTGCCCCCGCGGTCACGCGGACATGGTTTCATACCGGCGCGGTCCTGAAGGGCGAAACGCTCAGCCGGCGGCTGGCGTCAGAATATTTCTGCGCCGATACCGACGCCCTGCTGCTCCCCGACACCGCTCTGCCCCAGCTTGACGAGGCCGAAGCGACAGAAGCCATCCGGGCGCTCAAAGGTTCCATCCTGCGGCAGGAGATCTATTCCGGAGAGGAAGACGGGTCCGTGCTGGCCGGAGCGTGTCCATACACCGTGTCGGAACGAAACTATACCGTTCGCCGCGTGCAGGCGACGGGTATCAACCGGCACGCGGTGTTCCAGATTCATCCTGCGCAGCAGATCGACTACCATTACGAGCAGCAGCGGGACGATCCCCGTATCGAGCACCAGTTCACGCTGGATGTCGATGAGTGGGGCAATGTGCTCCAGTCCGCGCATGCAGCGTATGGGCGACGGGCCTCCGGTCTGATGCGCGATATTGCTTTCCTCAGCGACGAAGAACGGAAAATTCAGACCCGCACCTCGCTCGACTATTCGCTCAGGCGCTACACGCACGCGATCGTCGATCCGGTCGCCAATCAGCTGGATCATCAGGTCGCACTTCTGTCGGAAAGTATCGACTGGGAAGTAACCGGAGCCGTTCCCGGAGGGGAGAAGGGCTTCTATCAACCATCTGATCTGCGGGACCTCCACAGTGCCGCAGAACTGGCCGAACTCCCTTACCAGGCGGAATACAGCACTGCCGCCGGGCGCCGACGGATCGAACACAACCGGTTCCACTATTGGGACAAGGCGCAAACCAGGGCCCTGCCGCTCGGCGAAATCGCGATCCCGGCGATCCCGCACCAGACTTTCAGGCTGGCGCTTACAGCCGACATGCTCGGAGGGTTGACCGCCCAGGCCGGCGAGCCGATCGCTGCTGCCCAGCTGAACTCGGCCGGTTACCTGCGAAGGCGCGATCTGCCTCATTCCCAGTTTTCGGGGGCGGACGGCTGGCCGGACGATACCGACGCGGAGGGCTGGTGGGCAGCCTCACCCTTCGAGCAGCACGACGCCACGGCCTTCTTTGTTCCGATCCGGCATTTCGACCAGTTCTATTCAGTAACCACGCAAAGTTTTGGCGCCGGGTCGCTGATGCCCGAGCTGATCATCGATCCCGCGGGAAACGAAACCCGGATCAGGAACGACCATCGACTGCTTCAGCCGCAGCAGATCACCGACCCCAACGGGTCGGTCACGGAGTTGCGGTTTGATCTGCGCGGGATGGTCGCTGCGATTGCCCTGCGCGGAAATGAACACCGTCCAACCGGAGACAGTCTCGGCGGGATCTCGGCCAACCTTGCAGCTGCAGATCTCCGGAAATTCTTCGGGCAGCCATCCCAGCTGGCTCAGTCGGGATCCGGTTCAATTGTCTCGATCCGCAACGCCACGTCGCGGTTCATCCACGATATGTTTGCGGCCTGCGATACGGGAGGGCCTATCGGAAGATCCGCCCCGCGTGAGGAACCCGCGCAGGATATCCGGCCGGTCTGGGCCGCCACCCTCGCGCGCCAGTTTCACGTCGTCCAGGATCCGGATGCGGCTGTCGAGATCGCCTTCGCCTATTCGAACGGATTCGGCGAGATTGCGCAGACCAAGCAGCTGACCGCTCCGGGTCCCCTCGATCATGCGGACACGCGTGCAGGCCCGTCTGAACCGCGCTGGATCGGATCAGGATGGCAGATTCAGGACAACAAGAACTCGGTGGTGCGCCAGTACGAGCCCTTCTTCACCGCGACCCACGAATTCGAGCGCGGGCGAACTGAAGGCGCCACCCGAACGACCTTCTACGACCCACTGCAGCGGGTCAGGGCAAGGCTGACCCCACACCGTGTATTCCTGCCATCCGGAGCGGCCGCATCCCACTCGCCGGTCGGCCACAGCTACGAGAAGCATGTTCAGCGGGCTTGGGGCGACGTGGCTTGGGACGGAAACGACACCCTGCTGCTGGATCCCCTCGCCGATCCGGATGTCCGTGCCTTCTTTCATAAATTGCCGCCAGCCGATTTCGAGCCAAGTTGGCACCGGCAACGCAGTGACGAAGCGCTGATCCGCGCTTCGTGGCCCGGTGATGAAAGGCGGCAGCGCCTGGAACGCGAGGCCGCGATGCGGACCGCTGCACACGCGGCGACGCCAGCGCGCAGCTTCCTCGATCCTGGCGGGCGGGTATTCCTGTCCGTGGAGCATCATCGCCGGGATCCCGAAAGCCCTGACGAGTTCATGCACACGCGCACGGACTACGATATAGAGGGCAACCGACGCGCGGTCGTCGATGCAATGCAACGGTTCGTCATGCGCTGGGACTATTCCATGGTCGGTCTGCCATGGCGCTCCCGCAGCATGGACGGTGGCCGACGCCTGATGCTGGTGGCGGCAGACGGCAAGCCCGCCATTGAATGGGATGCGATGAACCGTCGTATCGTCCACGAGTTCGACAGCATGCGTCGCCCGGTCAGGGTCCGCGTGAGGGAGGCAGGTAGCGAGGACATCCGGGAGTCCTACGCTTACGGCGAGAGCGTGGAAGATGGAGCTGCCCGCTACCTGAGGGGGCGCCTGTACGAACAGGAAGATGGCGCGGGCATCATGACTGTTGGCAGCTACGACTGGCACGGCCAGCCGGCCCGCACTGAACGCGCAATGAGGATTGGCAGCAGCACCGCGCGCTCCGAGACGTACGAGAACAGTTTCGATACCCAATCCCGCCTTGTCAGGTCCTCGTGCGGCCCCTCGACGGTATCGCGAAAGTATTCAACGTCGGGCCAGCTGGTCGAGGTGGCATCGTCGCCGGGCGGTACGGTCGTCACCGGAATCGAATATCGACCCGGCGGACAGCGCATCCTGCTCCGGCACGGCGGCAAAGGTCCGGGAATCCGTTATGTGTTTGATACGCTGACCGGGCGCCTGCATTTCCAGCAGGCCCGGGAGTTTCAGGATCTCCATCACGTCTTCGATCCCGTAGGCAATATCACACACATCGCTGATGACAGCCTCGACACAGTGTTTTACGCGGGCCAGCGGGTCGAGCCGCTACAGCAGTTCACGTACGATTCGCTCTATCGCCTTGCCACGGCAGGCGGGCGGGAGCATTGCAGTCGCACATCGGCCACCTGGAATGAGCAGTTTGCGAGCGGATCGCCCTTCGATCTTGGCGCCCATCCAAACGATCTGCAGGCGTTCCGCAATTATTCCGAGATCTACGAATACGACTCTGTCGGCAATCTGATCCGCCAGCGCCATGTCGCCGGCGCCGGCAGCTGGACCCGCGCCTTTGAGGTCGAGACAGCAAACAACAGACTGCGTGCAGTTACAGTCGGCAGGCTCGCGGTCGAGAGCCTGAGCCATGACGACCACGGCAACATCGTTCGAATGGCCCATCTCTCCAGCCTCGGGTGGGACTATCGCGATCGCCTTGTATCAACCGTGCGCGGCGGCGAGCGCAGCCAGTTCGCATATGATGCGGCGGGCCAGCGCATGGCAAAGCTGGAGCCCCGCGGAACGCGATACTATTTTGGCGACTTCGAGTTCTTCTCCACGGGGTCGGCGACGCATTCCTCCATCATCCGCGATGGCGCCGGCATCCTTGCGATCGTCGACCATGCCGGCGGCGAAAATGCACAGTTGCGTCTGCAGGTTCCCAATCATCTCGGCTCATGCGGCGTCGAAATCGATGGCACCTCAGGCGACCTGCTCGCGCGCGAGGAATTCTTCCCGTATGGCGGCTCCAGCTATCAGGCACCAACCTCGGGCGGTCCCGCCCGCCGCTATCGCTACACGGCGAAAGAGCGCGATGAAACTACGGGATTGAATTATCACGGGGCACGTTACTATGCGCCTTGGCTGGGACGATGGATTTCGCCGGATCCAGCAGGAATCACTGATGGACCCAATCGCTTTCAGTATGTTCATTGCAATCCTGTCCGACTTATCGATGTCGAGGGAAAAAGCTCTGCCGAAGCTCTGTCCGGTGCATGGACGCAAACCAGAGAATTCGCTGTTTCGGCTCTAGAAGGTATGGCAATCGGGATAGGGGTTGCCGCCGTCATTATTGGTGCTGGAGCGATAGGAGGAACAGTGGGCGCAGCAGTTGCGCTGGGCGCAACAGTTGTCTTGACTGCAGTCGCGGCTGTGGGTGTGGTAGCCGCCGCATATAGTGCTGCCAAGGGCGGAGTCGAAGCAATATCCGGCCGCGACAGCTGGGGCACGGGTGCCCGGCTGACGGATTTTGAAAGAGGAGAGAGGGGAGCCGGGTCGATACTCAACGCCGCAACCGCCTTTTTTTCCGCCCGCGCGATAGGTAGAGCTATCCCACAGATAAAACAGCAATGGAGTTCACTGTCGAGCAGAATATTCTCAGAACCTAGTTCAACGAACATATCGCCAGCAAGTAAATCAATAAATACCAACACAGTATCCCGTGAAGAAACTCCTTACGAATCGCTGAAATCAGCGACTGAAAGGCATGACGCTCTCGTAGCAGATAAGGCCACGCGCCTGAGAGCCCAAGGATACATCGTTGAAACTGAAAGAATACGATTGCAACATCCGAGCGGTGATCACTTCTATCCAGACCTGATAGCCAAGCACCCGGAGACGCTTGATGTAATAGTCGGAGAAACAAAAACTGGCGGGGCATTGCTCAGCAAGGGTCAAAACCGCATGTTTGAGGAGGGTTTGGGTTCCTTTCGAATAAGTGAAGGACCTCTCTCGCAACAACGCGCGAAAGCTCTCGGCTTAACGACGGATGACGTTCAGGCTGCACGAAGACTCTATCTTGGCAACTAATCATGGACTTGTCGCCCGCGCCTCTAGATTTTATAAGATCTCTCAATTACACAGTTAGCCCGGCAACAAGACGGCCGTTCGCCTTAGAACAGATACCTAGGCGGCATGGTTAGGTACAGACTTGACGTGCGCATTGCTTTTCAGGCCTAATACGATTTTAGCGCTGCAGTGCGAAGAAGATCTCTAAACAAGCATGGGGAGGGGCGCGGTCGCAATTTTGGCCGCTAGCGTTGAGGGGGCTTGTGTATGCCTTTCTTGCAGTTCTTTATTTTTCTCGGCGACCAGCCAAATTTCATGGGAACGGACAAGCTCGGTCCGGTCAGTGTCGAATTCTTCGAGCGAAAGATCGATGGCACTGATACAGCGCTGCCGGTTCGTGTAGAAGGCAGTGCCGCATTCACTGCAAGCCTTTCAGTCCCGGGTGCCACCCAACTGTTCAACGGCGAGAATCCGCTCGCCAACATCAGCGCAACTCCGGCGGGCGAGGGCGTCCTTGTCTCCTCCTGGAAGCCATGGGCAGAGGTTTGGGCTGAGTATGAACAACTGCCCGCTCCGCCCCTGCCTGGGCCACCGCCCCCCATCCGACACAGGCGTGTCCGCAAGCGCATCGAGATCCAGCGTCCCGCTCCGCAGGGAAACTTTGATCTCTATCTGGTCGTGAAAAGAACGATCGATGGCGCTGACCGAGAGATCGGGCGTTCAGAGCTTTATCGAAACTGCAAAGACGACCTTTCGAACCTGATCAGGCAGAACGGAGAAAGCGCTGTCTGGATCAGTGTGCCCAGCGTGGGTCAGGAGTCTCTCCCGTTCATTCCGGTACCGCCAAGCAAAATCGAATACGCGCGCGTACGCGCTCAAACCGCAGATGTCCTGAAGAACGAAAAGGTCAACCTAAGTGGTCTTTCGGACGCTGCCGTCGAGGAAGTGGCGGCGCAAACAGTGGGGGGGCTCGACACCCTCGGCCTGCCGCCGGACTCTCCGGCGAAGAAATTGTACGACCCCGATTCCAACAGTATGCACGAGCTAAAGGTGCACGGTCTGCGGCTTGCGCAGGAGGCGCTGGTACAGCAGCGGACAAGCGGTATCGATCAGGCGACACGTGATCGAAAAGCGCTGGTTGCCGCACTCAAGACCGGGTTCGAATGCCAGCGGTTGACAAGCGATACAGCAGCAGCGCGGCGTTTTCACTGGTGGATTCCGATCGACCCGGCTGTATGGACTCCAGGGAATCCGAACGACGTAGTTCGTGTTGAAGTATACTCAATCCCCGTATCCATGCTCGAAGTGCCTGCAGCCTATTTTTACGCGCTTACCAGAGATCTCGAACCGTCTACGCCATGGCTCGAACGCTACAATATGGCCGCCGGCGGAATCGAAGACAACCTTCGCGCGAAATTCCGACAGGCAGAGATCAGGAAAGTCATTGGCTCCTCGCACACCCCGATAACTGACGGCGCGGCAATTGCCGGTCCTGCCCTCAGTCATCGCCTCGCTGCGCGCAGATTGCATGGTCTTCCCAGACTGAATCTCGATGGCAGGCCGGATCCGGGCACCGATGACGAGGCGGTCGACCGGAGTTTTTTCGATTGCCGTGAGCTCTTTTCGCATTGGCTTTCGTCGGACATGCCGGATGAAGAGTATTGGCAGACAGAGTTTTTGGGCCTCGACGCCGCGGACCCAAAGCGATTGCAGCACCTGCGTATCGTGCTTCGGGCCACTTGCGCCGACATTTCCAAGCCCGGCGCAGCCATACCCTTCCTCTCCCATCTGAAAGCAGACCCGGCCTGGGGTTCGATTGCGAATGTGAGCGATCTCAAAAGCAAAAGCGAAAAAGACTGGGGCGATCTCTTTAAGGCCTACTGGGGCGTCGGCGATGCCGGCCGCGAACAACACGAAAAGCTCATCCGTAATATACGACGGTATCTCCAGACAACCCCGACTGTAGCCGCGGGTTCACCGTCCTTTGTCGCCACCAGCTTTGCTGCCGCACCTGGCGCGGAAGGCCTGAAGGATTTTTTCGCCGCCCACCCGGCTTTTTCATTTGACCCGCCGACAACGGTTGCGAGCATCAGACAGCTAGTGACTTCTCCTGATGTCATAGAGCAGCTTGTTACACTGCATTTTCTCTATCGTATCGTCGGCGCCGGGGCTCCCAATCTCGTCCCGGAAATGGAGGCGCTGTATTTCCGCGGCTTCACAGATCCATGGCCGATAGCGCGGCTGACGCCGGACCAGTTCCGGGCTGCTCTCATCGGCACTCTTGCCTATGCGGATGCCGATGCAATTCGCAATCGGGCCGTTGCGCTTACGAGAGCCGTCCCGCTTGAATACCCCGAACCGGAGGGCGACCGCGATCCGGATGAGACGACCGCGCGCGCCTTCAGGCCAGTCAATCACGACGGGCTGCTGACCGACTGCATCCCTCCTGATCATCTGTCGCCATTCGGGCCTGCCTCCTACGTACAGTCGCTGCTGAAGACACCTCATCCGGACGGCGCCATTTCACTCGGCGATGCCATTACCGACAGGCGCGGCCCCCTCGGTCAGCTCAACGTTACATCAGCAAACAGCTTTACGCCGGTTCCGGTCATTGACCTGGTGAACGAGGCGCTTGAGAGCCTGGTCAGCAATGCGCAGCCGGATATCGATGCGCACCCCAACGGAGAATTGGCGCCAGGTGTCGCGCCGGCCATTTTCCAGACTTCGGATGATACGTCCGCGGACATGCTTGTCGCCGTTCCCGAGCATTCTACGCCCTCTGCTCCCGATCCCGTTACTGAAGCAGCGGCCCATGCGCGGCAGAAGGACGCCTACGACCGCCTGAAGGAGGATTTTTCCTCCTTCGAGCGCCCCTATCACCAGCCTCTCGATATAACCCGTACCTATCTCGAGCATATGGGTACCAGGCGCTACGAGACGATGCGGACGTTTCGCAAGGACATCCACGAATTCGTCAAGCAGCCGCAGGATATGGCGAACCCGAAGGCGTTCACCCCTTTCCTTCCGCCGGAGTTCGATACCCAGACCCATCTGCGGCGCTACCCGGTGCGCATCGACACCGCGCGCGAGTACCTGAAGATAAGCGAGGACGAGCACCGCGAGGTTTTCACAGGGCCACTGGGCTCTTCCCGGCAGAAGCTCTGGCAGTTCTGGGGCTACAGGTCGGACACCACTACAGGCCACAATGACACGCCTGAGCTGGCCGGCTGGACAGATGATCACCCGGAGGTCATCCCCCCGGACGCAAACCCGCGCCCGGCTGGCGCGCGCCGCCTGGCGGCATTCCTCAGGCGAAGCAGCCTCAGCTACGACGAATTTCGCGATCTGGTGGCATGTGGCTTCGTGCCGATCGCCGAACTGCCGGCGCTCCCCGCAGAAGAGCCTTGTGACATCGGCGCCTACAGCATCGATTTTGCGCCGCTTGGCTCCGAAATCGCTCTCGAACGGCTGGCCGTTTTCATCCGGCTGCGGCGAATTCTGCAGAAACTGCCGCACACGAGCTATACGTTCGAGGGAATTACCGACCGCTTGAATAAAGCCCGCCAACAGATGCTGGGCTGGGGTGGGGCCCGAGCCTCCATCACGTCTGTGAGAAAGGCCGTACAGTCGTTCGTGGCCGCGTTCGAGAACGCCGGTGCAACGCCGATCGCCGAAGACAGGCGCAACGCAGCACACGACGCGATCGTGGCCGCATTTCAGGACCTTTTTGCAGCAAATGCCGGGCTGGCGGCAGCGCGTGCTCCCTTTGCCGGCCTCAGGACCCGGCTGGAAAGGCTGGTGCTATCCAGCAACCGCCAGGTGACGGACGAGATCAGGGATCTTGCCTACCGCGTTCTGGCCAGCATCGCAGCCCAGGACGTGGCCCAGAACAGTTTTCAGAACATCACCAATCAGGTCGGATGGATTGCGGACGGGATTCTCGACGGAAAGGACCGTCAGTCGCTCATGGAACTCGTGCGCGAACTGCGCGTGAGCATCGCCGACTTTGCTGACAATCTCGATTCGCTGGCGCAGCTCACCGGCTCCATCGTCAAGCTCCGGGACCTTCTGCCGGTGACGGCGATTGCCATTATCAAACAGGCGAAAACCCAGGCCGCCGACATCGTGCCTCAGCTGCAGGCCGTGCCGGGGGTGCAGGCGGCCTTGACCGTAGCCGGCCAGAACCTTGAGGTCGCAGTGGCGGACTGGGCTCCTGTCGCGGACCAGAACGCGCCTTCTGAGGAGACGCTGCAGACGCTGACCGAAGCCCTGCGAAGTGAGGCCAGGCAGCTTCGTCTTTTTCCCTCAGGATCGAAGCTGCCGGTCGAATTCCTAGACAGGCTCCACAGGCTGCCGCAGGCGGGTTTCAGCGCGGCCGCGGTAACGGAAAGCGAGGATTTCCTCAAAGCCTTCAACGCCGACCGGCTCCAGGATGAGATCCGCGACGGGCTTCTCCCGATTGGCGCGAAAATCGACACCCTTCCAGCTGCCTTCACAGATATCGCTAGCGCGCGTGCAGACCTCCAGGCGCTGGTCGAGTTGATTGATGCCGAGCCGCAGGACGGCGCCTTCGCCATACCGCTTGCAGAGGTCGGCGTCCTGACTGCGTGGTGGACGCAGCAGGCCGCCAAAGACCATTCATTCATTTCCCTCAAGCACATCTGCGATGTGCTGGGTCTCTACAGGGATCCTCCGGCGCCGGCGCCTCCCGCCGAGATCAATGCCGATTTCGTGAGGCAGCTCGCTGCCATGCAGATGCTGCGCGACGATTTCGGGCTGTGTCTCACCGACGTGCTGCCGCTCTGGCTGCCTGCGCCCGGTGGTGTCGAGGATCCGCTGACGACCCAGGCAAAAAAGGATCTCGCCGACGTTATCCAGGAGCGTGCAGACTGCCTGCGCAAGGAACCCAAATCCAGCCGGCTGCTTTCGGACCATTTTGACGACATCGCGGACCTGACGAGTCTGCGTGCTGATCCCGGCAACGACAGCTATCCTGCATTCCTTCAGCCGACCCATACGCTGCGTTTTGTCGAGGTGTGTTTCAAGCTCGCGCACTCGGAGTTCAGCGTAGGCGAAGTCTCGTTTCTTTATCTAAACAGACACCCTGGGACACCCGAGGACGATCCATTCCGCGTCGAGGACGATGCAGCGATCCTTGAACAGCAGCCATTCGCAGACGAGTTCTCGGGTGCCATCGACGCTTCGATGCTGCGCCTGCAGAGGCTGCTCCGCGGAGCGTCCTATGCCTCGATCCTGTCCGCCTTCCCGGATGGAAAGGCCGCTGACGGTCAGCCGTCATGGAGCAGGGCCAATGGCGACCGAAAAACCCTTGAGAGCAGATTCGGATTTGCAGAAGCCGACCTGCTGCGGCTTGATCGCGCGTTCGCGCCCGCACGCCAGCCGGGCGGACTCTGGCCGGTGCCGAGTGGAACCGGCGGGCTGGTTCAGACCTGGGAAAAACTTGCCGACTGCCTGACCAGGCTTGGCTACGCCGACCTAGCCGCGCTCCACGATCTGCTCACGCTCGACAGTCCGCCATTCACCAGCGACCTTCCCGAGCCCAGGGTGACGCGATTTACGACGCCTCCAGCTGGCAAGAAATACGATTTCAGGCCGCCTCTCACATACGATGCCGCAGCCGGCAAACTCGCGATCGATGGATTGCTTACGCCGGAGGAGATTCTGGCGGAAGTCACACGATACAGGAAATCGGACGGGACAGACCTAGGCGCATGCTCTGACGACGAGGTGAGGGCCATTCGTGATCTTTACGAGCAGCCGCGCCGTACATTGGCGCGCTTCGTCCTGATCCTGCCGGACCAGCGCGAGGCTGCACGTCGCCTGCTGACCCCGAAGACCGCGGCCGAGCGCATGAAGGTGTTCGTGCGATACTATTTCATCTTCCTTCGCCAGTATTTTGTGACAGCTGACCATCTTGCCTCGCACGTTCTCCAGCGCGAGCCGATGAGCGGCGCCGATGACGAGCTGGACGCGCTGTCCGCCACTGCCTTGTATCTGCTTCTGCATCACATCGAGGCGGACGAGAACTGGAAAGACAACACCGGCGCGTTCCATTATCCGGACAATCCGAACGCCAGGGCGATCGCCGGAATCCTCGGCCTGCGCGGCACCGGCATCTGGTCGGAATTCCTGTCGTTCAAGCCATCCGGGGACTATACTGATGTATTCGGGCAGCGTTACGACAAATACGTTGCCAGAGTGCCCGGAGTGCCAGCCGGCGACCCGACTTTTGTATCAGGAAACTACGAAAAGCTTCCACAACCCGGGGCAGGCCAACATTTTCCCGGCTTCCCGAACATGGCAGGTCTGGCACCGGCAACCGGGCTGGTCCGTGAAATTTCCGGATCCCTGAACTACCTGGATCATCCAAACGACGAGTTTGGGGATCCGGTGGACCGGAACACCAACGACTGGCTTTACAATGCGCCGAAGCCGCTGCGCATACCCGAACCGGTCAATCACGTGTTCGACCTGGCCGCGCCGTTGCCCGGGGATGAGAAGCCCGTCGAGCTGAGAAGCGGCTACGAGATACGGAACGCCGATGCCGCTGACAGATCCCGAACCTATGGCGGCGCGGTTCCCTACCTCGTCCGCTGGACCGGCAAATTGCAGGTCACGACTGCCGGCGAGCATCGTTTTGTGGTCTGCTTCAAGCTTCCGGCCGGAGAAAAAGGGCCACTCGGCTCGACGACCATCACCAGTCTCACCGACAACGCCATGCGCATCGATATCAAGGGCGCGGCAACGGCCCTGATGGTGGAAGTGAGCCCGGAGCACAAGGATGCTCCGAACGACTCTGACGCCCTCCAGCAGTTCGGCGGAACCAGGGACGGGATCTTTCATACCAGTCCCGTGACGGCCGTCCTGGACGCGGGGCAATATGACATCGAGCTTTCGTTTGTCGACTATTCGGTCGATCCATCGGTCATCGAGGTCAGCAAAGGTCCGAGCGTCAGCAAGGACAGGCATGTCGCATGGATCGGCGTGTTCGTCGAATCTAGGGAAGTCCGGCCGCTGTCTGAAAAGGCAGCCTCCCCGATTGCCGCCTCGCGGTCGATGCCGAAAAGTCCGCCGCCGCCTCCTGCTGCGGAAGCCGGTAACGCAATCTTCGTGGAACTGCTGGCGCAGTCCCTCTTCATACCCGTGAAGGAGCAGTACGATTTTGCCCCGGATCGCGACGGTGCGTTCTTCTACCCGGAGCCTTATTATTTCAGTTCAATCCGCGATATCCGCCGGACCTATCAGAGGACGTTCAAGGCGTTGTTGTTCTGCCAGCGGTTCGGTCTGGCCTGTGACGAGGTCGCTTTCCTGCTGGGCCGGGGGCCAGATTTCCGCGGCATTGCATTCACCAGGGAATCCGGTGCCTGGCAATCGCGGAAACTGGACTTCGATTTCAATCAGTGGAGCGTGGGCGATGCTTTCCGGCCGCGGGCCGAGGCTAACGATATACGCCAGTATCCGGAAACGCATATGGCCGAGCGTGTCTGGCCGCTCTTCGATCAATGGGAACGCTTTCACGACTACGTGCTGCTTCGGGCGGAGGCCCGGACCACCACCGGGGCCGAAGCGCCACTATGGAACCTGTTTCGTGATGCAACCGACACCGCGGTTCCGCCGGCAGCGGAAGACCTTGTCCGGCTTCGCCTTGGCTTGAATGAAGCGGTGGCCGCCGACGCACTGCTTTACACTACCGACGCCTCGCCCGACTTTGACGTCATCGACAAAGCTGCCCTCAAAACCGAAGAATGGGCGGTCCGGGTCTGGGAGGGGGCGCAATGGCAGTACGCAAGACTGCGGCAGTTCGCAGCCAATGTAGTTGCGCCGACCGGATATCGCGACTGGGCGAAGCTTGCGCCAGATGTGGTGTCGCTACGCGATTACATCAACGGAGCCTATCTCGAGAACGGCCCGGTCCGGCGCTACGCAAACCTGGAGCAGCTGAACGCTGGTTTGCGCGAGAGGGGGCGGGACGCGCTGATCGGATACCTGACATCGCTCGATCGCTGCCGGTTTCCGCAGGCTGCAGGAGCGCTCCCCTTTGCCCGTTCGGCGCGTGACCTTTCCGAGCGCCTCCTGCTGGACGTCGAAACAGGTTCATGTGGCGCCACCCCTCGCATCGAGGAAGCCAGTGCTGCGCTCCGCACCCTCGTTCAGCGGCTGAGGCTCGGGCTTGAGGCGATGTCACCCGACGACATCAGCCCCCGTTATCTCGAAACATGGGACCTCCGTTACGCCGAATATCGCCGCTGGCAGGCCTGTCGCTATCAGGCCGTCTATGCGGAGAATTACCGGGAGGCGGACCTGATCCGGGTTGCAGCCGGAACCGAGGCATTCCAGTTTCTCGAGCGGCAGCTTCCCGAGCTGGATCTGACTGTGGAGGAGAACTGGGCGGACCTCACGCCCCCACTGCTACCCGCCATACCCGGGCTGATCAGGTGGAGCGACAGGCTCCCGTCAATTGCCGAGGCTCTGCCTTCACAACCCCAGGGCTATCGGAAGCTCGACAAACGGGAGCGGGCCGACCATCGCACCGCGCTCAGTTCAGCAAGGGCAAACAACTCGATTTCGATCCGGGAAACAAACTCAATGCGGCTGGAGAGCGAAGCACCGCTTGAGATGGATGGACGGTTCATCCGCCTCCAGTGCACCACGACTGCCTGGCAGGATGATTTCTACTTCTGGCTGGTCGATGGCGTGGCATACGATGAGAAAGCTCAGGATGCAGCCTGGGATTGGGAACAGCCGATCAACCGGGACGACTATCTGGCCGGAATTCCGAGCAACCTGCTGACATGGAAGAGCAGGAAGACCGTGCGGCTCGCATGGTGCCGGGTGCGTGATGACATCGAAGAGGACGTCCGGATCTCGGACTACGGAATTCCGCTTGGCGAAGATGGGGGCGAACTGACTTTCGACAGGCGCGATGGCGACCTGCTCATTTTCAAGGTCGTCGGCGCGGCACAGCCCGGGCAACGGTTTGTCTATGATCCCGGTGAAAATCTCGTCCATATCCTAACGGCATGGACAGTCGCGCCAGCACCAGGTTCCGGCGGACTGCCTTCTTTTCCGCATTTCATCGCGGTTGCTCCGGGGGCTCCGGCCGGACCTGTGACCTTCCACGCTCCCGTGCTCCTAGTCCAGAAGCACCTGCGCCTGCAGGATCGCGGCGACGCGGCAAGATCCTGGCTGGAGTTTCTGTACAAGCCCCTCGCCCGCTCGAACGGATGGCTCGACCCTGAAGGTGTGGCGGCTCGACCAGACTCGCGGGTCCTCCTGCTGAACTGGATCGAAACCGTGCTCGACATCGGCGAGGCACAGCTTTCGCGCAATCGCCTTTCGACGACCGAGCTTTCCCGCGAGACGCTGGCGCTGGTGCGCAAGGTGCTCGGGGAAACACCACGGCGCATCGTGCATCAGGACGGTACCGGCCTCGTTGATCTGGCGGGATTTGTTCCCAAGGAACCGCCCCTGAACCGGCGGGTGGTCTCTCTCTGGGCCCGGGTCGATCGACTTGCGGCGGAAATCCGGCGTTGCGAGAACAGCCGGCAAATCCGGAATGCGCGCACGCAGCCACAACTCGTCCCGTCGCCAGGCACGCTACCTGCCTATGGTTATGGCCGGCTCAACGAGGGCTGGATGTGGCGGCCCGAATATGACGGGAGCGAGCTGGACCGCGATGAGTGGCTGATAACGCCGCCGCACTACAGGTTCAGTTTCCTTATGCAGAAGGCGCTGGAACTTTGCGCAGAGGCCCGGAGTTTTGGAGCCCAGCTCATGGCCGCCTTCGAAAAGGGCGACGCTGAAGAGCTCGCTCTGCTGCGTTCAAGGCACGAGGTGCAGGTCAACCGTCTGATGCTCGATGTGCGCCAGTCACAGTGGCGTGAGGCGGACTGGCAGCTCCAGGCACTACACAAGGCACGCGAGATACTCGAGCTCAAGAAGCAGCATCTCGAGCATCTCATCCGCGTCGGGTACAACCCCGACGAGAGGGCCTATTTCACATTCATGCAGCTGGCCGAGAGCCTTACACTCGGGACGGAAGCTTTCGAAATACTCGCGCAGTTTCTCCTTGCAGTTCCGGAGGTCTATGTCGGTGTCTGTTCGATGGTCAAATTCGTCAGTGGTCAGAAACTGGCAACCGGTGCGAAAATTGGAGCAAGCCTCCTGCACATGTTCGCAACCGTAAGCGGCATGGAGGCCTCGACGGCCGCGACCTCGGGATCGTTCGCGCGACGCGCGGAAGAATGGCAGCATCAGGTCGACGTGCTGAAAATCGAGCTCGAGCAGGTGCGCAGGCAGATCATTGCGGCCGGACGCAGGCAGGACATTGCCTTGCGCGAACTGAATATCCACCAGGACACTATCCGGAATTCGGAGGAGATACAGCGCTTCCAGCAGGGTAAATTCACCAATGCCGAACATCATCTGTGGGTCCAGAACCGGCTCGCGGGACTATATCGCGGCATGTTCGAGGTGGGACTGGCAGCTGCGAAGGACGCCCAGACTGCCTTCCGCTACGAGCGCCACTACTCGGCATCCAACTTCCTCGGCGATGTAGCCTGGAGCAATTACAGAGAGGGAATGACCGCCGGTGAGCAGATGCTCATGGCGCTGAGGCGCATGGAACAGGCTTATCTGCAGCAGAACGCGCGCGAGCACGAACTGAGCAGGAGCATCTCGGTGCGGCTCAGCGCGCCCGATGCGCTGGTTTGCCTGCGACTGACCGGTACCTGCGAAGTCGATCTTCCGGAATGGTTGTTCGATCTTGAGCTGCCCGGGCATTACCGCCGCCGGATCAAGAACGTCGCAATGAGCGTCCTCTGCGCCACAGGGCCTTACCAGAACGTCAATACAAGACTGACGCTGCTTTCGGACGCCGTGCGCGTGTCTCCGGAAGTCTATCCCGAATACCAGGAGCAGGCCGCACTGGCCGGCGACCCGCGCTTTGTCCGGCGCTACGCCGCACACCAGTCGATCGTTACGACATCTGCCCAGAATGACACCGGCCTGTTTGAAACCAGCCTGCGGGACGAGCGATATCTCCCGTTCGAGGGCGCCGGACTCATCAGCCGCTGGCGGATCGAAATCGATCCGGCCGCAAATCAGTTCGATCCGGATTCGCTGACCGATGTCGTTCTGCACTTCCGCTACACGGCCGTGGACGGTGGGGCCGGCCTGCGGGATGGGGCCAGGGCCGCCGCGCGCCAGAACCTGCCGAAGGTGGCAAACCCGGCGACAAGGTATCTGGACGCCCGGCACGACTTCCCGGCACAATGGCTCAATCTGCGCGAAGGCAATTCCAACAAGCTGTCGCTGCAGATAGTGCGCGACATGTTCCCATGGAACCGGAATAGTGAAAATCTGGTCGTGGAAGGCCTTGATATTTTCTATATGCCGGAACCCGGACAGGCACATCCGCCGACGCTTCAGATCCGCGCAAATGGCGAACCTTACGAGGCTATGCTGATCGACCAGGCTTATGGCCCCGTCTATCATGGCCAGGTGTCTCTCGTCTCCCCGTTGGTCCTGGCCGGCACGGAGAGCTCGTCAGTTGAGCTTGAATTCGGCACTGCCGACGGCATCGCGGTTCCGCGGCCCGATGTGCTGCTCGTTTCCCTGAAATACTTTTTTGCAATGCCCGGGCGGACGGTCGCAGCCTGTGACCGCTTTGCTCTGCCTGAGGCGACCAGATGAACGGGATGTGCAGGCGTTTGCGGGAATTTGACAGAGGCAGGACGACCATATCGCGCTGACAAGGTAACGGGGGTGACAGATGGACGCATTCACGAGAGTTCAGGTCGTCTGGGCGGAAACCAGGGATCTGCGAGTGCCGGCGGGCGGAGATCCGGCAACGCTCTCCACGCTTCGGCAGAACGTCGCCGCGATTGCCAACGAAGCGGAGAAGAGCTTTTCGCGGTTCGAACCCGTTCCCGCCCGGGATGATCCTTTTTTCGGATCAGATGTCCTGGACTGCGTCGCCGCGGCCGAGGTTTCCCAGTCCGCAGGGCTCAAGAATCTGCGTGTAATCCTGTGGCCCAGCGCCGACGGCAAAACCCTCAGCAAGGACGATCTGGAACCGCCGGCGCCATGGAACACTGCGGCTCCCGAGACGCTGGAACTGATCGGGCGGTTTACGGTCGAGGGCCACGAGGTATCTGCGTTCTCCAGAGTGGTCGGTGGGGGCGAGGATGCGCCGCGCTTTGTTTCGCTGGTTACAGGAACCGGTCTGCCGCCGGGCACCGGCGTCTACGCTCCGCGGGAAACCCCGAGAACGCGCGTGGACCCCAAGGTCGGCCGGACGGCTTTCCGGCTCGCCATGGCTGCCGTGGCGCTGTTTGCCGTCGCCTGCCTCTGGTCCCTGAGCGTGGGCAATCTGACACGCACGGCGCAGGCCACCTTCACCGTCAACTCTGCCGACCAATCCTGCCCAACTTCAATCGACCCGGGCAATCCGGCCACACTTTATGGTGCGCCGCGGGCATGGCTGCCTACAGCTACGGGCGACGGTGAGTGCCTGAAAGCCTGGAAGGCTGCAACATCCACGGTGCTGGAGGCCCCAGACCGTGACTGGTGGTCACGGATGAAGGGGTGGCTGGCAAGCTGGACGCTGTCCGATTCCGGTCGCGCGTTCTCATTGCGGATGCCGATGCTCCTGATGATGGCATCAATTGTTGTGCTCGCCGCCTCGGTGGGGCTTGGCGTAATGGGGCGCCCGTTCGGTCTCTTTATTGACAGACGCAACCGTATGAGCCTCACCCGAATCCAGTTTGCCGTCTGGCTTGTGATTCTGATGGGAGGGATTGCAACCTACGCACTGTTCAATGTCGGGTTCTGGGCGGAAGACCTGAACCGGATCCACGAGGGACTTGCTTTTGTTGCGAATGCAGGCAGCTCGGACCAGAAGCTGGCCGCATGGTCGGACAGGTTATCCAGTCTGATGGAATACCTGCCGGGAATGGATCTTGCGTTGTGGGCACTGATCGGCATTTCCGGCGGTACGGCGATAGTGTCAAGCTTCATAATGCAGCCAGGCACCTCTGGCACAAAGGCCGGAGCCGGGACGGTCATGCCGCCACGAAAGACGCGTGTCCTCTCGAACCCCGATCCGAAAGATGCGCAGCTATCAGATCTCGTCTATGGCGAGACCGAGGAAGATGACGGCGTTGTCGATTCAACCAGAGTGCAGGCGGTAGTTGTGACTGGCGTCCTTGCAGCGATCTACATCAACCTGGCGCTCGAAGCTGCAGAACGGATCGGCGGATTGACGTCGGCCCAGGCGGTGAACTCCGGAACACAGGTCTTTGCGAGCATGCCCCCCGCGGGTGCGACTTTTCTCTGGCTGCTGGGGCTCAGTCACGGCACGTTGCTGGGAGGCAAACTGATCGGAGCCTACAAAGGGACGGGCACCTAGGTCACCCGCGGATCTGAAGAACTCAGGCTGGTCGCGGAAACCTCAAGCTTCCCCTGCCGCCTGCAGACCGGCCTCGGCCAGAGCGCGATCGGCGCAGTTTCAGCAGCTCGAACATCATTTCGGCTGCAGCCCCTTCCGACGCCACGGTCCCTGACGGTGCGCATCAGGGCGCTGTAGCCGAGCCATAGGGAGGGCTCTTTGCCAGGCATCTTATCGATTGTACCGGGAAGCGCGGACGTGGAGATTGTTAAATGACGGTCGTTCGCAGAAGCTGGGAAGTCGTTCTACTTTGGCTGCGGGTCTTATGGGTTTGCCGGATAGCGGCCCTTAGCGTGGGTTTCGGGTTTCTACTTTTCTCGTGGGCCGAGCCCGCGCGTGACCTGTTCATGGAGGCGGGATCAGGTGGCAGGTACTGGTCCGTTTTCTTCCTGTCTGTCTTCGCCTGGGCGCTGATCCTTCACTATTCGGGCCGGAAGGTTGTTCAGCAGCAAGCCTGGGCGGCGCAAGGCGGGTTGCCGCTTGCTCCGGCCCTATTGGCAGCGCTAAGGGCAAAATATGCGCTTCCTGCAACTGTCATACCGCGCCTGCTCGGTCTTGCCTGCTTCGCGGCCGTCGGTGTTGGCATCTGGCGGGCGGGTGACGATCTTCGGGCTGTCTCAGCGGCGATCGGAGGCTCTTTTCACGATCCCGCGGACAAGCTTTTTCCCTGGCTCTGCGTCTCAGGAATCGTCTACCTCATCTATGTTGTTGCCCGTCGCGGCTTCGTCGGCGGCACCGGCAGATCATGGCGTCTGTTTCTGCACGATTCCGCTATCGGGAAGAACGCGTCCCTGCTTATCGAACCCAGACTCCTGTGGTTTGTCGATCTCCTCACTCGCCGGGGGCGGCGCAGGCGTCCTGGCAAATTGCAGTGGGACTATCTCGCCGTCCTGTTGTTGGCAGGCCAGATAGGCGGATGGCTCCTTATCGTATCTTTCCCTCTGCCCTTTGCCTCGTACTTTCCGCGCGCCCTGTTTGTTGTGCTGATGTTGGCCGCTCCCGTGTCCCTGCTGGCTTTCCTGTCCGCCGCCTCGCACCAGATCCGTTTTCCCGTACCGAGCGCGATCATCGCCACCTGCCTCGTTCTGACCGGCCTTACCCCGTCCTTTCATGATCTGAGATTACTCCCCACGGAGTCAGATATCGCAGATCAGCGGCAAGATCTGCGGATGGCACTGGATGATTGGGCGGCGCTCAATTGCCCGGACACCCCCCTGGAGGACTGCACACAAACACCGGTTATTGTTGCAACAGCCGGGGGAGCGAGCCGGGCGGCCTTCTTCACCGCTACGGTCGTTGGTGATCTTCTTGACCACTCTCCGGACTTCAGCAAACGGCTGTTTGCGTTCTCCGGCGTCTCGGGCGGATCGGTCGGTGCGGTCATGATAACGGCTGCTATGTCTCAGGCATCGGCGCCTTCGGCCGTTCCTTGCGATCAGAAAAAGAACGACTGGCTGTGGTTCAGGCATGATTCTTCTCCCGAGAAATGGCGCGATTGCCTGCAGTCGTTGACCGCCGGTGATTTTCTTTCGCCTGCCTTCATCGGCCTCGCGTTTCGCGATCTCTTCGGCTTTCTCCGTCTGCCACACTTTGATGACCGTGCAGCTCTTCTCGAGAAGGCCATAGAGGCTCGTTTCGATCTCGTGATTGGCGAGGCCGCGGCTCTGCAGAAAAGCGGGGGCGTTCAAACAGGAGACGCCGTGATACAGCCTGGTCCACTCGAACGTCCTTTGGGGAGGATTCCGGGCACCAGGGATTGGCGGCCGCTCGTGTTTCTCAATGCGACTTCAGTGGAAACCGGACGGAGGGTCATCGCCTCCGACATTCTGCCAGCCTACCAGAATGGCGATCGTATCTTTCGCCTCTTTCCGGAAGCGTTCGATCTGTTCGACATGCTGCGCGTGGCCGACAGCGCGCACTGTCAGGGAAGGTGCTACAGGCAGGTTCGACTATCCACCGCCGGCGTGGCGAGCGCCCGGTTTCCCGTCATTTCGCCACAGGGAATTGTGCGCGGCGATTCTGACGCGGTCGATGCCGTGGTTGATGGTGGTTACTTTGAAAATGACGGTCTGACGACGGCACGGGAGCTGGCTGAAGCAATCCATACGATCGCGGGCAATCTCCAGCCGATCATTATCGAAATAACCAATGACCCGGCGCCGGACGCAAATGAGCAGGACTGCGGCCCAGCTCCGGCGCACGGTCTCCCTCCGAATGAAGTTCAGGCGGTAGTTTTCGGCAATGAGATAGCCGCTGACAAAGCCGGTGCGCCAAAGCCCGATCAGGAACAGCCGTCCCGGCCGCTTGCATCAGAGCCGGGACACGGCAACGATGGCAGACTTTGCAATCCGAAGTCCAAGATCACTTGGCACGACGGGTTAACCGGGCCCTTCAAGGCCCTGCAGGACACGCGAGGCGGTCATGCGGCCGAAGCCTATCTCCACGCGGAAAACGATGCGCATCTCCACATCCTGAGCTTTTTCAAATTTCAGGTCTATCGCAGCGTGCCTTCGCTTGATGACGGCGAGACCGGTTCTGAAAAGATTCTGCCACTGACAGAGAACTGCTCGCTGGCCGGATCCTCTCACTCCACGGGCAAGGAGAGGATTGATGACATATCAATGAGCTGGTGGTTGTCGGATGCCGTGCAAGCCTACCTTGACCGCCAACTTTGCCAGGATGGCAATCGATCGCAATATGGCGATTTGCAAAAGTGTCTGGCTGCCAGGGATCCGCAAAGTCGAGCCTACGCATGCCTGCCGAAGCCGGGAGCGCGCAATCCGAAAACAGCAACACAGTAGCGCCGGAGTGGACCTGAGCCCGGGAGCGGCTGCCGAGGGTGTATCCTTCGGCGCGACGCCCCGGGCCGGCACTGAGTGCGCGCAAAGGCCTTCGAGAAAAGGAGGTTCTGCAAAAAGTTTTGGAGAGAGAACGGCGCTTGCTCTGAGGGGCGAGCGGCCATGGCACGGTGGTGACGTTGCGATCACC
>NZ_JAMYMD010000046.1:0-41823 GCF_040318335.1 Mesorhizobium sp. M1182
CGCAAGCTCGAAAGCGCTTGACCTCAACATGCCGAATAGAGAAGTGCTTCAGGACTGCTGCAACCCGGACTTTTTCAACACTATCCACCGAAACCTGACCCAAGCTTCATCTAACTGTCGTCGTCGCTGTCGTCGCCGTCGCTGCGCAGGGCCGGATTCAGGTCAGGATTGTCGTCAGGGGTGACAAGCTTGCCCAGCCCATGCGGTCCCTGGTAGTTGCCGTGGGTATCGAAGTTGGGGTTGCCCTGATTGTCGAATTGCGGCGTCGGATCGATCCATTGGTCGTAACGGCGCGGGCGCGGCTTCGGATAGTAATTATCGGAATGATGGCGATGCGAATCGCCGTTGTCGAGAATGGCACCTACCACGCCGCCGACGATAATGGCTGCGGCGACGTCGCCAGCAGAGGGATTGCGGTTGGGGCCGGCGACTGCGAATTCGGCCGAGCAACCATTGTCGACCCAGATGCCGCCGCCGTCATAGCCCCAGCTTCTACCGTATACGCAACGCGCCTTCGACAGCCTGGAGGTCAACTGCACGCCGCGGCGCGTATCGACCCCGCAATAGGAATAGCGGTAGTCGGCGCTGGAGCAGACCACGCGTTTTGCCCCCGCAGCCTGCGCTGCCGCCGGCAGCAGCGAAAGCTTCGCCGGATTGCCCAGGAGGCAAACCAGGAACATCATCGAACCGGTAACCGCCATCCGTGCCGACATCGCAACTCTCCATCAGGGTCCGCTATCGACAGAATGGCACCTCTGTGTAAATCTGACGACCGGACAGGCTCAGCGAGGTTATATTAATGCGCGCTAAGACGATCGCCACAACTATACTTGCCCTTTCTGCCTGGTTGGCTTTGTCGCTGCTGCCAGCCCGGGCGGACGACAGCCTCAAGCGCATCATCGACCAGAAGACACTGACGGTCGGCGTGGCGCTCAACCCGCCATGGATCCTCAAGAAGGCCGACGGGAAGTTCGCCGGCTATGATGTCGACCTGACCAGTGCGCTGGCGTCTGATCTCGGCGTCGACCTGAAGCTGGTCGAGGTGCCCTGGAACGACCTCAAGACAAGACTGCTCAAGGGTGATTTCGACATGATCGCGGCGGGCTACGCCAGCACGCCGGAACGCGCACGCGAGGTGGTGTTCTCCAACCAGACCGGCACTGCCGATATCCGCCTGGTTGCGACGATCGCCAGTCTTGGGAAAAGGCCGGGCAAGGCAGTGGCGGCGCCGGGATACAAGATCGCCGTGCTGTCCAATTCCACCGATGAAGCCGCCGCGAAGGAAGCTTTTCCCAAGGCGACCATCCTGTCTTTCGACAATACCTCTGATGTTTTCGCCGCGATCATCGGCGGCGACGCACAGGCAATGGTCGCGACATCGCCGACGCCGCAGATGGCCGCCAGGCTCTATGACGCGAAGTTGACGATGGTGGGCGGCCCGCTGTTGCGGACGCCGGAGGCGTTTGCGATGCGCCCGGACGATGTCCGCCTCGTCCAATACGTCAACAACTGGATCGGCGCGCGCACCGCCGACGGCACCATAGGCGGCGTGCGCCGCTACTGGTTCGGCAGCTTCAAATGGATGTCGCGGTTCGACACCAGCGCCAAGCCGGAGCCCGCCAAACAATAGCGTCGCGCGACTGCTTACGCGACCTTGTCGATTAGCGGCTTCAGCGCCGGGTGGATTTCCGGCGAGGCGTGCTTGATCAGCGTCAGCAGCGCGCGCTCGTTCTCCTGCAGCGGCCGGTCGCCGATGTGTTCGGCGAGCCACTTCGCTTCGCCGGCATCGACCGTCTCGGCGCGGCGGGCCAGAGCCTCGGCTGCCTTGTTCTTGGACTCCCACTCGGCTTCGATATCGCCGGGTGAGCGATAGGCTTCCATGATGCCGGACAGGCCGCCCGATACCATGCGGCTGAAGAACCCGCCGATCTCCGGATCGGCCTGCTCGAAGAACGAATCCCGGCGCAGCGCCACGTCGCGCACCGGCGGTTCGTAGCCGGCCGAACACATGACGAAATTGGCGATCGCCTTGACGAACAGATCGTTCCAGGACGGATCGTTGTCGCCCGCCGCTGTCCGCTCGTTGATCTCGAACAGCACCTCGGCCTCGGGGCGGCTGATGGCGATGTTGCCATCGCCGCCGTAGGCGTAAAGGATGCGGCGCAACAGCTCGACCTCAGCCTTGGCAATCGACCCAGGGATAAGCCTGCCACCGGTCATCAGCGGCCCCTTGCCGTCCACGATCGCATGAGCGACCTGCTCCAGCGCATAGCTGGAAAGCGTGCTCGGCGATGATTTGGCAACTTCCAGCACATGCACCAGCAGCTCGAGTTCGGTCTGGCTGTCGACCATGCCGTCGCGCGAAATCGTCCGGATCAGCCAGTCGGCATTGTCCTGCGAAACATAGCCCGCCGGCTTTTCCTGGTGGACGATGAAATCGGTGACGGCCTCGACGAAAAACTCAAGCCATTCTGCGCATTTGTCCCTCGCCGTTGCATCCAGCGCAAACAGCGCCTCGGCCTCGCCGCGCGTTACCACGCCGTCGCCGAACACTTCGCCGCGCAGCATGACCACGTCTTCCGCCGTGATCCGATTTTTCGAGGTCAGCCCGGCCACCGGCGCGCTCATGATCAATTCGCCCATTCTGTTCCCCGCCCGCCGCCGGTAATTGCCGGCCCTTATGCGGTATATCGGCAAGGTCTTGAGAAACCGGCAAGCGGCGTGGTTAGCGAAGGCTTGCCTGTAAAGAAGGCCCGCAGAAGACCTGGCAGTAAAAATGTCGCCGGCAGGTGACAAGGTGTCGTCCACGGGCTATGGATGACGAGTCGAGGGCTCCTGACCGAGTCCTACCTGTTTGTGGGAGAGAGCAGCGAGAGCTGCCGCCGAAGGGGAAATCGCCCGAAATCTCTCAGGCAAAAGAACCGTAGACGGGAAAGACACTCTGGAAAGTCGGGGCTTGCCCCCGCGCCGAAGGTGTAAGCGCTGCCGACAGAGTTACGGGGCGCGAGTCTCTCAGGCTTCAGACAGAGGGGCACGGACTGGTCGCCATTCGCGGCCGCTTGCGTGCGACTCTGGAGATGACATGACGGGCGACGATACCAAACACCTTCCCCTCGAAGATCTGCACATGGCAGCTGGTGCGCGCTTTGGCGCCTTCGCCGGCTGGTCGATGCCGCTGACCTATCCGGCCGGCGTGATGAAGGAGCACCTGCACAGCCGTGAGCATGCCGGCCTGTTCGACATCTCGCACATGAAGCTGTTCGAAATCAGCGGTACGGGGGCAGCAGCGCTTCTGAACCGCGCCTGCCCGTTCGATGCCGGCGCACTTGAGGTTTCCCAGTCCAAATACACGTTCTTCCTCAATGAGGCGGCCGGCATTCTGGACGATCTGATCGTCACCAGGCTCGGCGCCGAGCGCTTCATGATGGTCGCCAATGCCGGCAACGCCGCCGCCGACGAAAAGCATCTGCGCGCACTGGCCAAAAATTTCGATGCAGAGGGCGATTTCGATGTAAAAGTGGATGCGCTCGACCGCGTCTTCCTGGCCATACAGGGCCCCGAGGCGTGGGCTGCCCTTTCCCGCGCCGGCATCGAGACCGGTTCGCTGGTGTTCATGCACGGCATCGAGCCGCGCGAAAAATGGTTCATGAGCCGGTCCGGCTATACCGGCGAAGACGGCTTCGAGATCGGCCTGCCGGAAGCGGATGCAAGAAACCTCGTCGCCAGGCTGCTCGAGGACGAGCGGGTGATGTGGGTCGGCCTTGCCGCCCGCGACAGCCTGCGGCTCGAAGCCGGACTGTGCCTGCACGGGCTGGACATCACGCCGGAGATCGATCCGGCCAGCGCCGGGCTGATGTGGGCCATCCCCAAGGAGGTTCGCGCCTCTGGCGCCTTCATCGGCGCCGATGCGCTGCGCGCCATCCTGGAGCGTGGTCCGGCGCAAAAACGCGTCGGCCTGAAGCCGGAAGGCCGCCAGCCGGTGCGCGCCGGTGCTGCCCTTTTCGATGCCGACGGCAATCCTGCCGGCCATGTCACCTCAGGCGGCTTCGGCCCCTCGGCCGGTCATCCGGTCGCCATGGGCTACGTCCAGACGCCGCTTGCCAAATCCGGCGCAAAACTGTTCGCCGATGTCCGCGGGACGAAAATCCCGGTCGACATCCACCCCTTGCCCTTCACGCCCCATCGCTACCGCAAAGGATGATTTCAATGGCAAAGACCTATTTCACCGAAGATCACGAATGGCTGCGCGTCGAGGGCGGCATCGCCACGGTCGGCATCACCGATTACGCGCAGCAGCAGCTCGGCGATCTCGTCTTCGTCGAACTGCCGGAGCCGGGGAAGAAGCTGGCCAAGGGCGACACCGCCGTGGTGGTCGAATCGGTCAAGGCCGCATCGGATGTCTACGCGCCGGTCGACGGCGAGATCACCGAGGCCAACACCTCGCTGTCATCGGATCCTTCACTCGTCAATTCGGCGGCAACCGGCGACGGCTGGTTGTGGAAGATGAAGCTGGCCAATGAGCGCCAACTCGACGGACTTCTCGATGAAGCCGCTTACAAAGCCCATATTGGTTGATAGCAGGACCAGGAAGATGACCGCAGCACCCTACCCCTTCTCGGCTCGCCATATTGGCCCGGGCCTCCATGACGTCAGAGCCATGCTGGCGACGATCGGCGTTCCTTCGGTCGAGACCCTGATCAGTCAGGCAGTGCCGAAGTCGATCCGGCTCGACCGGCCGCTGGCCCTGCCCGCCCCCGCAAGCGAAGCGGAAGCGCTGACCGAGCTCGCGGCGACGATGGCAAAGAACACGGTGCTGAAGAGCTTCATCGGTGCCGGGTATCATGGCGTCCACGTGCCGCCGGTGATCCAGCGCAACCTGTTCGAGAACCCGGCCTGGTATACGGCTTACACGCCTTACCAAGCCGAGATCAGTCAGGGCCGGCTGGAAATGCTGTTCAACTTCCAGACACTGGTGACGGAACTGACCGGCCTGCCGGTGGCATCGGCCTCGCTGCTCGACGAGGCGACGGCGGTGGCCGAAGCGGTTGGCATCGCGCTGCGCCATCATCGCGACAAGCGCACCAAGGTGGCACTGGCCGGCACGCCGCACCCGCAGACGCTGGACGTCGTGCGCACCCGTGCCGAGCCGCTCGGCATCGAGGTGGACGGCGAGGTGATCGACGACAACACCGCCGCCCTGCTGGTCTCCTGGCCCGATACGTTCGGCGTCTACGGCGATCACAAGGCAGCAATCGACAAGGCCCGCGCGGCCGGCGCGCTGGTCGTCTTCATCGCCGACCCGCTTGGCCTGACGCTGACCGATGCGCCGGCCAGGCTTGGCGCCGACATCGCCGTCGGTCCGATGCAGCGTTTTGGCGTGCCGATGGGCTTTGGCGGGCCGCACGCCGCCTATTGCGCCGTCTCCGACAGGCTGACGCGGCTGATGCCCGGCCGGCTCGTTGGCCAGTCGACGGATAGCAAGGGCCGTCCCGGTTATCGCCTCGCTTTGCAGACACGCGAGCAGCATATCCGCCGCGACAAGGCGACGTCCAACATCTGCACCGCACAGGCGCTGCTCGCCAATATGGCGACGGCCTACGCGATCTGGCATGGCCCTGCCGGGCTGCAGGCGATTGCCGGCCGCGTCCACACGCTGGCCAACCGCCTGGCTGCCGGCCTCAAGGCAGCAGGCGTTTCGGTACTCGGCGAAAGCCGCTTCGACACTGTGACCGTGGAAGTGAAAGGCAAAGCCGGCGCCATCGCCGCCGCCGCCGAGAAGACCGGTCGGCTGCTGCGCGTCATCGACGCCGACCGTGTCGGCATCAGCTTCGACGAGACCTCCACCGAGGCCGATCTGGACGCGATCGCAGCACTTTTCGGCGCCAAGGCCGGCGTTGCCGCCGGCACTTCCATGCCAGGAAAGCCGCGCGGCAAGGAGTTCCTCACCCAGCCCGTCTTCCGCGAAAACCACTCGGAAACCGACATGATGCGCTTCCTGCGCCGGCTGGCCGACAAGGACCTGGCGCTTGACCGCGCTATGATCCCGCTCGGCTCCTGCACCATGAAGCTCAACGCCGCCGCCGAAATGATGCCGGTGAGCTGGCCTGATGTCGCCAACCTGCATCCCTTCGCGCCGGCAAACCATTCGATAGGCTATCGCGCCATGATCGACGAGCTGGAAGGCTGGCTGGCCGAGATCACCGGCTTCGACGCGGTGACCCTGCAGCCCAATGCCGGCAGCCAGGGCGAATATGCCGGGCTGCTCGCCATTCGCGGCTATCATCTGTCGCGCGGCGAAGGCCATCGCACCGTCTGCCTGATCCCGTCCTCGGCGCATGGCACCAATCCGGCAAGTGCTGCCATGGCCGGCATGAGCGTCGTCGTCGTGCGCTGCACCGAGGACGGCAATATCGATACGGCCGACCTGCAGGCCAAGGCGGCCGAGCATGCGCACAACCTTGCGGCGCTGATGTTCACCTATCCTTCGACGCATGGCGTCTTCGAGGAAGGCGCGCGCGATCTCTGTGCCCTCGTCCACAGCCATGGCGGCCAGGTCTATTTCGACGGCGCCAACCTCAACGCGCTGGTCGGCCTCGCCCGTCCCGGCGATATCGGCGCCGATGTCTGCCACATGAACCTGCACAAGACCTTCTGCATCCCGCATGGCGGCGGCGGCCCCGGCGTCGGCCCGATCGGCGTCAAGGCGCATTTGAAGCCATATCTGCCCGGCCACGTCACCGAAGGCTCGGCCCATGCCGTGGCGGCGGCACCGTTCGGCAGTGCCTCCATCCTGCCGATCACCTGGATGTATATCCGCATGATGGGCGCTTCCGGCCTGAAGCAGGCGACCGAGACGGCGATCATCTCCGCCAACTATGTGGCGACGCGGCTCGGCGAGCATTTCCCCCTGCTTTACAAAGGGCGCAACGGACGCGTTGCGCATGAATGCATCCTCGACACCCGCGTGCTCAAGGACAGCGCCGGCATCAGCGTCGACGATATCGCCAAGCGGCTGATCGACTATGGCTTCCACGCGCCGACCATGTCGTTCCCTGTGGCCGGCACGCTGATGGTCGAGCCGACCGAGTCCGAGCCCAAGCGCGAGCTGGATCGTTTCTGCGAGGCGATGATCGCCATAGCCGGCGAGGCAGCCAAGGTGGCGAAGGGCGAATGGCCGTTGGCCGACAATCCTCTGGTCAACGCGCCGCACACCGCCGCCGAGGCATTGGCCGGCCAGTGGACCCATCCCTATTCGCGCCTGGAGGCGGCCTACCCCGCCGGCGATGCCGACACCGCGGCAAAATACTGGCCGCCGGTGTCACGCATCGACAATGTCGCCGGCGACCGCAACCTTGTCTGCTCCTGCCCGCCGCTGTCGGAATATCTGGGTGCGGCGGAATAGATCATGATCCCGAAAAGTGGAATCCGGTTTTCGGACTGGGTCTAACAAGCAGATAGAAACCTCAATCAGGCAGAACGCAAGGCCGGCCCGTCGGCCTTGCTCGCCCGGTCCCGAACGACGACGCGATTTCGCCCGGCGCGCTTTGCCGCATAGAGTGCTGCGTCGGCTTCGGCCAGCACATCGTCGAGACCGGTGCCGTTTGTTCCGCCAAAGCCGATGCCGCCGCTGACTGTGCTTCGCAACGGACCGAGTTGGGTGGCCACGACTTCCGTGCCGAAGGCGACGCTGATCTTGCTCGCAATGTCATAGGCCTTCTCTTCCGTCATCCGCGATATGACGAGCACGAATTCCTCGCCGCCCAACCGGAAGGCGTCGACGCCGGTCCGGGCGTATTTCCTGATGACGGCGGCAAAGCGGCACAGAACCTGGTCGCCGACCGGGTGACCAAATACGTCGTTCGTCCTCTTGAAATGGTCGAGGTCGAACATGGCAACGGACATGAACGGACCGAAGACCCGCTCGCCGTAGAGTGCCGTCAACGCCCGCCGATTCATCAGCCCGGTCAATGGATCGGTCATCGTCTCGGCCTTCAGTTCGATCTGCGCCTGCAAATGGTGCAGGGAGAGCGTCAATGCGCCGAGCCCGGTCATGCAGGCGACGGCCACGACGGAATTCACCCGCTCGGCCCAATTGTCCGGTGCTACACCCAGCACCCATTGGCCCTTGACCAGCAGGGCCGCGCCGCAAAGTCCGAACGACAGGGCACAGACGCCGCTCAGGAACGAGACGACCAGCAATATCCGGCGATCGTGACCACCCTCAATCCAGAACATCGCCCCGATGAGCGAGAGCAGCGCCGTTACCGTCGCGTAGGTGACAATAAAGCCGACACCATCAAACCCGAGATACGTCGCGCCCGCGCAAACGGCCATCGCAACCAAGGTCGGCAAGATGGCTCGCCTGTAGTCGCCTATGCCGAGGTATTGCATGGCCGACAGGCAGATGATCAGGAAGCCGAGGCTGAGAAGCACAAGCACGATCTGGCAAAGCCAGGCGCTTGGATCCCTGGTGAAATGCCAGAACAACACCACATGTGCGACGAGCACGAGAATGCCACACGCCACCGTCAGCACAAAGCGTGCCTGTGGCGCGCTGAACCAGATGGCAAACATGGTGATGCTAAGGCACGTGCCCGACAGCGCCGCCGCGAGCAGGAGCGAACTGTAATCCAACATGCTTAAGCGACAGCCTCTTGAGGGTTCCGCTGCATTATAGGTCAGCGACAGTCCGCAAATACCGTTTTTTCAGCCAATCTTGCGGCGTAACCTTCGGACAGGGTTTACAAAGCGTCGATGCTCCACCCTCGACCCCATTTCCGCCGCTTGGTTGTCGAATGGTTTTGCAGTAAGAGGCCCTATCCTCGAACGTAACAGGAACCTCCGTCGCCTGCCCGCCAAAAGCGTGGCAGTATCGGGTGGTGATTCGCAGCATCGGAATCCAGGACCGGCATGGACGACAATAACGATCTTTTCGCCAAATTCGACAAGCAGCCGCAGCCGGCTCGCGCCGCGCGCCCTGCCGATCCGCTGGTCCAGGCGGCGAAGCGGCCGACGGCGTCCCGCGACGCCAGCGAGAGTTATAGCGCCGCCGACATCGAAGTGCTGGAGGGCCTAGAGCCGGTGCGCCGCCGCCCGGGCATGTACATTGGCGGCACCGACGACAAGGCGATGCACCATCTGTTCGCCGAGGTCATCGACAATTCGATGGACGAGGCGGTCGCCGGCCATGCGACCTTCATCGATGTCGAGCTTTCCGCCGACGGATACCTGTCCGTAACCGACAACGGCCGCGGCATTCCGGTCGATCCGCACCCGAAATTCAAGAAGCCGGCGCTCGAACTCATCATGACGACGCTGCATTCAGGCGGCAAGTTCGACAGCAAGGTTTACGAGACGTCCGGCGGCCTGCACGGTGTCGGCGTTTCCGTCGTCAACGCGCTGTCCGACCATCTCGAGGTCGAGGTGGCGCTGGGAAGGAAACTTTATCGGCAAAAGTTCTCGCGCGGCATTCCTGTGACCGGCCTGGAGCAGCTCGGCGAGGTGCACAACCGCCGCGGCACGAAGATCCGCTTCCATCCAGACGAGCAGATTTTCGGCAAGGGTGCTGCTTTCGAGCCGGCGCGGCTCTACCGCATGGCGCGGTCAAAGGCCTATCTGTTCGGCGGTGTCGAAATCCGCTGGACCTGCGATCCGTCGCTGATCAGGGAAAAGGACACGACGCCGGCCAAGGCAGAATTCCATTTTCCGGGCGGCCTCAAGGATTATCTGAAAGCCTCGCTCGGCGACGAATTCCAGGTGACCCGTGAAATGTTTGCCGGCAAGAGCGAGAAGCAGGGCGGCCACGGTTCGCTCGAATGGGCGGTGACCTGGTTCGGCGGCGACGGTTTTATCAATTCCTATTGCAACACCATCCCGACCGCGGAGGGCGGCACGCATGAGGCTGGGTTCCGCAACGTCCTGACGCGTGGCTTGCGCGCCTACGCCGACCTGGTCGGCAACAAGCGCGCCTCGATCGTCACTTCCGAGGATGTGATGATCTCGGCGGCGGGCATGCTGTCGGTGTTCATCCGCGAACCGGAATTCGTCGGCCAGACCAAGGACAGGCTGGCGACGATCGAGGCGATCCGCATCGTCGAAAGCGCCATCCGCGACCCGTTCGACCACTGGCTGGCCGACAATCCGCAGGAGGCTTCGAAACTGCTCGAATGGGTGATCGCGCGCGCCGACGAGCGGGTGCGCCGCCGCCAGGAAAAGGAAGTGTCGCGCAAGAGTGCGGTGCGCAAGCTGCGCCTGCCCGGCAAGCTCGCCGACTGCACGCAGAATGCCGCCGCCGGTGCCGAGTTGTTCATCGTCGAGGGCGATTCGGCCGGCGGTTCGGCAAAGCAGGCGCGCGACCGCGCCAGCCAGGCGGTGCTGCCCCTGCGCGGCAAGATCCTCAACGTCGCCAGCGCCGGCAACGACAAGCTTGCCGCCAACCAGCAGATATCCGACCTCATCCAGGCGCTTGGTTGCGGCACGCGCTCGAGATATCGCGACGAGGACCTGCGTTACGACCGGGTCATCATCATGACCGATGCCGACGTCGACGGCGCCCATATCGCCTCGTTGCTGATCACCTTTTTCTACCAGGAGATGCCGAGCCTGGTCCGCGGCGGCCATCTCTATCTGGCGGTGCCGCCGCTTTATTCGATCCGGCAAGGCGGCAAGGTCGCCTATGCCCGCAACGATGCGCACAAGGACGAACTCCTGCGCACCGAATTCACCGGGCGCGGCAAGGTCGAAATCGGCCGCTTCAAGGGGCTGGGCGAAATGATGGCTGCCCAGCTCAAGGAAACCACCATGGACCCGAAAAAGCGCACGCTGCTCAGGGTCGACGTTATCGATGCCGAGGCGGCGACCAAGGATGCGGTCGACGCATTGATGGGGACCAAGCCCGAGGCCCGTTTCCGCTTCATCCAGGAACGCGCGGAATTCGCCGAGACGGAAGTGCTGGATATCTGAGCTCCCGCCGCTAGCTTGGCCTTCTGAGCTGGAGACGAGCACTTGACCTGGGCGCGGCTGAAGGACGATATCGGCACGCGGATCGCTGGCCTGACGCGGCCGACGCGCTCGGACTGGATCTTTGCCCTGCGCACCGTTTCGGCCGGCCTCATCGCGATTTTGGCCGCCTATGCGCTGAAGCTCGACCACCCGCAATGGGCGATGATGACGGTGTTCATCGTCGCACAGCCGGTCGCCGGCATGGTGCTGGCGAAGGGGTTTTATCGTCTCCTCGGCACGCTTGCCGGCGCGCTGGCGGCGATCGGGATTACCACTGTTTTCGATGCCAACCCCTGGTTGCTGGTTGCAGTTCTTGCCGTCTGGATCGGCATCTGCTCGCTGGTCTCGTCGCTGCTACGCAATCCGGAAGCCTATGGCGCGGCGCTTGCCGGCTACACCGCGATGATCATCGGCCTGCCGGCTTTCGGCCAGCCGCACCTCGTCATCGATCTCGCCGTGGCGCGCTGCGCGGAAATCGTGCTTGGTATCGTCTGCGCTGCGCTGACCAGCCGGCTGATCCTGCCGAAACTGGCCGCCGACGCCATCATCTCAAGACTGAAACGCAGCATTCTCGACTTGGCGGCCTATGCGGACGGCGCTTTTTCCGGCGGCGATGCGGAAAAGCTTGCCGGGCTGCACCGCAAGCTGATCGGCGATGTCCAGACGCTCGGCGAGATGCGCACCTACGCAAGGCTGGAAGGGCCGAGCCTCGCCACCCGCGCCTATCCGGTCCGGCGTACCATCGGCCAGCTTCTGTCGGCCCTGTCGGCGGCGCGTGCGCTGCATGCCCACGCCGCGCCGAAGAATGCAGCCCTCATCCCAGTTCGCGCCGAGTTGCAGGCCGTTGTCGGCGAACTGGTAGCCAAGCCGGGCGCGCTGGACGATACGGCGCCCTGGGTGGCGCGGCTCGACGCAATCGCCGGCAAGGCGCGACAGATGCCTGACATCGCGGCCGGGCAAGACATTGACTGGGCTGGCACTGTCACCCGTCTAACCATTGCCGCCGACTTCGCCGGGGCAATGCAGCAAGTGCTGCGCGGCCTGGATGCACTCCGCTCTCCCCCGTCTCGTGCCAGTCGCGAACGGCGGCAGCCAGCGCTGGTGGTGCACCGCGATTACCGTGCGGCATCGCGCAATGCCGTGCGCGCAGCAATCGCCACGCTCCTGGTCGCCGGCTTCTGGCTGGCGACGAAATGGTCGGACGCGACCGGCACGGTCATTCTGGTCGCCGTTGTCTCCAGCTTGTTCGCCGCGCGCGCCGATCCGATCCGGTCGGCATGGAACTTCTTCGAGGGCACGTTGCTCGCCCTGCCGTTCGCGTTTGTGGTCGGGCAGATAGCACTTCCAGCGCTGCCGGGCTTTGGCTGGTTCGCGGTTTTCGTCGTCCCGATCCTGGTGCCAGCGGCACTGGGCATGGCCAATCCGCGTTACGTCGGCGTGGCAACGGCCTTTGCGATCAATTTCCTCGCCTTCCTCAGCCCACATCAGGTCATGACCTACGATCCGGAGCCGTTCCTCGCCAATTCGGCAGCGGTCCTTGTCGGCATTCTTCTGGCGATCGGCGTCTTCGCCGTCGTGCTGCCCGCCGACCCTTGGGTTACAGTCAACCGCATCCTGCAAACCATGCGCGAAGATCTTGCACGCCTTTGCCTGCACGACCGCCTGCCGCGGCGATCGGCCTTCGAAAGCCTTGCCTACGACCGGATCAACCAGTTGATGCCACTGCTGCAGAACGCCGGCAAGAAAGGCGACGCGGTTCTCGGCGGCGGCATAGCTGCGGTTACCGTCGGCCTCGAAATCCTACGGCTGCGCAACGCGCAGCAAAGTTCCGCGATCCCGCCTGAAACAGCACTTTCCATCGCCAATTTCCTGCGCGGTCTGGCACGCGAACTGCTGTTCAGGCGTCCCGGCGAGCCGCAGACGGCGACCGTCGCAGTCGCCAGGCAGTATGCAGCAGGCATCGCGGAGCGCAGCGTCGCGGCCGAAATGCTGCAGATCGCCGCCTCGCTGCGCATCATTGCCGCCGCGATCGAGGATTTTCCGGATTTTTTCGCGAAGGACCGGGTTTAGGCAGCGGCGATCGCCAGCGCGTGCCCGCGTGCGTTCTCGCGCAGCGCGTCGAGATGGATCGATTTGACCAGCCCGGCGAGATCGCCTTCGGCGGACTGTCCGCCCAATTCCTTCAGCATCAGCCAGCTCACTTCCTGGACGCCGGCGAGGCGTTTGCCATTGGCGACCTCGCGCCAGACCTTCAGCGCGCGCAGAATGATGGCGTGGGTGGCGGCGGCAAGCCCGGCGCTGCGGAACAGTGCCTGCAACGCTATGTCATGGCCGCCGGCCAGCAGTGCTCTCACCCGTTGTTCGGACTGTTGGCTGAGCGCGACCAGCGCCGAACCAAAGAAGTCGACCTTGCCGTGCGCAATGGTGCGGACGACGAAGCTTGCGGTCAGGTCGCCGCGCAGGCGCAGATGTTCGACAAGTGCGGTATGTTCCTCTGTCCGCGTGCCTTCGATCAGCGTCAGCGAAGCCTTGATGCAAGCATCGCGCGTGACGCGCTCGGCCCTGGCGGCGCCCATCAGCGCCAGCACCAGCGGCGACCCCTTGAGCATCTCCCCGAGCTTGACCAGCAGCATATGCCGGCAGTCGGCGGGCAGCCGGGTGTCGGCGATCAGCGCCTCGCGCACCAGAGGCAGATGGCCGTGACGCTCGGCCATGCGCCGAAAGCTGACGGATGCGATGTCGGCGCCGCTGTTGGCGAGCAGCGTGGTGCAAGCCTCCGGCTCACCGATCTCGGCGATCGCCGCCGCAACCGACATCGAGACACGCGGCCGGTCGGCGATCACCTTCTGCGTCGCTTTCTGGCCGCCGGCAACCCGATCAATCAGGTCGGCATCGGTAAGCAGCGGCGAGCGCGCCAGTACCAAAGCGGCCACCTCGGGCTGGTCCGACGCCAGCGCGCTGACAATCTGCGGCGGCGCGTGGTGGCTCATGGAAAGCGCGTCGGCGATTGCCAGTCGCACCTTCGACGATGCGTCGTCGAGCAGCAGCGTCAGCGCCGCCTCCGCAGCGCAGCGGTCCTCGAAAGGCAGGTCCGAGTCGACATAGGCGCGAGCCAGCGCGGTTGCCGCCGCAGCACGCTCCGACACCTTCGCCGTATGGATCCATTTCAGGAAATGCGAAACGACCATGTCGCCTGCTTACGCCCCTTGCCAGAACGCTTCTGACCCTGGTGGAGACCGTAGGCACAAATGGTTTACGAACGGTTCACCATGTTCGTTAACTGGCTTGCGAGCGCGATATGCAACGCCTATCAACCCTGAAGCAGCGGAGGAGATCGACCATGGCCGGGCTTTATCTTGAGGAGTTCGCTGTCGGCCAAGTGTTCACGCACACGCTGCGCAAAACCGTGACCGAAAGCGACAACATGTTGTTTTCGGTGATGACGTTGAACCCGCAGCCGCTGCACATCGACTTCGACTTCGCGGCGAAGAGCGAATGGGGCAAGCCGCTGGTCAATTCGCTGTTCACACTGGGCCTGATGATTGGCATTTCAGTCAACGACATCACCGTCGGCACCACCATCGCCAATCTCGGCATGAAGGAGACGGTGTTTCCGCATCCCGTCTTCCATGGCGACACCATTCGCGTCGAGACCACGGTGGTTTCGGTGCGTGAATCCAGGTCGAAGCCGGACCGCGGCATCGTCGAGTTCGAGCACCGCGCCTATAACCAGAACGATGTGCTGGTTGCCAAATGCACGAGGCAAGCCATGATGATGAAAAAGGCATAGCCGATGCGTTCTCTGCTCTTCGTTCCCGGCGATTCGGAAAAGAAGCTGGAGAAGGGCTTTGGCGTAGGCGCCGACGTGGTCATCGTCGACCTCGAGGATTCGATTGCCGAGCAGAACAAAGGTCTGGCACGCGACACAGCGGCGCGTTTCATCGCCGCGCACAGGCACCGGACCAGCTCCGCGATCTATGTTCGCGTCAACGATCTTTCGACCGGACTGACCGACGACGATCTGGCGGCGCTCGTGCCGGTGAAACCAGACGGCATCATGCTGCCTAAGTCGAACAGCGGACTGGATGTCCAGCATCTCTCGGCCAAGCTCAGGGTGCACGAAGCCGAAAGCGGCCTGCCGGATGGCGCGATAAGGATCCTGCCGATCATCACCGAAACCGCAGCCGGCGTAATGGCCGCTGCAACCTACGCCAAGGCAAGCGCGCGGCTTGTCGGCGTCACTTGGGGGGCGGAAGATCTGTCGGCGGCAATCGGCGCACGCGCGACGCGCGACGGGAACGGCCGCTACACGGATGTGTTCCGCCTCGCCCGCACCATGACCATGCTTGCCGCAAGTGCCGCGGAAGTCGCGGCAATCGACACCGTCTTTCCGGATTTTCGCGACATGGCCGGCTTCGAGGCCGAATGCGCCGAGGCCGAGCGCGACGGTTTCACCGGCAAGATGGCGATCCATCCGGCGCAGGTGCCGGTCATCAACGCCGCCTTCACGCCTTCGGCGCAAGCGGTGAAAAGCGCCCTGGCGATCGTCGAGGCGTTCGAGGCGGCAGGAAATCCAGGCGTCGTCGGCATCGACGGCAAGATGTACGATCGGCCGCATCTCAAGCTCGCAGAGCGGCTCCTGGCGCGAGCCAAGGCATCGGAGCTTGATCCTTAGGGGTCTGTTCCGCGCCGGAATTATCCCACCCACGGCCCTGAATAGTCGGCATAGAGCTTTGCCGGATCGGGCCGCGGTCGTTCCGGCGCTGGCCCCTGGTAGAAGCCGATATGGACGAAGCCGACGACCCGCTCATGCGGCGCCAGGCCGAGGATCGCCCTGCCCTCGGGCACGTCGGAATACCAGTTGCTGATCATGTTGGTGCCGTAGCCCAGCGCATTGGCGGCAAGCATCAGGTTCATCGCCGCCATGCCGCCGGACAGGAACATCTCCCATTGCGGGATCTTTGGGTTTTCCCTGGGGATAGAAATCACGCCGATGACCAGCGGCGCGCGCGAAAAGCGCGCCAGTTCCTGGTTGCGGCGGCCTTCCGGCAGCGGCCCTTCGCGCTGTTCGGCAAGTGCTGCCAGCTTCTTGCCGATATCGACGCGAGCCTCGCCGCGATAGAGGATGAAACGCCAAGGCTCCAGCCGGCCGTGGTCCGGCACCCGCGAGGCGGCGGCGATCATCGTCGCGATCTCCGCATCGCCCGGTGCCGGTTCTTTCAAATCCGGGATCGGCGCGGAATTTCGGGTCAGCAGAAAATCGATGATCGGCGACGCCATGGGCGCAAGTCTCCTGGAATTTGAGCTGAAGCGCACCATCGGGACATCGGGCGGCTTGGGCATTGGCGCGGCGCGCCGGACAAAGAGCCCTGTAGCAGAAGCCGACCGGACTCTTAAGCCTTGAAATTGCCACCGCCTTGGGCTTCAACGCAAGGCATGTTTGAGGGGACATTGCGTCTTTTCCTGATATGGCTCGCTGCCGCACTGTTGATGGTGCCGGTTTCGCTTGCTGTCGCCCAGGATGTGGACGGCCTTGGCGAGCTGAAGCTTCCCGGAATTTCGGGCTATGCACCTCCGAAAAGCGAGACATCGCTGGCATTGGGCAGCAGCGGGGCGATCACGCTGTCGGCGCAATTGACCGACAAGGGCGCCGACATCACGCGCGGCATAGTCTGGCGCGTCTTCAAACCCGAATCGGCCAGCGACGGCAAGCTGACGATGGTCGCCTCCTCTCATGGCGGCACCGCCATATTCCAGCTCGAGCCGGGTTCGTATCTGGTCCACGCCTCCTACGGGCGGGCCGGCGCCACCAAGCGCATCACCGTCGGCAAGGAAGCCAAGCGCGAGAGCCTCGTGCTCGATGCCGGTGGCCTCAAGCTCGATGCAGTGCTGTCCGGCGGGGTACGCATACCGCCGAAGAAGCTGCGCTTCTCGATCTATGAGAGCCACGCCGCGGCCGATGGCGATCGCGCCCTGATCATACCCGATGTCGAGCCGAACAGCGTCGTGCGGCTCAATGCCGGCACCTACCACGTCGTGTCGACCTATGGCGCGGTGAACGCGGTCATCCGCTCCGACATCCGCGTCGAGGCCGGCAAGCTGACCGAAGCGACCGTCGAGCACCGTGCCGCCGAGATGACCATGAAGCTGGTGCGCGAACCAGGCGGCGAGGCGATCGCCGACACCTCCTGGTCCCTGCTCAACGAATCCGGCGATCCGATCAAGGAAACCGTCGGCGCCTTTGCCTCGGTGGTGCTGGCCGAGGGCGACTACACCATCATCGCCAAGAACCGCGACCGCATCTACCAGAAGGATTTTACGGTGGTGGCTGGGCACAACCAGGACATCGAGGTTCTGGCCACCGAGGCTTCGGCCATCGATTCCGAGGAAGGCGCCGACTGAGACGCGCCCCTCTAAGCTGCCTTGTGCATGGGTCGCGCCAGCGCGTCGCCGACGCGCACGTCGATCGATTTGCCAGATAGGCGTGCGGCGTGACAGGCATACAAAATATAAAAATGGCGGTCGATCGCTCCACCGCCATTCATTGCTCGTCGACTGGTTCAGGCCGCGCGGCGCTTGCGGTCGGGTGTCACCGCCTCGTCGGCAAGCAGCCTCACGGCGGCTGCGAGGCCGAGTGATTCCTGGTCACGCGACCCGAGACGACGGATATTGACCGTTTCTTCCTCGGCCTCGCGCTTGCCGCAGACGAGGATGACCGGCACCTTGGCCAGCGAATGCTCGCGGACCTTGTAGTTGATCTTCTCGTTGCGCAGATCGGCTTCGGCGATCAGCCCCGCCGCCTTCAGCTGCGCAACGACCTTCTGGGCGTAATCGTCGGCATCGGAAGTGATCGTCGCCACCACCACCTGCAGCGGCGCGAACCAGAGCGGGAAATGGCCGGAATAATTCTCGATCAGGATGCCGAGAAACCGCTCCATCGAGCCGCAGATGGCGCGATGCACCATCACCGGCTGCTTCTTTTCCGAATCCGAGCCGATGTAGAAGGCGCCGAACCGTTCAGGCAGGTTGAAATCAACCTGCGTGGTGCCGCATTGCCAGTCGCGGCCGATGGCGTCCTTCAGCACATATTCGAACTTCGGCCCGTAGAACGTGCCCTCGCCCGGATTGACGCCCGTCTTGATCCGGTTGCCCGACCGCGCCGCGATCTTGTCGAGCACGTCCTGCAGCACGCCCTCGGCATGATCCCACATCGCGTCGGTGCCGACCCGTTTTTCGGGGCGGGTCGCCAGCTTGACGGTGATTTCGTCGAAGCCGAAATCGGCATAGGTCGAGAGGATCAGATCGTTGATCTTGATGCACTCGTCGGCGAGCTGTTCCTCGGTGCAGAAGATGTGCGCATCGTCCTGGGTAAAGCCGCGCACGCGCATCAGCCCGTGCAGCGCGCCGGACGGCTCATAGCGATGCACATTGCCGAATTCCGCAAGTTTTACCGGCAGATCGCGGTAGGATTTCAGCCCGTGCTTGAAGATTTGGACGTGACCGGGGCAGTTCATCGGCTTCAGCGCAAACACCCGGTCGTCGTCGGTGTCGTCGCCAGCAACGGTCACCTTGAACATGTTGTCCCGGTACCAGCCCCAGTGGCCTGACGTCTCCCACAGGCTCTTGTCGAGCACCTGCGGCGCGTTGACTTCCTGATAGCCCTGCTCGTCGAGGCGGCGACGCATGTAATTGACCAGGTTCTGGAACATCCTCCAGCCCTTGGCGTGCCAGAAGACGACCCCGGGGCCCTCCTCCTGGAAGTGGAACAGGTCCATCTCACGGCCGAGCTTCCTGTGGTCGCGCTTCTCGGCCTCCTCCAGCATCGTCTGATAGGCTTCGAGCTGCGCCTGATCGGCCCAGGCCGTGCCGTAGATGCGGGTCAGCATCGGATTGTTGCTGTCGCCGCGCCAATAGGCGCCGGCGACCTTCATCAGCTTGAAGGCGCTGCCGATCTGGCCGGTCGCGGCCATATGCGGGCCGCGGCAGAGGTCGAACCAGTCGCCCTGTGCATAGATCTTGAGATCCTGGTCCTCGGCGATGGCGTCGATCAACTCGAGCTTGTAGCGCTCGCCCTTGTCGGCAAAGATCCTTTTCGCCTTTTCGCGCGACCAGACCTCCTTGGTGAACGGCTTGTTGCGTGCAATGATCTCGCGCATCTTCTTCTCGATCACCGGGAAATCGTCGGGCGTGAACGGCTCGTTGCGGGCAAAATCGTAGTAGAACCCGTTTTCGATCACCGGCCCGATGGTCACCTGCGTTCCCGGCCAAAGTTCCTGCACGGCTTCGGCCAGCACATGGGCTGCATCGTGGCGGATGAGCTCCAGCGCACGCGGGTCCTCGCGGGTGATGATCTCGACTTTGCCCGATCTGCCGATCGGGTCGGAAAGATCGCGCAGCGTGCCGTCGATCGAATAGGCAACGGCCTTCTTGGCCAGCGACTTCGAGATCGATTCCGCCAGGGCGGCGCCGGTCATCGCCGCGTCGTAATCGCGAACGGAACCATCGGGAAATGTCAGGGAAACGGAATTCAGCATAAGATTCTCCTATCCAGTCCCGCAAACGAGCGCGGGTGGTAAAATGCATGTCGCCCAAGACTGCTTAGCGGTTTTGGCGCTACGACATGCATCAGTAAGAGCCGGATGCGTCCGGCGGCGAGCGGTCTTTTATGGGCAGTTTTCGGCGCCGTAAAGCCGGATGTAGGTCACCTGAGGAGATTCGGCAGATCTTTCAGGAACATCGCCCGCGTCTTGAGTCCCTTTGGCGTGTCGGAACGTTTCGTATCGACTACCAGGCGGGCAAAGACGATCTTGCGAGCATCGGTCTGCGCCCAGCCGACAAACCAGCCAAGCGAGCGCTTGTCGGCGCTGTCGCCGAGCCTGGTCGTTCCGGTCTTGCCCTGCACCGTCCAGCCGCCTGCCCGGAAGGTCGGGACAATCGCGCTGGTCATCGCATGGGCCTTGTCCGAAACCGGCAGTTTTCGCGCCAGCAGCTTGCGCAGGAAATCGACCTGCTCGACCGGCGATATCTTGAGCGAAGAATTCACCCAGGAATGGGTGAGGCCGTCATTCTTGCCGGCAGTGCCGGAGACTTCGGTGTTGCCATAGTCCAATCTGGACACATAGCCGGCAAACTGTTTGCTGCCGAGCCGGCGCGTAATCTCGCGTGAGAACCAAAGGACCGAATCCCTTTCCCAGATCGTCGGGTCGACGGTCTTGCGGTCCCGTTTCGGGGCATTGAACTCTGCCTTGTACTCCCAGCTTGGCGTATGCTCGTCGCTCAGGATTCCAGCATCATAGCCGATCAGCGCCAGCGGAACCTTGAATGTCGAGGCGGGGCTGAAGCGCTGATCACAGGTCCCTTGGCGATACAGCGTCTCGCCGCTTGCGGCGTCGTGCATTCGATGTCCCCGAGCGGCGCTGATTGCGCACGGATCGGAAAACCCATCAGCCACGCCAGGACATAGAGAACAACGGCGAAAACGAAGGGAAGACGATCTATCCGGCGCATTTGGCAATCTCTCCTGAAGGGTGTCAGGAGCGGCTTAGCGAGGTGTCTTGTCTCGATTTTGTCTCAAATGCACTATGTCAGCGCAAGCTGCGGTTAACCCTACCAGATCGTAAAAAGCGACCCCTCTGTGCACCGCACAGTTGCGGTCAACTGTCCAGGTCGCCACGTTTTTTCCCGATCCGCCAGTACCGCCATGGCGTGAACCAGAGGTAGCGATCAGCCAGTGCCTCAGGCACCCGGTCGATGCCGTGCGTGCCGAACGGTCCGCAGCGCAGCACCCGGAAAAACCCCATCCAGCCGCCGGCCCACAGCCCGTGGCGGGCGATCGCTTCGTACGCGTATTCGGAACAGGTCGGCAGATGCCGGCAGGAATTGCCGACGAAGCCGGACAGCGTCAGCTGGTAAAGTCGGACAAGCGACGTGCCGAAGACGCGGCCCGGCGTCTTGCGCCACGGGCCGGACCAGTTGCGTCCTTGTCGAATCGGCCTGGCGCCGTGCGCATGCCGATGTTGGCCGACCACCGCAGTCTCCACATCGCGTTTCCCTACGCGATAGATGTGCGCATCGGGCCAGGAACGCAATGCCGTTCCGGCAATCCCGTCATGGCCTGGTAGGGCGAACCGGATAGCGGTCGGGCGTCGGCCTTCGGCATACGGCGACGCTGGTCGGCGGCCTCTCCTCGCACCAATCCCTATGCGGTTTCTCGTCGTACCATTGAAACGTCGCGATCCGCATCACATCGCCCAGAATGTTGAGAAACTGGATCATGGCGGCACTCCTTGAGCACCGATTAGAGCGCCGCTGGCCTTGCTCTTCAAACGAGTATAACGTCCACGTCAGATAACTCTGAGTTATGCGAATGAAGCGCGGACACCTCCCCCTGACGGCTCTGAGAAGCTTCGAAGCAGCCGGTCGTCACCTGAGCTTCAGCCGTGCGGCCGAGGAGCTTTATGTTTCGCAGGCGGCGATCAGCCGACAGATCCGCGAGCTCGAAACCTTCCTGCGCCAACCTTTGTTCTTCCGCCATCATCGCCGCGTCGAGTTGACCGACACCGGCCAGCGGCTGCTCGACCAGTTGGTCAGAAGTTTCGAGGGCATCGACAGGCTGCTTTCGGAATTGACGGCGGCCCCGACGCAGTCCGTGGTGCGTGTCAGCGTCGAGCCATCGCTTGCATCCGTATGGCTGGTGCCGCGGCTCAACCGCTTTCGCGAGTTGCGACCCGACATCGACGTTTCCCTTGAGGTCGACCCGAGATTGATAGAGTTTCGCAGCGATCAGCCCGAACTTGCCCTGCGTTTCAGTGCGCACGCCACCTCATGGCCACGCAGCGAAGCCGAACAGCTTGCCGCAGTCGTCGATTCCCCAGTTCTGTCGCCGGCACTTCTTGCATCCGGCCCAGCTCTGGAAAAGCCGATCGACCTTGGTCGCTATACATTGCTGCACGAAGAAAACCGTCAGGCTTGGGCGCGCTGGTTCGAAGCGGCGGGCGTGACGGCTGATGCCGTGCCTGCGCGCGGCCCGATGCTGGCCGATGCTTCGCTTTCGAAGCAGGCAGCCTTGCTTGGACATGGTGTCGCGCTGGGCGATCTTTTGCAGATCGGCGAAGAACTTGCGTCCGGCGCGCTGATCAAGCCTTTCGACATCGACGTCGCGTCGGGCGCCTATTGGCTAGTAGCCAGAAGGCTGAATGACCTTTCCGAACCAGCCAGGGCTTTTGCCGACTGGGTCCGGGCGGAATTCGCCGAAAGCCGGCGTTTTCTCGCCAAGGTTTAAGCCGCCTCTTCCGCCCGCTTCTTCTCGATCTGGCCGATGGCGTCGACCACTGCGTCGAAGGTCAGCATGGTCGAGGCGTGGCGCGCCTTGTAGTCGCGCACCGGTTCCAGGTATTTCAGGTCGGCGAAGCGGCCTTCGGGCGGCGGGCCGTTTTCCTTCAGCATCTTCAGCATCGTCTCGCGCACGCTGCGCAATTCTTCGGCGCTGGCGCCGACGACATGCTGCGCCATGATCGACGACGACGCCTGGCCAAGCGCACAGGCCTTCACGTCATGCGCGAAATCGCTGACGACGCCATCATCCATCTTCAGATCGACGGTCACCGTCGAGCCGCACAGCTTGGAATGTGCTCGTGCGGTTGCGTCGGGCCGGTCGAGCCGGCCGATCCGTGCGATGTTTCCGGCAAAACCCAGAATTTTCGCATTGTAGACATCGTCGATCATATTTTTCCAATCCGTCGCCGCCCAGCGAACAGTCATTGCCGCTCTGGCGTCTTCCTTTCGCTCGGCACGAACATATATAATGGCGGTAGTCGGGTATCGACAAGGCGACCACAAACCTCGTCATACCCAATTCTGTTCACGCCACTTACGGGCTGGAAACCGGGCGAGTTTCTGACACCCGAAAGGTCGTGGTCCGTTCAACTCGTTCCTCCTGAGAGAGGAACTACGGGAGACGCCTTTATGGACGCCGTTATCAAGAAACTCATGCCGCGGTCTGCCTATATGGAAAAGCCGGTCACCGACCGGCCGAGCGAGGCCGAAGTCGAAGCCGCTGTGCGCACCTTGTTGCGCTGGACCGGCGACAACCCTGACCGCGAGGGCCTGATCGACACGCCGAAGCGCGTCACCAAGGCGTTCAGCGAAATGTTCAACGGTTATGATATGTGCCCAGCCGAGGAACTTGGCCGCACCTTTGAGGAAGTTGCCGGCTATGACGACCTCGTTCTCGTCAAGGACATATCCTTCCACTCGCATTGCGAGCATCACATGGTGCCGATCATCGGCAAGGCGCATGTCGGCTATCTGCCTGACGGCAAGGTTGTCGGCCTGTCCAAGATAGCCCGTGTCGTCGACATCTTCGCCCATCGCTTGCAGACCCAGGAAGCGATGACCGCGCAGATTGCCGGCGTCATCCAGGACGTGCTCAATCCGCGCGGTGTGGCCGTTATGCTTGAGGCCGAGCATATGTGCATGGCCATGCGCGGCATCCGCAAGCAGGGCTCCACCACGCTGACCTCAACCTTCACCGGCGTCTTCAAGGACACACCCGAAGAGCAGGTCCGCTTCGTCACCATGGTGCGCGGCGGCAGGATCTGATCGGCCTGCCGGCTTCGCTAGATAAGGACCGGCGAATGTCGGCATTGGAATTCCCGAAAGCTCCAACAGACAAGAAGGCACTCGAGGAAGGCGCGGTCCTTTCACCGCGCTTCGATGCTGCCGGCCTCGTCACTGTCGTGGTCACCGATGCCGAAGACGGCGTGCTGCTGATGGTCGCGCATATGAATGCCGAGGCGCTGGCGCTGACGCTCGAGACCGGCATCGCGCACTACTGGTCGCGTTCGCGCAACGCGCTGTGGAAGAAGGGCGAAACCTCGGGCAATGTCCAGCAGGTCGTCGAGATGCTCACGGATTGTGACCAGGACGCGATATGGTTGCGCGTCAAAGTGCTGGGTCACGAAGCAACTTGTCACACCGGCCGACGTTCATGCTTTTATCGGACGGTGGGGCTGAGCGATGGCAAAGGGACGCTTGCCAGCGACGGCAGCAAGCCGCTGTTCGATGCGGAAAAAACCTATCGAAAGCCCAATACACCATCAATATGAACCATTCGCAGCACTTCAGCCACGTATATTCATGATTTCGATACGGCCCGCCTGTAGGATGACCGTGGGACAAGGGAGATTGTGATGCTCGACTGGGCGTCATTGCGCAACAGACCTGACGTTCGGGAGGCCAATGGCCTCTCCTCGGCCGCGGGCGCATCCGAAACCAAATCTCCGGGCAAAACAGGGATTTCGCTGGCATTGGGTGGCGGCTGTGCGCGCGGCTGGGCGCATATCGGCGTGCTGCGCGCGCTTGACGAAGCCGGCATCGAAGTGTCGATGATCGCCGGCACCTCGATCGGCGCGCTGGTCGGCGGCTGCTATGTTGCCGGCAAGCTCGACGAGTTGGAAGAATTCGCGCGCAGCCTGACCAGGCGGCGCATTTTTGGCCTTCTCGACCTCAATCTACGCGGCAGCGGCCTGTTCGGTGGCATGAAGCTCGATGCGCGGCTGCGCGAGCACATAGCCGGCATCCGCTTCGAGGACCTGCCAAAACCATTCGTCTGCGTCGCTTCGGAAATCCGCACCGGCCATGAGATCTGGCTGTCGAGCGGCTCGTTGAGCACCGCAATGCGCGCCTCCTACGCGCTGCCCGGCGTGTTCGAGCCGGTCGCCTGCAATGGGCGTGTGCTGGTTGACGGCGCACTGGTCAATCCGGTGCCGGTCTCGGTCTGCCGTGCCTACGAGCAGCCGCTCGTGGTTGCGGTGAACCTTCACTACGATCTGTTCGGCCGCGCCGCGGTGATCAAGCACAATGCCGGCGAGCTGGTCATCGAGAAAGACGCGCCGAGGGCCGGCCACGCCGATCCAGAACGCCAGTCGCGCGAGACGCGGCTCGGCATTACTGGCGTCATGGTCGAGGCCTTTAACATCATCCAGGACCGCATTTCGCGCGCCAGGCTGGCCGGCGACCCGCCGGACATATCGCTGCAGCCGAAGCTCAGCCATATCGGCCTGACCGAATTCCACCGCGCCGACGAAGCGATCCGTATCGGCTACCAGGCAACGATGGCGCAGATCGGCGACCTGACCCGGCTGCAGACCGTCCTCGCTTAGGCAGGGCGGCAGCGAGCTCTCAGGCAAGCGCCGCGTCGATGATGCGGAACTGCACCGTGCGGTTGCCGTTCCAGTGGTTGCCCGACAGCGAGCCGGCGACATGCACCGGCTTACCCCTGTTCTTGAACAGGAATTCGCCAAGAGCCGTGTCGACCGCGCGAAAGGCGATCGCCTGGATGCGGCCGCCGCTTTCCGACTGCAGGTCGGCGCGGATGTGGTTGCTGCCGACCGCCCGCGCATCGACAAGCCGGTGGCGCGGAAGCGCGAACACCGGCGCAACATGCCCGGCGCCGAACGGCCCTGCCCTCTCAAGCGCATCGAGCAGCGCAAGCGTCGCGCCCTCGGCGGCAAGCGCGCCGTCGATCGCCAGGCTCTCCTCGCCTTGCAGGCGGAACACATCCACCGCCGCGCGCTCTTCGAAGAAAGCCCTGAGTTCGCCGAGCTTCGCCCGCTCGACAGTGATGCCGGCCGCCATTCCGTGGCCGCCGCCCTTGATGATAAGCCCGGCATCGGCAGCCTCGCGCACCAGCCGGCCGAGGTCGAAGCCCGACACCGAACGGCCTGACCCCGTACCGACACCATTGGCGTTGAAGGCGATGGCAAAGGCCGGCCGTCTTGCATGGTCCTTGAGCCGCGAGGCAAGCAGGCCGACAATGCCAGGATGCCAGTTGCTGCTGGCTGTCACCACGATGGCCGGACCATTGCCGCCGGCAAGCTCGGCATCGGCCTCTGAGCGCGCGGCGGCCAGCATCTCCTGCTCCATCGACTGCCGTTCCTGGTTGAGCCGATCCAGCGTCTCGGCGATGGTGCGGGCCTCGACCGGGTCGTCGGTTGCAAGCAGGCGGCTGCCAAGTGCTGCGTCGCCGATGCGCCCGCCGGCGTTGATGCGCGGACCGATCAGAAAGGCCAGATGGAACGTGCTGATCGGCTCGCCTATACGCGAGACCCGCGCCAACGCCGCCAGCCCTTCGTTTCTCTGCTGCCGCGCCACCTGCAGCCCCTTGACCACGAAGGCGCGGTTGACGCCGGTGAGCGGCACCACGTCGCAGACTGTGCCCAGCGCCACCAGGTCGAGCAGGCCAAGCAGGTCCGGCGGTGCGGCATCCGGCAGGCGGCCGCGCAGAATCTTCGCGGTCTGCACCAGGCAAAGGAAGACGACACCGGCAGCACAAAGATGGCCTTGTCCGGAAAGGTCGTCCTCGCGATTGGGGTTGACGACCGCAGCCGCCGCCGGCAACGGCCCGCCGACCTGATGGTGATCGAGCACCACGACGTCGGCGCCGGCGGCCTTCGCCGCGTCGATGGAAGCAGCACTGTTGGTGCCGCAATCGACGGTGACGATCAGCGTCGCGCCGCGCGAGACGAGTTCGCGCATCGCTTCCGGATTGGGGCCGTAACCCTCGAAGATGCGGTCCGGTATGTAGATCTCCGACGCCACCGAGAAATATGCGAGAAAGCGCTTGAGCAGCGCCGACGAGGCGGCGCCGTCGACATCGTAGTCGCCAAAGATCGCCACTTTTTCCCTGGCCATCACCGCCTGGGCGATGCGAGCGGCGGCCCTGTCCATGTCGGTCAGCGATGCCGGGTCGGGCAGCAGATTGCGGATGGTCGGATCCAGAAACCGCTCGGTCTGCTCGGCGGTGACACCACGCCCGGCCAGCACACGTGCCACGATGTCAGGCACGCCATACCCTTGCGCGATGGCGAGCGCGGCCATGTCCTGACGCTCGGTCAGCCGGTGTTCCCAGGAAACGCCGGTGGCCGACTGCCTGACATCGAGGAAAAAGCGTCTTTCCCCCGTCACGTGACGCGCCGTCTGCAATTTGTCATTGCGCACAATATGCAACGGCTAACTGAGTCGAAATCAAAACTTTTCCAGATCCTGATGCCTGGCTTTGATTTCGCGCACGGTCCGCGATGACGAGCGCAGCACGATCGTGTGCGTGGTGATGAAATTGCGGCCGAACTTGACGCCGGCCAGCATATTGCCGTCGGTGACGCCGGTCGCGGCAAACAGCACGTCGCCGCGTGCCATGTCTTGCGTGTGGTAGATCCGTTTCGGGTCGGAGATGCCCATCTTCGCGGCGCGCGCCAGCTTTTCCGGCGTATCGAAGATCAACCTGCCCTGCATCTGGCCACCGGTGCAGCGCAAGGCGGCAGCCGCGAGCACGCCCTCCGGCGCGCCTCCGGTGCCGAGATAGATGTCGATGCCGGTCTCGTCCGGGTCGGTGGTATGGATGACCCCGGCGACATCACCGTCGCCGATCAGACGGATCGCGGCTCCGGTCGCCCGCACGGCTTCGATCAAGGCGCCATGGCGCGGCCGGTCGAGAATACAGGCGGTGATCTCCGCCACCGGCACGCCCTTGGCCCTGGCGAGGCTGGCGATGTTTTCGGCCGGCGAGGCATCGATGTCGATGATGCCGTCGGCATAACCCGGACCGATCGCGATCTTGTCCATATAGACGTCCGGCGCGAACAAAAGGCTGCCTTTTTCGGCAATGGCGATAACGGCCAGTGCGTTGGGCAGGTTCTTGGCGCAGATCGTCGTGCCTTCGAGCGGATCAAGCGCGATGTCGACAGCCGGGCCTTGGCCGGTACCGACCTCTTCGCCGATATAAAGCATCGGCGCCTCGTCGCGCTCGCCTTCGCCGATCACCACCGTGCCGTTGATGTCAAGACGGTTGAGCTCCTGCCGCATGGCATCGACCGCGACCTGGTCGGCGGCTTTCTCGTCGCCGCGTCCGCGCAATCTGGCGGCCGCGACCGCGGCGCGTTCGGTGACGCGCACCAATTCCATGGTCAGTATCCGGTCGAGGCCGGCGACAATGTTCTGGGCCACATTCATCGATGGACAATCCTCGTTGGCAGTTTAGCCTCCCGCCAGAGACGCGCTTCTTGTGTCAAAGCCCCGTGACAACAGCAAGACCTGCGTTGGACCTTTTTGAAAGCGCAGCAATATCAATCGATTAAACGCAAAATGTGAGACTGCTATCCGGCCCGCTCGATGCGGATGACTTGCGGCTTGTCGGTCAGAAGGCTGTCCCTGGTGATGCCGTCGACGGCCTTGCGCACCGCCGCCTCGGTCGTCTCGTGGGTCACCAGGATGACCGTCTTCTGTGCCTCGGTTTCCGGCCCGGCGGCATGCTGGACAATCGATTCCAGCGAAATGTCGTTGTCGGCCATGCGCTTGGCTATTGCCGCGAAGACGCCGAGGCGGTCGTGCACGGTCAGCCGGATGAAATAGCCGCCGGCATGGCTGCGCATCTGCGCCTTCTTGTAAGGCTTCAATTCCTTTGCCGGCCGGCCGAAGACCGGACCATGCTGGAAGCCAGGCCGGCTCTTGGCGATGTCGGCAATGTCGCCGATCACCGCCGACGCGGTGGCGTTGCCGCCGGCGCCAGGGCCCGAAAGCAGCAATTCGCCGAGGATGTCGGTTTCTATCGCCACCGCGTTGGTGACGCCGTGCACCTGCGCGATGACCGAGGCCGTCGGCACCATGGTCGGGTGCACGCGCTGCTCGATGCCGCTTTCGGTGCGTTGGGCGACGCCAAGCAGCTTGATCCGGTAGCCGAGATCGCCGGCCGCGCGGATGTCGGCCTGGCTGATGTTGGAGATGCCTTCCATGTAGATATCGTTGGCGGCGATCCTCGTGCCGAAGGCAAGGCTGGTCAGGATCGACAGCTTGTGCGCGGTGTCGTGGCCCTCGATGTCGAAGGTCGGGTCGGCTTCGGCATAGCCCAGCCGTTGCGCATCCTTCAGGCAGGCATCAAAGGACAGGCCCTCGGCTTCCATGCGCGTCAAAATATAATTGCAGGTACCGTTGAGGATGCCGAAAACGCGGGTCACCGAATTGCCGGCCATCGCCTCGCGCATCGTCTTGATGACCGGAATGCCGCCGGCCACCGCCGCCTCGTAATTGAGCAGCACGCCTTTCCTCTCGGCGATCTCGGCCAATGCCACCCCGTGCTTGGCAAGCAGTGCCTTGTTGGCGGTGACGACGTGGCGGCCGGCCTCGAGCGCCGCTTTGACGGACGAGCGTGATGGGCCTTCGTCGCCGCCGATCAGCTCGACGAAGACATCGATCTCGGCGGTCTGCGCCATCTTGACGGCATCGTCGAACCACTGTGCTGTGCCAAGATCAACGCCGCGGTCGCGTTTGGGATCGCGGGCCGAAACCGCCGACACGACGATGTCGCGTCCGCACTGTCGCGTCAGTTCAGCCGCCTTGTCGCGCAGCACGCGGGCCACCGACGCACCGACGGTGCCGAGCCCGGCAATTCCAACACGCAACGCTTCAGTCATCGGAGAGTCTGTCCGCCAGCTAGAATTGATTTTCGACCGCAACCAGATAGTCGTCGTTTTCATCAGGCTTCCGGGTCACGGTGACTATAGTCCCGGGGTGAAATTCCCACACTTCCGAGGCTGGTATGGGCTGGTCCAAGATGAGGTATGTGGTCGGACTAATTTGTTTTGCTTGCACCGGCCGCCAAACGGAAACCGACTCATCGATTAGCCTGACATAAACGACGGCCTGGACGTTCATGCTGGCAGGGACGGTCATGGCTGTGACTGAACCAATCAGCGATGCGCGGCGAGCGGTACGACGTTATTCGGCTGCTTGGCGCTGGATGCGAGGAAGCGCTTGATGTTGCGCGCCGCTTGCCGGATCCGGTGCTCGTTTTCGACCAGCGCGATGCGCACGTGATCGTCGCCATGCTCGCCGAAGCCGACGCCCGGCGCCACCGCGACGTCGGCGTGCTCGATCAGGAGCTTGGAGAATTCAAGCGAGCCCAGGTGCTTGAACGGCTCCGGGATCGGCGCCCAGGCGAACATCGATGCCGCCGGTGCGGGAATGGTCCAGCCGGCGCGGCTGAAAGCGTCGACCATGACATCGCGGCGTTTGCGGTAGACGTCGCGCACTTCGGCGATGTCGGCACCGTCGCCGTTGAGTGCATGCGCCGCCGCCACCTGGATCGGCGTGAAAGCGCCGTAGTCGAGATAGGATTTCACTCGCGTCAGCGCCGAGATCAGCCGTTCATTGCCGACCGCAAAACCCATGCGCCAGCCCGGCATCGAAAAGGTCTTCGACATCGAGGTGAACTCGACGGCGACGTCTATGGCGCCCGGCACCTGCAGCACCGAAGGCGGCGGATTGCCGTCGAAATAGATCTCGGAATAGGCAAGATCCGACAGGATGATGATGTCGTTCTTCCTGGCGAAGGCCACCACCTCCTTGTAGAAATCGAGCGAAGCGACCAGTGCCGTCGGGTTGGATGGATAATTGAGGATCAGTGCCAGCGGCTTCGGGATCGAATGGCGGATGCCGCGCTCCAACGCCAGGATGAACCCGTCGTCCGGCTCGACCTGCAGCGAGCGGATGACGCCGCCTGACATAATGAAGCCGAAGGCGTGGATCGGATAGGTCGGGTTGGGGCACAGGATCACATCGCCGGGGGCCGTGATCGCCTGCGCCATATTGGCAAAGCCCTCCTTCGAGCCGAGCGTCGCCACCACCTGGCTGTCCGGGTCGAGCTTCACACCGAAGCGGCTGGCATAGTAGTTGGCCTGGGCACGACGCAGGCCCGGAATGCCGCGCGACGACGAATAGCGGTGCGTGCGCGGGTCGCGTACCACCTCGCAGAGTTTGTCGACGATGGCCTTGGGCGTCGGCAGGTCCGGATTGCCCATGCCAAGGTCGATGATGTCGGCGCCGCGCGAACGGGCGCTGGCCTTCAGCCGGTTGACCTGTTCGAAGACATAGGGCGGAAGCCGGCGGACCTTGTGAAATTCTTCCATGGCAGTTCCAGACAGTGAGGTTGCGGTCGCGCGTATAAGCCTATTTGCAACTAGGGTCGAGAGCGGGGTCGCATTTGCCTTCGATCTGCTTCAGCGCCTCGGCGCCGTGTTTTTTTGCCAGCTGGTCCAGCGCTGCCTGGTCCGCAACCTTGACGCCGCCGCCCTTGGCGGCCTGGCTCTGCTCCTCGGCCTTCAGTTGGGCGAGCTTGGCGTTCTTTTCCTCGTCGGTGAATTGCTCGGCCGCCACCTGCGGCCGGATGTTCAGGTTCGGATAGGAACCGGTGTCCTTCGCGCCGACAAGGCCGGTGGCGGGCGCCGCACCTTCCATGTTGCTGCTCGTGCAACCGGCCATCGCCAACAGGACGAGCGCCATGCGGCAAAAACGACCAGTGCCGGAAAAAACGTCCTTGCCAATATTAATCGTCATATTGTTTTCCTGGCGGCCGGGTTAGAGCACATTGGACCCTGTTCGATATCCCATGGTAATATGTCAACAAAACGCTTCGGGAGGAACCCCGCGAACCATGTCCAAAACACCCGATTCGGGCAAAGCGGAAGATGACCAACCTTCGACCGTCGAGCAATACCTGGTGAAGGACCCGGAACGCTTCGCCCTGAACATGGCTCGCATGATCGAGCAGGCCGGCAAGGCCGCCTCGGCATGGGCCGAGCCGCGGGAAAAGGGCGAGGTGCGCGATCACGTCGCCGAGCCGGTCGTCGACATGGTGAAGACGTTCTCCAAGCTCACCGAGTACTGGCTCTCCGACCCGCAGCGCGCGCTGGAGGCGCAAACGCGGCTGTTTTCCGGCTACATGACCGTCTGGGCCAATGCCGTCCAGCGCATCGGCGCCGGCGCCGAGGACGCCGAGGACGCGATCAAGCCCGAGCGCGGTGACAAGCGTTTCCAGGACCCGGAATGGGGCCGCAACGCCTTCTTCGATTTCCTCAAACAGGCGTATCTGGTCACCTCGCGCTGGGCGGCCGAACTGGTCGAGCACGCCGATGGCCTGGACGAGCACACCCGCCACAAGGCCGGCTTTTATGTCAAGCAGGTGTCCAATGCCATCTCGCCGTCGAATTTCATCCTGACCAATCCGGAATTGTTTCGCGAGACTGTCGCCTCCAACGGCGAAAACCTGGTGCGCGGCATGAAGATGCTGGCCGAGGACATTGCCGCCGGCAAGGGCGACCTGAAGCTGCGGCAGGCCGATTATTCGCTTTTCGAGATCGGTAAGAATCTCGCCACCACTCCCGGCAAGGTGGTCGGCCGCAGCGACGTCGCCGAAATCCTGCAATACGAACCGACTACCGACACCGTGCTCAAGCGGCCGCTGCTGATCTGCCCGCCATGGATCAACAAATACTACATCCTCGACCTCAACCCGCAAAAATCCTTCATTCGCTGGGCAGTCGAGCAAGGCCACACCGTCTTCATCATCTCCTGGATCAACCCGGACGAGCGGCACGGCGCCAAGAGCTGGGAGGCCTATATCAGGGAGGGCCTGCAATACGGCCTCGACACGATCGAGAAGGCCACCGGCGAAAGGCAAGTCAACGCCATCGGCTATTGCGTCGGTGGCACGCTTCTCGCGGCGGCCCTGGCGCTGATGGCGCAGGAAGGCGACAACCGCATCAAATCCGCCACCTTCTTCACCACCCAGGTCGATTTTACCTATGCCGGCGATCTAAAAGTGTTCGTCGACGAGGAGCAGGTCGCGGCCGTCGAAAAGGCGATGAACGAGAAAGGCTATCTCGACGGCACGAAGATGGCGACCGCCTTCAACATGCTGCGCTCGGGCGACCTGATCTGGCCCTATGTCGTCAACAACTACATGCGCGGCAAGGATCCCCTGCCTTTCGACCTGCTGTACTGGAATGCCGATTCGACCCGCATGGGCGCTGCCAACCATTCCTTCTATTTGCGCAATTGCTATCTCGAGAACAGGCTTTCGCAAGGCATGATGGAACTGGCGGGCCGCACGGTTTCGCTGAAGGACGTTACCATTCCGGTCTACAACCTCGCCTCTAAGGAGGACCATATCGCGCCGGCGCTTTCGGTCTTCCTCGGCTCGAAATATTTCGGCGGCGAGGTCGATTACGTCATGGCCGGCTCCGGCCACATCGCCGGGGTCGTCAATCCGCCGGCGGCGCAGAAATATCACTACTGGACCGGCGGCAAGCCGGCCGGCGACTTCGACCAGTGGCTCGCCGGGGCCACCGACCATCCCGGTTCCTGGTGGCCGCACTGGCAACGCTGGATCGAAGCCAAGGACAATACCCGCGTACCGGCCCGCAAACCGGGCGAGCATATGCAAGTTCTAGGCGAAGCCCCCGGCACCTATGTCAAGGTGCGCGTGTAACCATCTGTAATGTGTGGTGAGTTGACGCGCCGCCAAAAGCGGGCGAAATGGTGCCGTCAACCCTGAGCAGCCTTGATTCATCCTCTAGCCGCCAAATTACTTTGAGGCTTGCAGATTTGACACAGGTCTCGTTTCCGGTTCGGGGAACAAGGGTCATTTCGACGAGACGTTTCGACGCCGCGCCAATGACGAACCGGTCGGATATCGAGGGGGAATTTTGTTTTGAGATCAGCAGGATCGCGCCTCGCGAAGGGAGAAAGCCGCGCCATTGTGGCGGCGCTTTTCTCGGTGCTCCTGGCGTCCTGCACCTCGGCCGGCGACCCGACCATGTCGGTCGGCATGCCAGGCTACAATACCTCGGCTACCGAAATCAGCACGGCCGCCGGTGCGCCCCAGGCCAGCACGGCCGCATCATCGTCGCAGATGACAAGCGCACAAATGACGATGAATGCCGACGGCGACGCCAACCTTCCAGAGCAGGTCGCCTATGTGCCGGTGGCCAAGCCAGGGGCCAAGCTCGACGCTGGATTCCCGATCGCCGTCCCCACGGCAGCCGAGACGATCGCGGGACACACGCCGCAACCGCTGCAACCAAACGCCCAGACAGCCGAACAGGCCGTGGCGCAGAACAGTGCTTATGCATCGAAGCCCGACGCCAAGGCCGCCGCACCGGCGATGACCAACCCGGTTTATGTGACCGCCGGCGAGATGCCGCAGCCACAGGCCTACGCACCGAAGAAAAACTTCCTGGCCTCACTGTTCAGCGCCACGCCTGCTTCGGCGGCACCTTCTTCGCCGGCCAACAGCAGATCGGGCGGGCAGCCAACGGTCATGCAGGCCAAGGCGACGCCTGCGGCAAAACCCACCGTCACCCTGGCTTTGGCCGATCCGGCTGAAAAGCCGGTGCAGCTGGTGTCGACGGGCGATACCAGCCACTTCACGGCCGATGCGCTGCCCGGCGTGCGCCAGACGGCGCTGTTCGAGATCAAGCGCAAATCCGGCCTCGACGACGAGAGTGACGTCGACCTCAATGAAGACGAAGGTTCGGGTGGCGCCTACCAGGTCGCCTCCGCCGCCGGCCTTGCCCGGCTGGCGCCCAACGGCCTCCTGAAACAGAACGAAAGCGTCGATGTCGCCTGCTTGAAGCCGTCGCTGGTTCGCGTGCTGAAGACGATCGAAGGCCACTACGGCCGCAAGATGACGGTCACCTCCGGCTATCGCGATCCGGCCCGCAACCGCCGCGCCAACGGCGCAAAGAATTCGCTGCACATGTACTGCGCCGCAGCCGACATCCAGGTTCCTGGCGTCTCGAAATGGGAACTGGCGAGCTACATCCGCACCATGCCGGGCCGTGGTGGCGTCGGCACCTACTGCCACACCGAATCCGTCCATGTCGATGTCGGCCCCGAGCGCGACTGGAACTGGCGCTGCCGCAGGCGCGGCTAGGGTGAGGTTCTTCCGGCACTGCGAAGCTCCCCTCGGCGACGTTGCATCATGCCGCAAAAACCAGCTTGGCTGTCGGAAAGTCGCGGTTTGGAGCCAAAGGAAAAAAGTTGTCGCAGCCGGCGGCAGACGGGTTGCCGGTTTGTCGCGACGCAACTATAAGCGCTCACATCTGAGCGCGCCCATCGTCTAGCGGTCAGGACACCGCCCTTTCACGGCGGTAACAGGGGTTCGATTCCCCTTGGGCGTACCAGCATTTCAACTTGGCACATGTCTATCGCCAGCGTGATGCTGCGCCAGCTCTGCTGGGCCCGCCACTCTGATAGGGATGTCGGCAAGAAGAGACGAAGACGACTGAGGACTACGTCGAAGGCTGTCTAAGCCCGCAGTCCCCTCGCCTCGCCGCCGCGCTTGCGCGGAACCATCATGTCCCTGGCAAGCAGGCCGCTCACCCGGCAAAAGGCCATGAAGGCCCGCCATGCGTCTTCGGTCTCGACGATGTCCACCGTGGCGCCAAAACAGGCATTGAACGCGGCCTGATAGGTTGGTCCCTTCCGGCGAACCGGCCACGTTTGCAGGAAATCGAGCGCCTGCTCGACACTGTAGATTTCCTCGACCGGCTGGCCGGGCACAGGCGCGATCCGCACCGGCACCTCGAATTGCAGTCTGTCCATTCGATCTCTCCCGAACTGACACCCCCGCAGCAACGCCGTTCGTCGCAAAAAATTGCCGTGGCGGCTTAATGCTTGGGCCGCTTCTCACCTAGAAATGTGTCGTCACTACGGTGGTCAATGAACCTGGCGAAGCATGGGCCGTTAGAGGCAAAGAGAATGCCCCCAGGCGTGAATATCGCCGGTCTTCGGCGGTCGCCGGCAGTTCGTCCTTGAACCTTGCGCTTTCCAGTGCCAAATCTGGGAAGGTTTCTCTCGCGGAGGCTCATCCAGCCCCGCATCCCTGCAAGACGGATAAAATGGTCACCTATCTCGACGCCGCCACGGCACCGCTCAGAAACACCGGCCAGATCCGTCTTTACGACGAGGAAGGTTTTGTCGGCATGCGCAAGGCTTGCGATCTCACCGCGCGCTGCCTCGACGAACTGGTACCGATTGTGGCGCCCGGCGTCACCACCGAAGCGATTGATCGCTTCGTCTTCGAGTTCGGGATGGACCATGGCGCGCTTCCGGCGACGCTCAACTACCGTGGCTATACGAAATCATCCTGCACCTCGATCAACCACGTCGTCTGTCACGGCATACCCGACAACAAGCCGTTGAAGGATGGCGACATCGTCAATATCGACGTCACCTATATCCTCGACGGCTGGCATGGCGACTCCTCGCGCATGTATCCGGTGGGCACGATCAAGCGTGCCGCGGAGCGGCTGCTCGAAGTCACGTATGAGTGCCTGATGCGCGGCATCGCGGCAATCAAGCCGGGCGCCCGAACCGGCGCCATCGGCGCCGCCATCCAGACCTATGCCGAAGCCGAGCGTTGCTCGGTGGTGCGCGATTTCTGCGGCCACGGGGTTGGCCGGCTGTTTCATGACGCGCCGAATATCCTGCATTACGGCAGCGCCAGCGAAGGCGTCGAGATGCGGCCGGGCATGATCTTCACCGTCGAGCCGATGATCAATCTCGGCCGGCCGCATGTGAAAGTGCTGTCGGACGGCTGGACCGCGGTGACGCGCGACCGTTCGCTGTCGGCGCAGTACGAGCACACGATCGGCGTCACCGAGACCGGCTGCGAGATCTTCACGCTGTCGCCAAAAAACCTCGACCGCCCCGGCCTGCGGGCCTAGTGTCTGGCAGATCGGGCGTTACCTTGCCCGGCAAATGCTGGGTGGGGCAGCCATGAACGGCAACGACAACGAGCGGGCCTTCTTTCCCGAAAGGCCAGTGCGATCCCACGCGAAGGCGGTGGCCGCCGACAAGCCGCATTATCTCGGCCATCGCGACCGCCTGCGCGAGCGCTTCGCCGCCGGTGCCAACACCCTCCCCGACTACGAACTGCTCGAGCTTCTTTTGTTCCGGCTGATCCCGCGCGCCGACACCAAGCCGGTCGCCAAGGCATTGCTGGCACGCTTCGGTACATTGGCCGAGGTCCTCGGTGCGTCCGTCGAGCGCCTGCAGGAGGTGAAGGGCATCGGCCCGGCGGTGGCGCTCGACCTCAAGGTGGTTGCGGCAACGGCGCAGCGCATGGCGCGCGGCGAGATCGCCGGCCGCGAGCTGTTGTCGACCTGGACGCAGGTTCTCGAATACTGCCGGTCGGTGATGGCCTTCGAGGAGCGCGAGCAGTTCCGCATCCTGTTCCTCGACAAGAAAAACGCGCTGATCGCCGACGAAGTCCAGCAGGTCGGCACCGTCGACCACACACCGGTCTATCCGCGCGAGGTGGTCAGGCGCGCCTTGGAGCTCTCCGCCACGGCGATCATTCTGGCGCACAACCATCCGTCGGGAGACCCGACGCCGTCGCGCGCCGACATCGAGATGACCAAGCTGATCATCGAGACGGCCAAACCGCTTGGCATTGCCGTTCACGACCACATCATCATCGGCAGGAAAGGCCACTCCAGCATGAAGGGCCTGCTGCTGATCTGAGGTTTGGCGTTGTCTTCAGCTTTGTCCGCTGTGCGCCTATGTACCGCAACGTGAAGGCGGTCGGCTCGATAAATTCTGGCGCCGAGGCTCAGCTGGCCGTGCGCAGGCGTCGCGATCGGACAAAGGTCTTAAGTCCCTCGGAATCGAACGCGTGGCCGAAGGCATAACCCTGCAATATGTCGCAGCCCAGGCCCTTGAGTAGCCGTGCATGCTGCATCGTCTCGACGCCTTCCGCCACGACCTCGATACCCAGCGACTTGCCGATTTCAATGATCGACGAGACAACCTGCCTTCTCTGCGGCGATTTGACGATTGGGGTGACCAGCTGCCGATCTATCTTCAGCCGGCGCGGCTGCAACTTCAGCAAACTGACCATTGAAGCGTAACCGGTACCAAAATCGTCTATTTCGATGTCAATCCCCAGTTCTTTTATCTGCTCGATGTTCCACGTGACAAGGTCGTCGTTCTCGTCCAGGAAAATCGACTCAACAAGCTCAAACGAAACTGTTCCCTTCTTGATATTTTGCTCTCGCAGGCTCTTGATGAGCTCCTCATCCTGAAGGCGCCTGGCCGAGACATTGACCGACACCCGCGGAATGTGAAGTTTTGCAGCGGACCACGCTTCGAAATCCGAAAGCGATTGCTTCAATATGGCTTGGTCGATGATCGAGACAACGTTCAGTTCTTCTGCAATCCTCAGGAAGACGTCGGGCGCCAAAATACCCTTTATTGGATGTTTCCACCTCGCCAGCGCCTCAACCCCAACGATTTCGAGCGTCTTTGCGTCAAATTGGGGCTGGTAGAACGGGATGAACTCGTTGCGCTCGAGGCCGCCGAGAATTTCGTCGGCAATCCGCTTGGTATCGACGATTTCGCTTTGCATCGCGTCTGTGAAGAATTCGTATCGATTGCGCCCCCGCGCCTTTGCTCGGTAAAGCGCGATATCGGCGTTCACCAGCAGGTGTTTGGCTTCGACATCTTTTCCGTTGTCGACAGCGATTCCCACGCTGACACCAAAACGGCATCGATGACCCTGATAGTACACCGGTTCGCGCATCTGGCTGATGACGCGGTCGGCGAGCAGCGCCAGCTGCTTGGTATCGTCGCGCACCACGCACAGAACGATGAATTCGTCTCCCCCGATACGGGCGACGAATCCCTCGTCGCCGACCTTCGACCTGAGCACGGTTGACGCGTGAACCAACATCGCGTCACCGGCGGCGTGGCCCAGCGTATCGTTGATGTGCTTGAACCGATCCAGATCTATGTGAAGCAGTGCCGCGTGCCCGCCTGAGCGCCTGGCGTTTGCCGCGTAATGTTCCAGTACCTGGTCGAGGTAACGCCGGTTGGGCAAGCCGGTCAGCGAATCATGAAGCGCGATGTGCTCTATGCGCGCTTTGGCTGACTCGAGTTCTGCATTTTTCGACTCGGACAGCTGTTTTGCACGAACCAGATCCTTGTTCAGCAGGACGTCGGAAGTCACGTCCCATTCCGCGCCGATCATTTTTGGGGTGTCGTTTGCGACCCGGTAAACGATCGCCTTGGACCGGACATGACGGATCTCGCCATCCTGACGCACAATCCGGTACTCCGACAAATATGGTCGTCCGCTGGCCACCGCCCTGTCGAAGTCCGCGTTGGCGCCAGCCAAATCATCTGGGTGTATTGCTCCCGCCCAGTCTGGATAGCCCCGGTGCTCGCCGGTTGGTTTGCCATATATTTCGTTGACGCGATCATCCCACGTAAGCTCGTTGGTCGCTAGATCGTGTTCCCAAACCCCAATAGCCGACGCTTCCAGGGCGAGTTCCAAGCGTCGTGACAATCGACGCAATTCCGCATAATTGCGCTGTCTTTCGCCAATCAGGCGGCCTGTGACCAGGAAAGGGAACACAACCAAGGCTCCGGCCGTCGCCATGATAGCGCGCAACAACCATGCGTTGCTTGGCGTCGAAGGCCAGCCATTTTTGGGAATGGCCGCGATTTGCCACGAACCGGACGGGAGCACAACGTCGGCTGTCACCGGATCGCTTTTGCTGATCCGCTCATTACCGTAGAATTGGTCTCCATTTTGGCCGAGAGCGTCCCTGCCGATCAGCGCTATGTCAATCCCGAGATCGTCGTCAAGCAGCCCGCTCGCCCGATAAAGACGCTGCACGTCGACAACGGCGGAAATGATGCCCCAGAATCTTTCCGTATTGCCCGCGCTCCGCACGAAAACCGGAAAGCGGCCGATGAAGCCTTGTCCTCCCTGCTTCAGCTCGACGGGACCGGCAAGCACCAGCTTGCGTTCGTCTCGCGCCCTTAGCGCAGCCGCACGCTGTCGCTCGTTCTTGCGGTAATCCAGGCCCATCGCCTGCTCGTTACCCTCCATCGGGTACATCAGGGAAACGACCAGATCGGGCGCGCCGGCAATATTGTTCAATTGCGAGTCGGCGCCAAACAGATTGCTCGCGAGCGAGGCGAAGCGTTGCTGACCCATATAGGGCTCGGTCACGACCGCGGCGACCAATCCACGCACGAGTTGAAGGTTTCCGTTGATATTGCCTTCGAGCTTGGCGCGGATGAGGTTGACCTTGGTCAGCACGTCCGCACGGACGGCCTGGTCCGAGACGATTTTGTTCTGGTGCTCCGCGAACGCAGCGCTGATAAGTATGACGACAAGCGCGATCGCCGCCGGAATATTTGCCGACGAAAAGACGACCTCCTTGATGCCGCCGAACCTAGCGCGGAAAAAAGCCAATAGGCGATTCCTCAAGTGCCATTTCAGGTTTTCGGGTCGACCCGATGAGGAACATTAGCTTTCAATGTTTAATTTGACCTTCACGCTCCTTAGAGCTTTTGCACTTCCGACCGTTGCTGACGTTGCAGGCCCGAGCGGTTGGAGCCAGCTGCCGACTTCCACTGCCATGGTCCCACTGATTGAGATACGCTGGCGCCGGCGATCCAGCGTCTGTCGACCATTCGCGAGGAGATCTGCTCATCTCAAGGCGCTCGTCTGTGGAAGCGGACCGAGAGAGAGGCCAGCTAGACCTGGCTTGCTCGGAAGATAGAGGAGCGCGAGCGCGATTGCACAAGTCGACGCTCCGACCCGAGTACTCTGGAGCGTTGACCTGGACTAGTGCCCCTCAATCGCCTTGGGAGACACAAGGTATGGTATCTTGCCGACGCTGCGCTTCGTCGCGCCAATGGAATAAGCCATCGGTATCTTGGGAGAGTTCTCCGGCAAGCCGTACATATCCTTGCCGGCCCGCACGGCAAATGAAAAGTGCTGCCACGAAACCGTGTCATGCTCATTGAGAAAATCGAGCGTCAGACCAGCTGAAATCAGCGCATTCACCACGTCACTGATCGGGTGGATCCATTCATAATAGCGAGGATGCTTCAAGATGCGATCATCGCCGGTGTAGGTCAGTTCCTCGTTCCAGGCGAGCGGCCGAGCTATCGGCGTTCGCCAGTCGTGCTTCAATTCCAGGGCCGCGGCCTTTCGATCGCACTGAAACAGCAATGGATGGCCCTCGGCCATGTAGAGGCGGCCGCCGGGTCGCAGAAGATCGGCAACCACCCGCGCCCAACGGAACACGTCGTCCAGCCAGTTTACCGAACCCCAGGTAACGTAAGCGATATCAAAGGTCCGGCCGAGCGCTTCCACCGCCTCGAACAGTGGCGCTTCCACGAAGCGCACTTCGGTGCCTGCCTTCGCAGCAAAATCCCGCGCTGCCACGATCGCCGTCGGTGAAAAGTCGAGCCCGGTCACGCTGCCTGCGCCGAGATTCTTCAAGCTGATCGTGTCAAGACCGATGTGACACTGCAGGTGGACGATATCCTTGCCGGCGATATCGCCGAGCTCGCGCGTTTCCAGCTCATAGAGATTGGATCCGCCGGCCAGCACATTCTCGATGTGGTAGCTGCCCGTTGTGTCGGTCGAGTGCAGTTCGGCCCGATCATCCCAATTAAGGCGGTTCGCGCCCAGAAACCGTTCCAAATTCCCCCCACCCCTGACCGACGCATGGTAAACAAGTCGTTAAAGCACCTTTGCAGCGAAAGTAGCGCGCGTCAATCCGGACCGGGCGGCAGTACGACGCCGCTCGCGAAAGCATTAGTCCCGGGAAGGCTTGCTGCTGATCAAAGGCTTCTGGCGCGATCGCCGCGCCCGGCGACAAGACCCCGCAGGCGCTCCCGGACTCCGCCGTCGTGGTCTGTATGTGGATCAGTCGGTTCCTCAGCCCGGCACAGCCACCATCGCGATATTTCTGGAGAGCTCGTTTGTGGGGGCAACTGCGTCTGCCGTGCCGCTCGTGAGTGCTCGGTAGAGTGCCAGATAATCGCTGCACATGCGCTCGACCGTGAACCGCTTCTCGAACGTCTGCCGCACTCGAGCGCGATCGAGGCTGTCTATGCGCCGGAGCGCGCCCACGGCTTCCTCCACCGTATCCACGATCCATCCGGACACACCGTCATCGA
>NZ_JAMYMD010000047.1:0-41077 GCF_040318335.1 Mesorhizobium sp. M1182
AAGCTCGAAAGCGCTTGACCTCAACATGCCGAATAGAGAAGTGCTTCAGGACTGCTGCAACCCGGACTTTTTCAACACTATCGGTCGGATCGCGAAGTTCCCCGCCGCATTGGCGAACGTCCCGAGATGGCGCATGGTGCCGTTTCGGAACCGGGTGGACGGGGGGCAGGATCGCCAATCAACCTGGGATCATGTTGCAACCAAGTTCGAACGTCGCGTTACTGGCAAGTAGAAACGTCGCATTGGGACGTTTCAGAGGTAGGCGCCAGGTCAGAATTGCGGGTTGACGTGCATCCTGGCGTCGCCGTGAGCGCCCGATCGGGGGCGATCCAGTATGGCACTTCGGCTTTACCAGCTTTGAGAGCCACTTACGCGCGAGCTTCGTTGGCCGGTGTCGGTTGCGGGTGATCCGATATTCGTCCAGCATCGCGACGACATGTGCAATGCGAAGCTTGGCGAAGAGTTTGACAGCGCAGATCAGCGCAAGATGTCCGACAGGCTCTCGGGCTTCTTCTCGCCAAGCGACAGATCAAGGCCCGACAGAAGTTCGACGAGGTGGCTTTGCATCAGGTCGGACGCGTTTTGTGCGTCGTGCTTTTCGATGGCATCGACGAGGGCGTGATGGGCGTGGCTTTCGCAGGTGGTGTCGCGGCGGCGCCAGTAGAGCGCGATGATCAGCGACGACCGCGACAGCAGGTCTTTGACGAAACCGGTCAGGATAGAATGGCCGGCGATTTGGGCGATGCCGACATGGAATTTTGCCGACAGCATGATGGCGTCGCTGTCGCGGCCGGCATGCAGGGCCTCGTGCTCTTTTTCGAGATGAAGCCGCAGTTGCGCGATCTCGGCCGGCTTTGCCACTTCGGCGGCAAGCGCGGCGACCTTGGGCTCGATCAGCGCCCGCGCTTCGAACACCTCGCGCGCTTCCTGCTTGGTCGGCTGGGCGACGAACGCGCCGCGGTTCGGCTCGAGCCGAGCCAAGCGGTCATGCGACAGCGCCTGCAGCGCCGCGCGTATCACCGCGCGGCTCACCGAATAGATCGAGGCGAGTTCGTCCTCGGGTAGTTTTGTGCCCGGTGCGAGGCGGTGGCTGACGATGGCGTCGCGCAGGCCGGCATAGACCGGAAACCAGCGCATCGTCGGCTTGTCGCCATCCCGTGGCTTTGGCCCAAGCAGGTCCATCGTCTCATTGTCCCGGCGGCCGGATCGCTTAGCGGCGCGAACACCGCGTTTCCGGCCGGACATCGAACATCCTGTGTGGGAATGTCAACAATTTTGCACGCATCAGGATACACGGCCGGAGGGCGAAAAGGACGCAAAGATTCCGGCGAAGGATTTTTCGAGTGGAACCTGGTAGCCGCCGCGCTTTGAGGTCGACAGGCCAAGGCCGACGAGGCTCTCACAGAGTTTTACTGCGCAGGCGACGCCGTCGAGCACGGGAAGCCTATGTTCGCGGCTGAGCGCGGCGGCGAGGTCGGCCATGCCGGCGCATCCCAGCACAATCGCTTCGGCCCGGTCGTCGCGGATGGCGCGCTCGATCTCCTCCGAAATTCGTTGGCGGGCGTTGGAGCCGGGCACTTCGAGCTCCAGAACGGGAACGTCGCTGGCCCGCACCCTGGCGCAGCGGCTGGCGAGGCCGTAGCGCACCAGATTGTGCTCGATCGCCGGCACCGAACGCGACAGCGTCGTCACCACGCTGAACTTGCCGGCAATCAGGCTCGCCATGTGAAACGCCGCTTCGCCGATACCGACCACCGGCATCTCGCCGACGCAGCGTACTGCGTCGAGGCCGGTGTCGTCGAAGCAGGCGATGACGCAGGCGCTCGCCGCCGGATGTTTTTGGATCTCGCCGATCATTCCCGGGATGGCGAAGACCTCGTCGAAATAGCCTTCGACGCTCGGCGGCCCGTCCTTCGGATTGACGGCGATGATCCTGGTGCCGGCCGAAGCCGCGCGGCGCGCCGCCTCGCCGATCTTTTCGGTCATGGACGCGGTGGTGTTGGGATTGACGACGAGTACGTCCATTTGCGCTTTCATATTTCGCCGCCGAGATAGAGTTTCTTGACCCGGTCGTCGCCAAGCAGCTCAGCCGAATGTCCGGCCAGCGCGATCTTTCCGGTCGTCAGTGCGTAGGCACGCTGCGAGATGCGCAGCGCCATGCGCGAATTCTGCTCGACCAGCAGAACGCTGACCTTTTCGTCGCGGTTGATCGCGACGATCGAGCGGGCGATGTCCTGAACGAGCTTCGGCGCGACGCCGAGCGAGGGTTCATCGAGCAGCAGAAGCTTCGGTTTGGCCATCAGCGCCCGCCCGATCACCAGCATCTGCTGTTCGCCGCCGCTCATCGTACCCGCCGTCTGGGAATAGCGTTCCTTCAGGCGCGGGAAGCGCCCGAGCACCATGTCCAGCGTCCTTGCGATTTCGGCCTTGTCGGTTCGGGTGAAGGCGCCCATCATCAGATTGTCGCGCACCGTCATGTAGGAAAAGACGCGCCGACCCTCAGGTACCATGGCGATGCCCATCCTGACCAGCTCGTCCGGGCGCGTTCCGTCGATGCGGTGGCCCTGGAAATGAATCTCGCCGCTGCGGACCTTCTTCAGGCCGGTGATGGCGCGCAGGATCGAAGATTTGCCCGCGCCGTTCGCGCCGATCAGCGCTACCGTCTCGCCCTCGTTGACGCTCAGCGACACACCCTTCAGTGCATAGACATGGTCGTAGTAGAGTTCGACGTCCGAGACTTTCAGCAGTTCGCTCATGGCTAAAATCCGATCGTCTCATCTTCGGCGCCGAGATAGGCCTCGATGACCTTTTCGTTCTCCTGGATTTCCTTCGGCGTTCCCTCGGCGATTTTCACACCGAAGTTCAGGACGACGATGCGGTCGGAAATGTTCATGACGGCGGGCATATCGTGCTCGACCAGCAGGACCGTCACGCCGCGCTTTCGCACGCCGCGCACCATCTCCACCGCGCGCACGGTTTCGTCATGGTTCATGCCGGCGAAGGGCTCGTCGAGCAGAAGCACGGTCGGGTTCGTGGCGAGCCCGATGGCAATCCCGAGCGCGCGCAGATGGCCGTGCGGCAGCGTGCTGGCGATCTCATGCCGTTGCGCGCCGAGACCCAGGAAGTCGATGATCTCGTCGGCCGAGCGGCCGAATTCATCCTCGTCGCGCCGTGCGGTATTCGTGCCGAGATAGAAGCCGGCAAGGCTGGCATTGGAACGCAGGTGATGCGCGATTATGACATTGTCGCGCACCGTCATGCCCTTGAAGATCGTCGTCTCCTGGAACGTGCGCACCACGCCCTTCCGGGCGACGATATGCGGCGCCAGGCCTGAAATCCGCTCTCCCCGGAACAGCACTTCGCCCGAGGTCGGATTGAGGAAAGAGGAAATCAGCTTGAACAGCGTCGACTTGCCGGCGCCGTTGGGGCCGATGACGGAAAGGATCTCGCGTTCGCGGACCGCGAAGGAAACATTGTTGACCGCGACCAGCCCGCCGAAGCGTTTGGTCACTGCCTTGATCTGGAGAAGCTCAGTCATGGTCCTAGCCCTGCTTCTTGCCGAACAGCCTGAGGCTGAGCAGGCCGTTGGGAAGGAACAGCATCAGCGCGATCAGCACCGAAGAGAAGATCAGCAACTGGAACTCGCCGGTCTCGAACAGGAAATCCCAGCCGAAATAGAGCACGAAGGTGCCGATCATCGGCCCGAAGACGTGGCCGAGCCCGCCGAGGAAGCAGTTCAGCATGAAGTTCACCGAGTCGGTGACGGTGAAGCTCGACGGATAGATCGATTGCGAGATGGCGACGAACATCGCACCGCCGAGACCGCCGAGGAATGAGGAGATGGCATAGGCGATGACGCGCAAATAGGCGATGTTGACGCCGATCGAGGAGGCCAGTTCCTCGTTCTGCTGCAACGACTGGCAGAGTTTGCCGATGCGCGAATGGACAAGGCGGTAAAGCCCGGCAAAGCACAGCACCATCAGCGCAACCGAGACGAGATAGAAGGCGGGACGCGGATTGGCGAGCGTCGCGAAATCCGGAAGGATGCTCAGCCCGAAGATCGAGATGCCGCCGGGGAGCGGAATGCTGACCATGCCTTTGGCTCCGTTGGTGATCGGCAGTGCCAGCGCGAGCAGCCGCGCCACTTCGGTCAAAACCAGCGTGACCATGGCGAAATAGACGCCGCGAAGCCTGAGGATGGGCAGCCCGATCAGCACGCTTGCAGCGGCGCAGAACAGCCCAGCCAGCGGCAGTGTCAGCCAGAACGACACACCATGCTGGACGACAAGGATGGCCGAAACATAGCCGCCCATAAGCGCGAAGGCGCCCTGGCCGATATTGATGCGGCCGATGTAGAAAGTCACCCACACCCCGGCGCTGGCGATGCTGAGCAGCGCGACCGAAGTCAGCGTGTAGTAGAGGTCGAGCCGACCGGTCGCCTCGATCAGCCAGGGCACGCCGATGAGTACGACCAGCAGGAAGAGAGCGACGCCGAGGATGTTGCGTGTACGCTTCATGTCGATCACCCCCACGGCTTGCCCATGAGCCCGTTCGGGCGGATGCTCAGGAACACCATCAGCGCGGCGAAGATGACGAGATAAGTGACGTCGCCATATTGGCGTAGCACCGTCAGGCCGACCGATTCCATCATGCCGAGGATGAAGCCGCCGGCGATCGCTCCGCTGACCACGCCGGCCCCGCCGATCATCACCATCAAGAACGCCTTGATCGAGATCGGGCCGCCGATGCCCGAATTGACGCCGGTGATGGCGACCAGCAGCCCGCCGACTATGCCGGCAAGCATGGCGCCGAGCGCAAAGCCGATCATCGAATAGCGGTCGACCTCGACGCCCATAAGCTGCGCCGCGACCCGGTCCTGCGCCAGCGCCCGCATGGCGCGTCCCGGTTTGCTGTACTGCATGAAAAGCACGAAGGAGGCGATGAACAGTATGGCGAGTGCGCCGACCAGCAGCCGGTCGTAAGGCATTATGAGGCTGTCGGAGACGAAGACGCCGTTGACGATCTTCGGCACGCCGCGCTGCTTTTCACCGAACAGGAGGAGGATCACGGCGTCGAGGAAGAATGCGACCGCCGCCGCGAGAAGCATCGTACTTTCCTCCCGCACGCTTCGCTTGATCACCGTTCTGAAAAGGAATTTCTCGACCAGCGCTCCAATAACCAGCAGCGTGATCCCGGACGCAACGAGCGCGACGACGAAAGGCATGCCGAGCTGGCCATAGACGGTGTAGGTGATGAAGCCGCCGAGAACGTACATCTGCCCATGGGCAAAGTTAAGCACGTTCATCAGCGCGAAGATCAGGGTCAGACCGAGCGCGATCAAGGCGTATTGCGCGCCAAGATAGAGCCCGTTGGCGATGACTTGTTCCATCAGGATGGTTCCCCGGCCATTCAGAGGCTCAAGACGAATGCACGAGCCTCTGCGGCAATCCGCTTCAGTGCAGTTGCGTCAATCGACTTGAGCGACGAAGAGCGTCTCGAACTTGCCGTCGCGGTATTCCGTGACCACCATCGGGACCGAAAGCTGGCGCTTCTGGCCAAACGACGTCATTCCGACATAGGTCAGCTTGGCATCGCCCTTCAGATAGGGATTGGGCGCCGAGAAAGTGTCGATCGTCTTCTTGAACTCCTCGACATTGTCGATCGCGGCCGGGTTCGCCTTCAGCGTCTCGATGATGTATTCGAGCGCGTAGACCTTGGTGTTGGATTCGTCATTGTATTCACCGAACATTTTCGTATAGCGGTCGACGAACTCCTTCATCATGTCGGACGCGATTTCGGGCGTCGATGCGCCGCCGACTGAGATGAAGCCGTTGGCCAACTCACCCGCGCCCTCTTCCAGCACCTTGGCATCCTGCGCCGTTTCGGTGGAGATCAGACCTTCGTAGCCGAGCTCGCGCGCGGCGCGGATCAGCAGCGGCGCATTGCCGGGCGCGACACCCGAAAGCACCAGCAGGTCCGGTTTTTGCAGAACGATCGGCGTCAGTACCGGTGTGAAATCGCGGGTATCGTTTTGGTAGACGTCCGTGGCAGCCACAACCTCAAGTCCGAGCGCCTTTGCCGCGGCAACACCGCCATCCCGCTGGCTCAGCGGATCGGATTCGTTGGCGGCGACAAAGGCAACTTTTCTCACGCCCCTGTTTTCCATGAGATATTTGTAGATCGCCGGAGCTGACTGGTAGTTGGCGATCATGCCGAGCACAGCGTTGGACGCCGGTGGGGTGTAGAGTTCCTTCGGGAATGCGTAGGGAAAATAGATGATGCCCTTGGATTCTGCCACGGGACGCACCGCCGCCGCGCCATCGTCAACATTCGGACCGACGACATAGTGGATGCCCTCCTGGGCCATCTTCTCCATGCCGGCGATCGCCCGCTTGGGGTCCTTCTGATCGTCGAAGGTGACGATTTTGATGTCATAGGTCTCGTCACCAATCTTCACACCGCCGGTTTCGTTGATCCAGGCGGCGCGCGTCTGCATCGAGCGGACGTTGGATGTGCCCCACGCAGCGGCCGCGCCACTCGTCACGCCGACAAAGCCGATCTTGAGTTCCTTGTTGGCGGCGTGCACCGTGATTGTGCCGCCGGCCATGATTGCCAGCGCAGAGACGGTGCCGAGCGCGGCGAATGTGATTATTGAACGTCTATTGATCATTGTTCTTTCCCCTTTGGAGGCCGCGCATTGTTGCGACAGAACTCGACCGATACGCGGAGTTTTGTGAGTGAGGGCTCAAATCTATTATCTGTCAACAAAACTTTTACAGATTGTTGACAATCTTGTGCGGTCGTAGATGAAGGACGCGGTCCGCAGCATCGCGGCCCTTCCAGAATCACGCTCCGTTCGCTCTGGCTAATATAAGCTTTGTGCCTAGTATTGACTGGGTGCGTAAAATTGTAGTACCGGCGCCGGCCGTCCCGAGTTCATTCCGCCGATGATGCCCACCCGGTCGCCAACGAGAGCAGCTCTCGGGCTCCCGCGACGAACTTCGCAAATGGTGCAGACGGCGCGTGCCGAAAATGCTGGAGCAAGACCGGCTCAGCTCTCGGGTAGTTGGCGCCCGCCCTGATCCTGCCGCATTGAACGCGGAAGGCCAGCTAATGGCTTTTGCCTAGCCCTCCCGCGGCAGTGGACTCTGTTCCGATGTGCCGCTACGTGCGGACGGCTATGTTCGAAGTACCGGCCTGTAACGTCGGAAAAGGAGTGACCCCATTTTTTTGCGTGCAAGATCTTTTCCCATCGCAGCAAGGACTGCTTTTCTGGTCACACTGGCCGGTGTCCTCGTGCTCGCACTCTCACCGGAGTGGCTTTTGCAGAATTTTGGCTTCGGCTTCACCTCTCATGATGACAAGCTCAATCACGCCGCAGCTTTCGTCGTGTTGACGGCTATCGGCAGTCTCGGTTGGCCAGAGCACAGGGCAAGACTGACCATTTTTCTTGCTCTTACCGGCGCCGCGATCGAGATCCTCCAGGGCATGCAAATGATAGGCCGCGACATGGATATGTTCGACTGGTTTGCCGATTGTGTCGGCGTCGCTTGCGGGCTCGCAATTGCAAGCTGGACAAAGAAATTAGTCAGCGGATTCTCCTAGGTCACGACCCGTCAAGCTGGGGCTAATCGGCCGCGTGAAGCATATGCGCGGCGAAGAGGATCTACGTCACGCTTCGCTGCAGGACTTCAGAGAGCATTGAGTAAGGCCGCAGCGATCACTGAGACTATCATCCGCAAGCCGATCTGCGCATAGCAGCCGAGGGGAGTTATGGCCTTCTCTTTTTCATCAGAGCGCGGACTTTAACAATCATCGCTGCATTAGACCTCAATTGAGAGGCATGTATTTTGCGCATGTATCTGTCGGCGATCACCTTGTAACGAAGGGACAATCGCACCACGCGGTCGTACGTTGCGTCTTCTCCCGCGCACAATTGCTGCGCTTTTCTTGCTAAGGTACTCGGGGCGCCAGGCTGGACCGCTAGTTTTGCGGCCCACCCCAAATTACATCTGATTAGCGCGCTCTGTTCGGCCTTGATCATTGGATCGACTGCGGACCTAGCCTGAGAACTAAGAACCACAGATGCGACCAGAACCGCGATAAAAAGCCGCTTCACAGTTGCCCTCAAACGCTGCATAGGCAGCCCAGTGATTAAACATTGACTCCAAGTTTATAGCGCGCCGCCCGTTATGCGCAGCCGCCCACTCCGTTATTTTCGCCCCTGTTTCTGCCGGAAATATGTGATGACTTTGGAGACCATCGCCATCACAACCAGAACTCCGAATAGAATAAGAATCGGAAAATCGGTAGATTGCCGACAAGGTTCGTCATCTGGCGCGCAGTACGACAGGGCGGCCGCGGAATTCATCGTGGTTAGCAGCGCGGAAGTGGAAAGACCGAGTAACTTCATACGCAGGTTTTTGGGAATATCGGCCTGCACCGGTCGGGCCGAGCCCGCGGTGCCGCATTTACTCGCAGCTATGGCGTACCTGATCAGCCACCATGCCCGCGGGACCCAACATAGCCTCGTTGAGCCCGGTGTAGCCATCTGTTTTGTCAACCTCGTTTATAGTGGTGACGGCCGCGGGCTAATGGAGCCGATCGCTGACAATGCCACGGATTCGGGGCGCGCTCTCAACCGGCGCGTGGAAGTGAAAGCCGTGAAATAGTGCGAACGCGAGCAGATTCGGCCATGCGCTGCAGGTATTATAGCCCCGGCTGCCTTAGCCATGGATGATGAGCTTCCGGAGGAATATCCGCTTGTTCGGCAATAGCAGAAGTTCTGTCTATGGTTAATCGGTCCTTAGGCTCGTCTACATCGTTCCAGCGCACGTCACGGCGGTCAGCCGCTCCGATACGATCGATGGCTGGCGCGACCGGCGCGGCGACGGCGGCGCTCCGCGCCTCCGGCCTCAACCTCATCGTTAGCGCGATCGTGCATTGGAATACGGTCTATATCGAACGGGCCGTCACCCACTTGCGCAAAATGCACCGCGAGATCCCGGATCATCCGCTCAAGCACGTCTCGCCGCTGAGCTGGGAACACATTAATCTGACCGGCATCTATACCTGGGATACAGAACATCAGATGCGTGAAAGCTTCCGGTCGCTCAGACTTCCGGCTCGGTTACGCCACGCCGCATGACGTTCATGCTCCGTTCAACCTCGTGTCGCTGGGAACTGTTCTTGCTCCGACCCCAGGCTGGGAGGCATGGAAGGATTGGGACGGCCACACGTTCCAGACCAACCGCGCCGCACTCAGCAATGAACGGACAATGCCGCTCTTTCGAGCGGGTCGATGCTGATAGGAAAGGTGGCGCGTGGGCGCCACCATTCTTGCTTTTCTTACGTGAATTACCTATTGTAGGTACTTTAAAAGGAAGTACGGCGATGAAGCAATTCACATTCTCCGACATGAATCGCGTGTCAGGCGAAATCCTCGAAACGGCATTGATCGAGCCGGTGGCCCTGACCAAGCGCGGCAAGGAAAAGCTCGTCATCCTGTCCGCTGCTCAGTACCACCAGCTCGTCGGCCAGCCGCATTCGGTCGCCTATACGATCGAGGACGCACCGGATGAAGTCCACAATGAACTCATGACAGGACTGGATGCCATAATTTCCGGCGACACGCCCGATGCTTAAAGCTGGCGATCTGCTCCGATATTATTACCTATGGGCGCGGGAAGCAGACGCCGGCGAGGAATCCGGACGCAAGGCGAGGCCGGTTTGCATCGTTGTCCGGACGCTAGCAACGCCCAGCCTTGTTTCTCTTTCCGCTGACTTCGCAAAAACCCCACCGGTCGCGCCCGCATCTCGCCATCAGCGAAATCGAATGCCGCCGCGGCGGCCTCGACTATCCGTCATGGCTGATCCTGGACGAATTTAACCGGGTGCCGGTCGATGAAGCCTATGATCTGGTGACGACGACGCCGATCGGCGCGTTCAGCCCCGCATTTGTCCGCAAAATTGCTGGCGTGATCAAAGAGACGGCGGCGCAGCGTCGATTGCGCGGCATCGTTCGAAAATAGCCGTACTGATTTCTTGGCGGGCCTCCGGTCCTTACCCGCATCGAACGGGCCAGCACCGGAGCGCGGGGCGCCCTACGCCCTCTCCTCGCGCCCCACCCTCCCCTTCTGACGGTGTTTTCTCAAGAGGTGGACATTGTTGTCGTTGGCCGCCTGCAATTCCTCGAAATGCTCCCGAGCAGCCCGTCGACCCAACAAACGGGCGATCGACAGGACGGCTCGTTCAACCATATCTCGTGCCGACATGTCAGCCCTGTAATCGTGACTTGCGCTGTCGTTCCCAGGTTTGGCCTCGTCCACCATGGCATGCCCGCTCTTCTGTATAGATCGAGGGCATTGAGCGGCGTGATGATCGGCAAGACAAGTTCAGTTGCCGCGCGGTCGTAGTGTGGCGTGCAAATACTTGAGCACTGCGATTTGGAATTCCCAAGCCAGGCAATTTACGAAAAGCTCGGTCCTCTTGCAATATCGCACGCGATATCCAATATGCCTGCATGAGACTGCTTCTCGATACGGCGACCATGGTGGCTCCCGGGCCCTCGCCTTCTCAGTCAGCACGCGCAGATACATCGCCGATCACATGGACTTCATGGAGCCGCAGAAAATTGGTTCACTTTTTGTTCTTTTCCGAAAACGCGTGGCGAGATATATAGTCTGGCGTGTCCTTTAACTGATTCCTCAGGGAGGCAGCGCGCAGATGACCGTCCAGCCCATCAATACCATGCTGCAGGGGGACAGGATTCTCAATGAACCGACAATCAGCTGCCCAAGCTGCAAGACGGAAATCAAGCTCAATGAGTCGCTCGCGGCCCCTTTGATTGCCGCCACGCGTGAAGAATACGAAATGCGCCTGGCGCAGAGCAAGGCATCGATGGCTGCCAGAGAAGAGGAGCTCAAGCGCCAGCAGGCCGAGATCGTCGCCGCCAAAGAGGACATCGCCAACCAGGTGGCTGGGCAAATTAAGCTTGAGCGTGCCGGAATCGCGGTCGAGGAAGCCCGCAAGGCAAAATTGCTGCTTTCGGTAGACCTGGAGGACAAGGATACGAAGCTTGCCGAGCTGGAGGCGACGTTGAAGGCGCGCGACGAAAAGCTCACCGAGGCCCAGCAGCAACAGGCGGAATTCCTGAAAAAGCAGCGTGCGCTTGACGACGAAAGCCGGGAGATGGCGCTGACCATCGAAAGGAAGATCCAGGAGGGGCTGGACGCCGTTCGCGTCAAGGCGAGGTCGGAAGCGGAAGACGGGCTCAAAATGAAGGTCGCGGAAAAGGAAGAACAGATCGCAGGCATGCAGCGTCAGATTGAGGAGCTGAAGCGCCGTGCGGAACAGGGTTCCCAGCAGCTGCAGGGTGAAGTTCTGGAGCTTCAGCTGGAAGCCCTCATTGCCGGCCGGTTCCCGATGGACGTCATTGAACCGGTTGCCAAGGGTGAGTTCGGCGGAGATGTCCTGCACCGCGTCGTCGGACCGGCCGGCCAGCCATGCGGCGCCATTTTGTGGGAATCGAAACGCACCAAGAACTGGAGCCAGGGTTGGTTGGGGAAGCTCAGGGCTGATCAGCGGGCCGCAAAGGCGGACATTGCGCTTATGATCTCGGAAGCTCTGCCTGCCGGTGTGGAAACCTTCGATCTTCTGGACGGGGTCTATGTCGCCCATCCCAAATGCGCGATGCCGATCGCAATCATGCTGCGACAATCACTCATCGAGCTGGCGAACTCCCGCCTCGCCCAGGACGGCCAAGCCACCAAAATGGAGCAGGTCTATGGCTATCTGACCGGTCCGCGGTTCCGCCATCGCGTCGAGGCCATCGTCGAAAAGTTCTCTGATATGCAGGAGGACCTGGCCAAGGAACGCAAGGCCACAACACGCCTGTGGGCCAAGCGGGAGGCTCAAATACAAGGCGTAATCGAGTCGACCGCGGGGATGTACGGCGACTTGCAAGGCATCGCTGGAAAGGTGATGCAAGAAATTGACGGCTTGGAGGTCCTGGCCATTGAAACATTTCCGCCCGGTGCCGAATAGGCAATCGGTATGCAGCTCAACAGGAAAACGATTGGCAATCTGGAGCGGCTTCCCCAGACATACCCTTCGGACTCCTCGGATAGGGTAAGCAAAAGAAGCCCGCCCACCCGAGGCAATCGTCGTGCCTAGCCGACGGCCTCTTATCTAAGGTCTTGACTCGTTAATCGCCATATGGCTATATAGTCATATGGCAATATATGGACCCACCGGCGACCGTCTGAGCAAGGCATTCTCGGCCCTCTCCGATCCCACGCGACGCGCGATCCTGGCCCGCCTTGCGACGGGCGAAGCCACGGTGTCGGAACTGCTGGCACCATTCGAACTCAGTCAACCCACGATCTCCAAGCATCTCAAGGTGCTGGAGGATGCGGGTTTCATCGAACGCGGACGTGATGCGCAGCGGCGACCGCGCAAGCTGGTGACAACGGCTCTCAAGGATATTGCCGACTGGGTAGAGCCGTTTCGCAGCCAATGGGAAGACAGGCTCGACAATCTGGATCGCCACCTCGAAAAAATGGGCAAAAAGGAGAAGTAGCATGCTGGCAGGGATCGCGAACACCGACCTGATACTCGACCGGGACAAGCACACGATCATTCTGACGCGCGTGCTTGCTGCGCCCTGTGAACAGGTCTTCGAGGCATGGACGCAGCCGGAGCATGTGGCATGCTGGTGGGATCCATCAGGCGAACCGCTCGCACAATGCGAGATCGACCTGCGTCCGGGAGGGGCCTTCAGGTTCGTCAACCGGCATCCCCCTGGCGCCAACCAGTTCGCTGGCGTCTATCGCGAGATCGCACCGCCGCGTCATCTCGTCTTCGAAGCAATGGGGGCGATCGGGCGTGTCATTCTCGACGAGACTGGCGGCAAGACGTTTCTGACGGTGAGGATCGAGTGCGGCTCGGCGGAACGGTTGGAGCAATATCTGAAAATGGGCATCGACACCGGAACGGCCAAGACATTGGACAACCTTGCCGCACATATTGGCGCGATGGCACAACGGACATCCAGCTCTCCGTCAACTGCTCCGAGCAGCGGCGAGTAACATTAGATGCAACAATCAATCTGGACAGCGGCAGATGCGGCTCTGGTGGCGTATGCCATCACCTGCGTCGTTCTATGCCTTAATCTTCTGATGCTCTGGGCTTCCAGCGGGGCGATCCGCGCGAAGGGTGGCGTGGCAATCAATCCGGAGGATGGGGCTCGCTATGGTGTACCCGTGTCAGAAATTGACCCGCCAACTGTCGCGCGGCTCCTGCGCGCACACCGCAATGCCGAGGCCACGATCTATCCATTTCTGCTGCTGGGCCTGCTCTTTGTTTTCACGGGAGGAAAGGCAGCAATTGCAATTCCCATTTTCGCAATTTTTGTAGTCGCCAGGATCGTACATTCGATAGTCTATCTGAAGGCCATGCAGCCTTGGCGCACGATCGCTTTTGCAGTCTCCCTGCTCGCAATCGTTGTCCTGATGGGCGCCGTAGTCCACGATTTGCTCTTTGCCTGAGGTAGAACCGTATGTCAGTACCGAAAGCTCCAATCCTGTCGTTCACGGACGTCGTCGCCATCGAGGCCTGCGTGTCGACTAGCGAAAGACTGACGAGGACGTCTGTTTGGGGTCGAACTTGCCTATTGGGAGAGCGGACATTCGCGGACCGCCACACTGCTATAGTCAATGCTATGGATCGACTCCAGCACCTGGTGCACGCGCGGCGGCCGTGATGATTTTGTCGGGATCGTCGGTCCAGACGAAGGGCTATGACTGCAGCTTGTGGTCGATGACGAAGCGGTTGATAGCGGAAACCAACCTGCCCTCAACACAGGACTGGTGATAGCCGGCGCACCGCCTGTCGTGCTGCCGCCATCGGTGCTCTTCGTTTTCTGAAGCGCTTTTTCGTGGGCTCAATCGTAAGAGCATCGTCAGGGCGACCTGCGGTTTTCCACTATTATGATCGGCTCGTGCCCGAATTTTCTATCAACGTCGCCGCCATTGAGCCGGTTCATCGGCCTGTCCGGCTCCGGATCGTGAATCGGCGTCACCTCGCCGGTGGCGAAATCAAGCAGATGGAAACCGCGCTGCAGCGATACCACCGCGCCACCTCCGTCCTTGCGCAATGCCATCGAACCGATCTTCATCGGCACGTCCCAGCAACGGATCTCGCTCCCGTCGGCGGTTGCCCGAAACACACGCCCGTCGAAACTGTCGATCCAGTAGAGGCGCTCCTGTTCAACGTCCCACAGCGGTCCCTCGCCCAGCGTGGTCTTCACGTCCACCACGACTTCGATCTTCATGCCGTCCTCCTCTGTTCGAACCTTGCAGAAACCGGTCAGAACGCGACCTGGTCGCCGCCCTTCAATGACAGGATTTCGCGGGCCTCGTCGGGCGTTGCCACTTCCATGCCGAGGCCTTCGACGATCTTGCGGGCGAGCACCACCTGCTCGGCATTCGACTTGGCAAGCCTGCCCCTACCGGCCCAAAGACTGTCTTCGAGCCCAACGCGAATGTTGCCGCCAAGCGCTGCCGATTGTGCCGCGATGCGCAACTGGCTGGCGCCCGCACCCAGCACCGACCAGCGGAACTGGTCGCCGAACAGGCGATCGGCGGTGCGCTTCATATGGGCGACGTCTTCCGGGTGCGTGCCGATGCCGCCGAGCAGGCCGAACACCGACTGCACGAAGAACGGCGGCTTCACCAGCCCGCGATCGGCGAAATGGGAGAGGTTATAGAGATGGGCGATGTCGTAGCACTCGAACTCGAAGCGCGTCCCATTGTCGTAGCAGGTTGCCAGTATGTATTCGATGTCCTTGAACGAGTTGCGGAAGACCAGATCACGCGTCGTTTCCAGATGCGGCTTTTCCCAATCGAACTTGAACGTCTCGTATTTGTCGGCGAGGTGATAGAGCCCGAAATTGATCGAGCCCATGTTGAGCGAGGCGACCTCCGGCTTGAATTGGGCGGCGGGGCGCACACGCTCCTCCACCTTCATGTAAGGACTGCCGCCGGTGGTGATGTTGATGGCGGCATTGGTGCCTTGCTTGACGCGCGGCAGGAAACGCGCGAACGCCTCTGGCGTCTGGTCGGGCTTGCCGGTCTCGGGGTCGCGGGCATGCAGATGCAGGATCGCCGCACCCGCCTCCGCCGCCGCGATCGCCTCGCGCGCGATCTGGTCCGGCGTGATCGGTAGATAAGGCGACATAGTCGGCGTGTGGATCGCCCCCGTCACCGCGCAGGTGATGATGACCTTGCCGCTGGGTTGCTGGGCGCCGGGCTTGCGGCTTGTTTGCGTCATTGTCCAAACTCCTGATCCGACTTTTTCTTGTGCGCCGCCAGCGCCATCAGCCGGCGGTCGCGCCAGACCTGCCGTTCGCCGAGTTCTTCCCGCGGCAGGCGCTTGCGACGCTCGGCCTCGACCGTTTCCATGACCTCGCCGGCCCAGTCGACGCGGCGCAGCATCTGAGGGAAGATGTTGGAATAGATCGCCTGATAGCGCTCGACATAGTCGCGCACACCACCGGGTGCATTGAGGTCGACCGTCTCGAACGGACCCATGAACGACCAGCGCAGCGCCAGCCCGTCGCGCAGGCCAGTGTCGACGTCCTCGACGCTGGCATAGCCGTCGGCGACGAGCCGAAACGCCTCCTCCAACAGCGCGCCTTGCAAGCGGTTCATGATGAAGCCGTCGAGCTCGCGCTTCATCACCAGTGGCGCATGGCCCGCCTCGACAAGAAACGCGCGGGTCCTTTCCACCGTTTCGGCGGAGGTCCATGGCGCCGGCACCACCTCCGCTGCCGGGATGAGATAGGGCGGATTGATCGGGTGCACGACGAGGCAGCGATGGCGCCCCTCAAGATGATCGGTGAATCTCGACGGCAACAGCGCCGAGGTGGAACTGGCGATCACCGCCTGCGGACCGGAAAGTGCGTCGATGCGGGAGAACACGTCACGCTTCACCTCGAGGTTTTCCGGCGTGTTCTCCTGGACATGGACGGCATCGGCCAAGGCCTCGCCAAGCTCCTCCACAATGATGATGCGGCCAAGCACGGTATCGACCGCCTGTCCCCGCAGCAGATCGTTGGCGGCAAGGTCGCCGAGCACCCCAGCGATATAGTCGCGCGCACCGCTGGCCGCGGCCGGCGCCTGATCCCACATGCGCACATCATGGCCGGCACGAGCGAAGCTGATCGCCCACGCTCGCCCGATGAAGCCGCTTCCGACAATTGCTACCTTCGCCATGATCTCCCCCTCAGAGTGTCTCGACGTTGCCGTCGACGCCGAGCGACTGGCCGGAAATGTTGATGCCCGCATCGGAAAGCAGGAAGGCCACCATCGCCGCGACATCGTATGGACTGGTCATGCGGCGCAGCGAGATGTTCTGCAGATAGCGTTGTGTCATCTCCTCGTTTGAAACGCCGAGCTGCTTTGCCCGGTCGGCAATGACCTTGTCGATGCGCGGCCCTTCGATGATGCCGGGCAAGATGGCATTGACCCTGATCCCATGCGGTCCGAGTTCCTTGGCAAGGCTCTGGGTCAGGCCGACAACGCCGAACTTGGCAGCCGAGTACGGCGTGCGGAACGCGTAGCCATGGCGGCCGGCGGCCGAAGACATCGAAACGATCGAGCCGCCGCCCGCCGCCTTGATCAGCGGCACGGCACGGCGCGCGCACAGGAACTGGCCGGTCAGGCAGATATCTATGCAGCGCCGCCAGTCTGCCGGATCGATCTCATCGACCCCGCCGGTCGGCCCGGCAATGCCGGCATTGTTGATCAGGGCGTCGAGCCCGCCGAGCTTCTCCTTTATGGTCTCGAACAGCCGGTCGACATCGTCGTCGCGTGAAACGTCCGCTTTGACTGCGCCGGCGAGTGTGAGCCTCTCTGGAGCGGCGGCCAGCGCCTCGTCGGAAATGTCGCAGATCACGACACGCGCGCCGAGCCCCGACAGCGTCTCGGCAATAGCAAAGCCGATGCCGCCGGCACCCGCCGTGACCAGCACGCGTTGGCCTTTGAGCCCTGTCAGGAATTCGTCCGCCGATGCCGGTGCGCTGGAGCTCATTATTCCATTCCTTTCATTGAATTCGCCTTTCGCGCAGCGCCATGACCGCAGCGAGCACCACCAGCCCGAACAGGATCGCCCGCGTCGCGTAAGGCAGCGTCGTGCCGGCGAGCAGCATCTGCAACGCCGTCAAAAGCAGCACGCCCCCCAGCATGCCGAGATAGTGGCCGCGCCCGCCGGTGATCAGCGCACCGCCGACGACGACTACGGCGATCGAGGGCAGCAGATAATCGTCGCCCATGCCGAGGCTGGCCTGGCCGGAAAAGCCGGTCAGCATGATGCCGACGAGCCCCGCGCAGACCGCCGACAGCACATAGACGAGGATGAGCGTGCGCCCGACCGCGATGCCGGAGAGCTGGGCCGCGCGCAGGCTGTTGCCGATGCCATAAACCCGGCGGCCGAAAGGGGTGCGGCCAAGCAGCAGCACAGCAAACGCGACGAAGGTGATCATGAACAGCACCACCGGCGTCACAACGAATACCTTCCCGGTCATGAACCAGCGCAGCATCGGCGAGGAGAAGCCGGCCGGCGTACCCTGCGAGTAAAGCAGCGCGACGCCTTGCAGAATGCCGTTGGTGGCCAGCGTCATCACGATAGGCGAAATGCCGAGGAAGACGATGCCGATGCCGTTGGCAAAACCGATCAGGCAAGCTGTGAGCAGCACCGCCGGCAGCGCATAGGCAAGTGCACCATCCGAGCCGTTGACCATGCCGGCAAGCAGGATGCCCGAGAGACCGATCGTCCACGGCACCGACAGGTCGAGCCCGCCGGTGAGGATTACGCTGCCTTGCCCAAGCGCGAGGACGGCGAGGAAGCTCGACAGCACGAAAAGCGAGTTCCAGTAGGTGACGTTGACGATGGCGCGTCCGAGCCAGATCTGGGTGACGATCACGACGACGGCCAGGCAGACATAGGCCGGCAGCGCATAACGCAGCGTCTCGGCATTGCGTATATGGAAGGCCGGCTGCGGCGCCTGCTGATCGTCGGTGCTGCCACGCGCGATCCTCAGCCGCCGGTCGGTGCGATCGATCTGCGAGGGCAGCATTCCGGCGCGCCATGCGGCCAACCGCGCCCGCAGCGCACGCAGTTGGCGGGCGAGCACGGAGCCATACGACAGCGAGCCGGCAAGCACGGCAAGGATCAGGATCGTGCCCTCGGCGATCGTCGAATAATAGGCCGAGACGTTGAGTACGAGCAGGATGTTGACGACCATCATCAGGATGTAGGCGCCGAAGACGGTGCCAACCGGCCCGCCTTGACCGCCGCCCAGCCTTGTACCGCCGACGACGACCGCCGCGAACATCGACAGCAACAACGGGTTACCGACGAGCGGATCGCCGCTGCCCGTCTGTGCGCTGATGAAGACGCCGGCGAGCCCGTAGCAGCCGCCGGCTATGACATAGACCAGGAAGCGCACGAGAACGACGCGCACGCCGACCGAAGCGGCCGCGTCCGGATCACTGCCGACGGCATAAAGCGCGGTCCCGAAGCGTGTGCCTTTGAGCCAGAACCAGGCGAGCAGGACGACGCCGATGACCACCAGCGGCATCGGTATCCAGCCGGCGATAGCATCACCGAGATAGAAGGCGCCAAGATCGGGCGAGACGAAGCCGCCCGGCTTGTCCATGACCAGCAGCGTTACCCCCTGCAGGATGAACATGGTCGACAGCGTGACGACGATAGGCTGCATGCGCAGGACGGCAATGAAGAAGCCGTTAAAGGCGCCGACCAGCATGCCGACACCAATTCCGGCCAAGGTCCACAGCGCGACACTGGAGCCGGTCGCCATCGGATCCATACCTTTTGCCAGGACGACATTGACCAGCGAGATCACCGCGCCGGCGGACAGGTCGAAACCGCCGGACAGGATGACCACCGTCTGGCCGACCGCCGCCAGTGCCGAGGTGGCGCCGCCGCTGGAGAGAAACGAAATGTCGAAATAGGTGAGCCGCCCGGCACTGACCAGATCGACGATAAGCAGGAGCACCGCAAAGACGATCGCCGCGATGATCGCGCCGCTGTGCCGCGCGAGAAGCCGCGTCAATGTCGCGGCCGGTGCCGCGGCGGGCAAACTCGTCACGCTCATTCCGCCGCCTCCCGGACCAACTCGCCTTGCCCCAGCGCCGGTCGCATGATCGCGCCTTCCGTGATGTGGTTGCCGGCAAGCTCCGCCACCAAGTGACCGTCATAGAGGACGAGCACTCGGTCGCATTGATGGACCAGCTCGGGAATTTCGGTTGAATGCAGAAGGATCGAGCCGCCGGCCGCCACAAAGTCGCGCATCATCACATAGAGCTCGTGCTTGGTGCCGACGTCGATGCCGCGGGTTGGGTCGAAGAGCAGCAGGATGCGGCTCTCGGCGACCAGCCATTTGGCGATGGCGATCTTCTGCTGGTTACCGCCCGAAAACGCCCCCGCCCTCGTCCACATGGCGCGGTGGTCGACCTCGACCGCCGAGAAGGCGGACTGGACGGCCTGCGCCTCCTCGTGCCTGCTGATCAGGCCAAATCGGGTAAAACGCGCGACGACCGGCAGCGATACGTTTTGCCGGCCCGAGAGCTTCAGGAACAGGCCTTCGGTCTTGCGGTCCTCCGGCACCAGCCCGATCGCCATATTGGGCTTGAGCGCATCGGCGGGCGAGCCGAGCCACACTTCGCGCCCGTCGACCAGGATATGGCCGCGCTCGATCTCGGCCATGCCGAAGCAGGCGAGGAACAGGTCGAGTTGGCCCATGCCCTGAAGCCCGGCAATGCCGAGAATCTCGCCCTTGCGGAGGTCGAAACCGACGCCGTCGAGCTTCATGCCGGCCTTGAGATCGCGTACGCCGAGCACCGGCGGACCGAAGACCGCCTCGCTTTCGGGTTTCGGCGGAAAGGTCTGGGCGATGCTGCGACCGATGATCTTTTCGATCACTTCTCCATCCGGGACGTCGGCCACCGGCGCCGTCACGATGTGACGGCCGTTTCTGAGAATGGTCAGCGTGTCGCAGAAGGCCCGCACCTCTCGCATGCGGTGGGTGATGAACACGACCGTCGTGCCGGCGGCCTTAAGTCGCGCGATGATGCCGCCCAGCCATTCGACATCGCCGCCCGACAGCGTCGAGGTCGGTTCGTCGAGCAGGAGGATGCGCGGCTTGCGATAGAGCGCGCGCGCGATTTCGATCTTCTGGCGGACGGCGAGATCGAGGGTTGCGACCTCGGCATCAAGATCGACCGAAAAGCCGAGATCTGAAATGTGCTGGCGCACCGCCCTGCGCGCGCTCGCCCGCCTGATCAGGCCGCTCGAGCCGACAGGCGCGTAGGGCAGCAGCATGTTGTCGAGAACGCTGAGATCGCGCACCAGCGTCATTTCCTGGAAGGCTGTCTGCACGCCTTTGGCGTGCGCGGCGCGCGGCGAACCGAGTGGCGCCGGTTCACCAAGAACGGTGATTTGCCCTTCGTCGGGCCGCACCAGTCCCGACAGCAGCTTGACGAGCGTCGACTTGCCGGCACCGTTTTCGCCGAGCAGCGCGTGCACGCTGCCCGAAACGATCTCAAAGGAGACGCCATCGAGGGCGACCGTCGCACCAAACGCCTTGCGGACGCCCTCTATGCCGACAGCTGTCGATTGCGCTGACATCATGATCCCAGTCCCGGCCTGCACGGGGTGCGTGGGAGGGCCTCCAAAGCACCCCACGCCCCATTCGGAGAGCCTTACTCCTCGGGCTGGCCGACAAGGGCGGCCGCGAGACCGATTTCAGGTGTCTGGTCGGAGAAGATCGAGGCGAACCAGCCGGGGTTGGAGACCAGCGACGGTTTGAAGGCGTTACAGCCAGCCTTCATCTCTGCCCAGGTGCCTTCGTTACAAAGCTTTATCGTGTCGTTGGTGACGACCGGCAGTGGCAGGATCGTCTTCTTGGCAACCTCCTTGCCGTCAAGTGCCTCGACTGCAAGCTTAAGGGCAAGCGCGCCGGAATAGGGCGGCGATGCATAGGAGATACGCGGCGCGCCGAGCGGCGCATAGGGAGAGGCTGCGCCCTCGACCTCCGTGCCCTCCGGCAGCATCTGGATGCGCCCGCCATTGGAGCCCTCGCCGGCGCAAGGCAGCAGTTCGCTGCTCTTCTTGCCGGCCTCGAGCTGCATGGAATTGGCGGTGAAGCAGCCGACCTGCATCCACAGCCCATTTATGTCGTCCCAGCTGCGCGTCGCCAATATCTTGGAAAGTTCGGTGCGGGCCACCGCCTGGCTCCACATACCGACAGCCTCGCCCACGATCTTGATGTCGGGATGCTTGGCAAACACCTCCTTTGCGGCCTTGGTGCGCAGATCGTCGACCGAGGTGCCGGGAACGCCGGTCACTGCGATGATGTTGCCCTTGCCATTGAGCTTCTTGACCAGCCACTCCGCCGTCACGCGGCCAGCCTCTTCCTGATCGATATGGACGTTGTAGGCGCAGGGCTCTGTGATCTCGGCATCGTAGGCAAACACCTTTACCCCCTTGTCGCAGGCGTTCTTCACCACCTGGTTGAGCGCTGTCGGCGAGATCGGGAAGATCACGATGGCTTCGGCACCTGCCTGCACCATCGCGTTGATCTGCTGGATCTGGCGCTGTGCGTTCGGCCCGGCCACCTGAACCTGGAGGTCGACCTTGTCGGCCATGCTCTTGTGCGACGCCATCGCCTTGACCATGTTGGCGGCCTCGGCCTGCCAATCATTGCCGATGAAGCTCATGCTGAGAAATATTTTGTGCTTTCCGGCCGCCTCGGCCGCCGACATCCCAAAGGCGCAAACAGCCATGCCGGCAAGCAGCGCGAGCCGCCGGGCTTTCGATCCGATACCCATTCGAAACTCCTCCCAATTCAGACGACCAAATGCCTCCCAAGGGCACGAAACGTGCTCCTTGTCATTCGACGCAGCTGACCGTATCATGATTTGATCAAAGATCAATGATGAAATGCTAATGGGTAAAAGCCGGATACGCCGGCGCTTGACGCGGCAATCCGAACCTTGCATTCCGGGCACAGGCGCCGGGTAGGACAAGAGCGTCGCCGTTTGGGGAAAGGTAGGCACAGATGGCTGGGGCGGCATTCAGGAAGCCGGGCGTCGAGATTACGCCGCTGTCCAGGGAAACCCTGCAGGACAGGGTCTACCGGCACGTCACCGAGTTGATCCTCGACGGCAGTATCGTTCCAGGTGAAATGGTGACGGTGCAGAGCCTCGCAGACGCTTTCGGCGTCAGCCCGATGCCGGTTCGCGAGGCACTGCGGCGTCTGAGCGCCGCCAACGCATTGATGGTGGTTTCTGGCCGTTCGATCGGTATCCCGGCATTAAGCCGCGCGCGACTCATCGATCTCAGGAACGTCAGGTTTGAGATCGAGGCGATCGCCGCCGCATGGGCGGCCGAGCGAATGGACGATCCCAGCGTGGCGCTGCTGCGCCAGCATCTGGACGCACTCGAACAGGCCAATGCCGCCGGCGACGTCAAATCCTACCTCAGGGCCAACTACGCCTTTCATTTCTCCATCTATCGAGCCGCGGGTTCGGAAAACATGCTCAACATCATCGAGAACCTGTGGCTGCAGATCAGTCCCTATTTCAACATGCTGCACGATTCTGGAAACTATTCGACCGCCAACCAGCACCATCAGCAGATGTTTGCAGCGCTGCGAGACCGCAACGCGGAAGCTGTCCGGGCCGCGGTTCGCGCTGACATCGACGCGGCTTTCACAGTGCTGATCAAACTGCTGAAGTAACATTCAGGTCGCCATAAGCGACATGCCGCCTCCATTGCTGATCAGACTTCCAGTTCTTTTTCCGCCCACTCCGCGAACTTTTCCAACTTGTCGAGCAAGCTCTCGGCTTCGGGTAGTGATTTTGCCCTGATTCCGTATTGAGCTTCGTCCTTCTCATGGAGAATGCTCCGCAACCGGCTGGCCTGCGCTGCAGGAAGGCGATTTCCAAGCGCATCGCGCATGGTTTTCACCACGGCCGCATGATCCGCGCGGTTGATCGTTCCTGCAAATCGGGCAGTGAGCGCACGGCGTATGCTATTGCCGCATTCACGATCTGCGACATAGCCGGATTGCCGATGTTACCCGTTTCAGACATTGCACCTCCAAACGGGCAGCCTTCAAATATGAGCGGGCGATGCGCAATCGCTCCTCGCCAAAGCCTGTCTCGACTACTTTCGTCGCACCTCTTCTGGTCATGCCAACGCCTTCTGGCGAGTTTTTGTTGCGAGTTCGTCCGGGCGTGGACCCAAGACGAGCAGGGCATTTGCTTCGACGCCGCCCCACCAAGGGTCTCCCGTGCTCGACAGCCTCGTTACATCCTGCGGAGTGAGTCCCACCACCGAGGGATTGAAGCCAAGCTCTTCACCGTGGGTCACCAGTGCCTCACGGATCTCTTGGAGCGCGCTTTCTAGCTTTTCGGATGGCGTAACCGCTGCGATGTCGAGATCGCTGTCTGGACGGTCCTCGCCCCTCGCCACGCTGCCGTAAATCCAGGCCGCGAGTACGTTCGGCCGAACTGCGGAGACCGCCTCAGTGACTAAAGCGCGAATGTTGGAATACCTAAGCGCCTCCTGCTCAAAGAGGGCTTCCAGTGATGTCGCCAGTGGATGGCGATCATTCAACCGATAAAGACGAGCCCTGCCCGTTCCCTCTGAAGATACGATGCCAATCCCCTCCAAGGTTGCGAGAGCAGACCACACGCTTGCCCTCGCAAGCCCGCTACGAGCCGCAAGCAATGGTGAAGAAAGCAAGCCGCCGTGCCGGGATAATTCCCGGAGCAATCTCACGCTTGCGTCGGTGCCGAGCATAATGGTGAGTGGATAGCGCAAAGCGCTTTGAGCGGTCGAGCGTGCCATGGCGCAAGTTCCTTCTGCTCTGGAGCCATAGCACGTCGACTGCCGGATATCACATCTGATGTTTTGTTTTCTAAACAGATGTCCTGTTATCTGAGCCTTGGCGGCTGCTGCGCCGCAATCACGAATGTATCCGAAAGATGTTGATCGCCACGTTCATCCAGTCCATCGTAGGAGCAAGAGCAAGATGCCGCTCTATCTTATCCATTTCATTATCTTTTTTCTGCTTCAGTCCGTCCAATGCCCGGTCGGAAAGACTGAGTATTTCGTCAGACGGAGCTTACTCAGACATAACCTATTTTACGATTGCGCCGCCGCGACCGAAAGCCATTTGGCCACATCACATCTCTCAATGCACACACAGTGCACACGAAAGGTCTTTACGGACGCGGCTCTCGTCTTTGCCGCGCGACAATCAAGGCAACACGCGCTCTCAACTTGATTGTCGCGCGGCACTGCGTCCCTTGCCCTGTTCGACGCAGATAAGCATGCGTGTCGAGTCGATGTCGTCGATCTTGAGTTGCGCGACTTCGGACACGCGCAGGCCCGCGCCATAGGCGACGCCAAGTGCCGCCATGTACTTGATGCCTTGATGCTGGATGCGGCTTCGAGCAGCCGCGCCGCTTCCTCCACGCTCAGCACGTCGGGCAGCTTGCGCTGACACCTCATGATCACCAGCGCACGCGCCAGATCCCGACGCTTCAGCGTCACGAGGGACAGGAACGGCAGTGCCGAGACCGCGCCATTGATCGTCGCAGAGCCGACGCCGCTCTCATGCTGATGCAGCTGGAATCGACGGATGTCCTCAGCCGTCGCAGTGTCGGGCGAGCGGCCAAGGAACACAGCGAAGCGCCGGACGTGACGAACGTAGTCCTGCTGGGTATGGGAGCCCAGGCCACGCATGAGCATGTCGTGCTGCATGCGCTGGCGAAGCGGAGAGATTGGTGCATCGGTCGACAGGGTAGCCATGGCGAGTTCCTCTCGCGAAGGCAGAAGTTAAAGGTTCAAATCCTGTCGGGTGCAGCATTGCACAGTTCGCTTGCCGACAACTATTCCTGCTGGAATTGACAGGGCCAATCTTCAGGCCTCGTCAAGCCAGAAGGCAACTCGGTCCGGGCGTCTCCGCAAGCCATGTTGAGCTGCCACTGGGACAGACCCGCCGAATTGGAAAGATCGACGCCCTCGATACGGGTCAGAAAGAAAAAGGCGCGGTCAAAGTCTATCGGCGCGGTGAACGTCGCTCCTCGGAAGTCCGCCCGTGCGAGATTGGCAAACGAGAAGCGGCTGCCGCTGATATCGGCGTCATGGAACTGCGCACGCCCCAATTCTGCCTTTGTGAAATCAACATTGGTCAGATTGGCGCCCTGGAAATTCGAGCGCTGTATTTCCGCGCTCGCAAACACAGCGCCCTGCGCGTCCATACGGCTGAAGTCGGTCCTGTAGGCCTCGATTCTGTCGAACCGGGCGCCTTTGGCGGTCGAGTCGGCCAGGGAAGCACGCACAAGCGTTGCCTTCTCAAGATTTGTTGCAAGGAGATTGCTGTTCCTGAGGTCGGTCGAAGTGAAATCAACACCGAACAGGTTCGCCCCGCTCAGGTCTTGTCCTTCTAGGATGAGAAGCTTCTTGTCACACTCGTGCCAATTGACGCCAGGCGTCGCGGCTGCGTCGCAATTGTGAGCAGCAGTGGCGTTCTGCCAAGCAAACACAGTGCAAACCGCTAGAACCAAGCCGGATGCGCCGTAAGCTCTGGTTCGCCTCAAAGTCATTGTTTCTGGACCTCTGCTACTCGCCGACACTCAACCTTACCACATCTGCTGACACTCGAGCCACCGTGACCACCGCCGTCACAGTTAGCGCATTTCTCATATTCAAGCTTTGATGTTGATCAACCGATCAACCCGCGCGTAGGGCGCGATTTGCGAGCGCCTCCCCATATCATCGGAGGCCAGCAGAGATTCATTTGTCACCGGCCAGGCGCATCATTCCGTAGGTATGCTTGACTAAGCCGAGGAGAGCGGTCGTTCAGGCTGGCGAAGTCCCTCCGCTCTGGACGTTTGTCTCGCTAATTGGGAGCCTGCTCGGATGCTGACCGCCACCGCCGCCGTCCGCTGCCGACAAGCGTGAATCCGCTCGGTTCCGCACCGATCGGTACTTCCCGACGGCGAGGTTGACCCGGCACGGGGTGCTCGTCGCATATCCTAATTCCGCTGTCGCATGAATCCCACGACTTCGCTTAGCGAAGCCGAAGTTGATCTCTGCCATCTCCCAGCTCGAAGCATCAACCCCGCATATTTGTGTCGTAAGCTGACGTGCCGCGAATACGCCTTTTTCGGTTGGCGGGCTTTATGGCGGACGCGCAATCTATTCTTGTATTTTTATCAACGTAAACAATGTCGTATGGCGGAGAGGGAGGGATTCGAACACCGCGCTTGGAAAAGGGTCCCTCTCGCGTGCAGGCCGCTTACTCTGGGCGGCAGAGTGCCCTTCCGCGCTTCGCCAAACCTGCCGTGGGAAATGCCTTGCCGTTTTTTCCGGCGGGGCTTTGATCAGATCGTGACTATTAGTGATTTATGCTGGAACTGGTTGCGGAGGTTAGAGTCGGACCTATTTGCGCCGATTAAGAAGTCCCGTCAGCAAACGAACTCGGTTACAGCACTGTATCGGCGGTATCCCTCTACCGACTCGAACCGCGACCGTTTCTTAGTCGCGCCTACCGTTTTGCACGCCCTCCTCTGCCCAGCCGTGGCGGAAGGTTGAACCAGTTGGGCGACTGCTAGGTTCCGGACTGGAGGTAAGGTCGCTCGCTGAAAGCACGGCAGGTGGCATGCGGCACATGCGCGACAACGGCGGCGGAGGGTTTGAGAGGGCCGGAGCCCCGACAGCTTTCGGCAGTTCGAACGATATAGTCGAACTGCCGAAATCGGGGCGCAAAGCTGCCATTCGGCACAAAGATAACAAATAGCATCGGCGATCGGCTGAAGCCGCTCCTTCTCAGTCTGCTGGCGAACCGCGTAACCGGGGCAGATTTCCGGGCGAAGGGGTTTGCAGGCGAGCGCGTTCGTGATTCACCCTATGCGTGACGCTACCACCGACTGATTCGTTTGAAGGCTGTCGCTCGCGGAACTCCGCGGGTTGGTTACTGCGCTGATCGGCGAAATGCGCGGTCCAAACATGTTCGAAGTGGTCGATCGCAGGGCCGCGTCGCACGGTGCAGAAGGCCATGCATCGTTGATTATGCGCAAACTGCTATCGCGCGCCTAGTCGGAACTCACGCATCGAACAGTACATCACGTCTTCCGTCCCCAGCGCACCGGCGGCCTCCCCGCTCGCAATCCAAATAGACGTCTTTCAGCTGTTTGATTGGCATGTCAGCGTGAGCGAACGCGAGGTCCTGAGCGTCAGAAGCCGACAATGAAGCCGGACTGATTGCGATCAGCACGGTGCCGAGCGTCACAGGCGCGAGGGACTTAACAACTGACATGATCATTTTGAGATCCTCCCCAGCTCCCGTCGGTCAACATTCAGTCCTTGGGGTCGCAGGTGTAGTGCCGTTCGAAGGTCCCGTCCGCGCGCCGCTGCTTGTCGAAGCCGATGTAAGGCTCGATCGCGCGCTCGTGGACCAGCCAAAGGGGATCTCGGCCGAGGTGTAGCCACTGCCGGCGGCCAACCGTTTCGGGATCGAGGCCGAAGCGATCCTGGTGCGCTCGATCGTCGTGCCGGCCGCGCCTGCCTCCGCATGACGGATGGCGCGGCTTCGCAAATCGCACATGATTTCGTCACGTGAGATGCCGATGTCGCCAAGGACGTCATCGGGTAAACGGCTCAACTGGTCCGTTGCCGACAAGAGAGCTTTTCGCTCGGCGCGGAGGCGTAACCACCTGCGAAATGGACCAATGGCGGCAGCATGAATTATAACCATGATCAGATCGTCCCTTCATTGATCTGAATTGACCGGTACGGAACGGCGCGAACGGCACTCCGGGCGAGAGCGTCAGCCGTCCGCGAGGCAAATTAGGCGTAGTGGTCGATGGATTGGTTTTGCCGCGGCGTGCCCATACGGCGGGCGGTGGCTGGCCCCGGGCCACGCATGTAATAAAGCTCCGGGCGGTAGCGCGCCGCGACGAATTTGCGAAACCCCGCAGCAAGTTTTGTGACGGGAGCCAAGAATTTCATGACTGTTCCCTTTCCCTTCGCCGGCTTTCACACGAGCCGGCGGGCCTGATGTTGCAACAAGGATATGACAGTCGAACCAGGCTCGGCTGTGGGAATTCCCACACCGGGGAAAACATTGGCGAAATCCGCTCCCAGTTTGCATCCCGGAAAGCGGGGCCTGCGGCCATCAAATATCCTTGGATAGGGAGTAAGGTGAAGTACACTTGATTGAACAAGAGACCGTTGTGACAGGCTCTCTGGCCTTCATCTCAAGACTTTGCGATGCCGACCTCGCCGCGCTGACCAAACGGTGGCACGAGCGCAGCTATCGACACAACGAGCTAATCATTTCCCACGGCGACACTGGTCGCGATGTCTTCTTCCTGCTGGAAGGACGGGCTCGCGTGACACTGGTTTCAGCGGACGGCAGGGAGATAGCGTATCGCGATGTCGAACCGGGCGACATTTTCGGGGAGCTCGGAGGCATTGACGGGATTGCACGCTCTGCCAGCGTAGTCGCGCTGGAGGCAACTCGCGCTGCACGGCTGTCCGGCACAGCATTCCGGGATATCGTGATGACCCACCCGACTTTTGCCTGGATGCTGCTTGAGCATCTGTCTGCCCAGCTCCGGCGCATGACCGAGCGGGTATTCGAATACAGCACTCTGGTCGTGCGAAAACGGCTGATCGTCGAGCTCCTGCATCGGGCGGAGAAAGCCGCACTCGTGGACGGCGAGGTGTCCATAAGCCCGGCACCGACGCATTCCGAGCTGGCGGCAACGATGAGCACGCACAGGGAAGCGGTCTCGCGCGAAATGAGCGACCTCGCCAAGAGAGGCCTGATCGAAAAGCGCGGCAGCAGGTTATTGCTGCATGACGTCTCGGCACTACGGGCGCTGGTCGACAAGAAGGAATAGCGAAGGCTGTCGCTGCGGCGGGGGGCACCGCACGTTTCATGCTCCTCGGCCGCAAGTGATTATTCCTTCCGGCAAACCGGGCAACCTAGCGTGCCAGCGCGTGGGTCGGGCTTTGATCGCTTCACCCCTTGCAAGAATCATGACTCGGCTTCTTGATGCGGGCACGGCGTTATCCCCAGCCTGCTTGCAGACTTACAAGGGCGGATCGAAGGGTGAAGCCGCATGGACGTTAAATACCAGATCTTCGTCAGCTCGACCTACGCCGATTTGGTGGACGAAAGACGGTCGGTCATCGAGTCCGTTCTTAACCTCGGGCATATTCCTGTGGGATGGAGGCATTCCAAGCCAGCGACGACACTCAATGGGATTACATCAAGCGGCGCATCGATGACAGCGACTACTACGTACTCATCGTAGCAGAGCGGTACGGCTCAGTGTTGAAGGGTAGAACTACACCCAGAGGAGTACGAGTACGCCGTCGCCCAAGGCGTGTCTACCGGTGGCGTTTTTGCTCGAAGGCGGTGCTCGCAAGACGTGGGCCGCGGAAAAGGTCGAGTTCGATAAAAAGGCCAAACTCGAGAGATTCCGAAAGGTATATGAAAAGAAGCTCGTCAATATTGGCGCAACAAGGACGATTTGGCGGGTAAGGTTGCGATGGCTATTAGACGTTATGACCGTGGTCTGAGCGGCCGCCCGCCCTTAGTCTTTGCAGCTGTTAAGCAAACGGGGGTTGCTCGGGAGTGCCGAGCCGAGCCCCAAGCGAAGAAAGGACGAGCCATGGAGCAAGATAACGTTTTTTACGTCGGTGTCGATGTGTCGAAAGCCAAGCATGCTGTCGCGATTGCCGAGGGCGGACGCGGTGGAGAGGTCCGGTATTTCTGCGAGGCGTTCCCCGCGCGCCGTCACGGAACGTCGTAGCCGTGAAGCCGAACCGTGCCGGTCCCGTCATCATGAACAAGCGTCACCTCGCCAGTCATCGTGATCGTGTCGCGTTCGGACAGTTTCGCCATCGGCATCGCCCTCGCAAAGGCCGCCGCTGAACTGGACGTGGAAAGCGCCATCATCGACGGTGAGATCGTCGTATTGAACGAGACTGGCCTGTCTGACTTCGGAGCCTTGCGGAAAGCCATCACCCGACGCCAGCACGACCTCTGTTCGTCGCCTTCGATCTTCTGCATCTCAATGGTCACGACCTGCGCGACATGGCGCTGGAGGACCGCCGCGAGATCCTTGCCGAGATGATCCCGGACGGTGGCCGTATCCAATTCAGCCAGGCGCTTCCCGGCGAGGCTAAGGCGATCTTCCCACCTGATAGACCAGGCGGGGCTCGAAGGCATGGTGTCGAGGCGCAAGGACAGCAAATACCGGAGCGGCAATTCGACGGCTTGGCTCAAGACCAAGGCTTACAGCATCGATGAATACGAGTTGCTCGGCGTCGAGCGTGAACCCGGAAAGCCGGCTTTCGCCCTAATGGCCGAGCGTGGCACAGGCCGCTATGTCGGGAGCGACTTTATCACCTTGAACCGGGAGATGCGGGAACGCCTCTGGGAGCGCGTACAGGAGCATTCTGGGCCCGCGCCAAATGATCGGCTAATGCTCATGGACAAGGCCGCCTATCTGGACTTCGTGGTCGAGGTCATCCGCCGATCAACCATATCTCGTGCCGACATGTCAGCCCTGTAATCTTGTCGTTCCCAGGTTTGGCCTCGTTCAGCATGGCATGCCCGCTCTTCTGTGTGTATCGAGGGCATTGAGCGGCGTGATGATCAGCAAGACAAGTTCAGTTGCCGCGCTGTCGTAGTGTGGCGTGCAAATACTTGAGCACTGCGATTTGGAATTCCCAAGCCAGGCAATTTACGAAAAGCTCGGTCCTCTTGCAATATCGCACGCGATATCCAATATGCCTGCATGAGACTGCTTCTCGATACGGCGACCATGGTGGCGGCGATCCGAAGTGACGCTGGCGCCTCGCGCCAACTGTTGGTGGCGGCTTTGGAGCGCCGGCTGACGCTCATCGCTTCGGTGCCGTTGATGATCGAGTACCAGGCGGTCATGACAAGGCCCGAGCACCTTGAGGCTTCCGGCCTGTCGGCTGAGGATGTGAGCGCGTTGCTAGATGCCATGGCGGCCGTCGCCGAGCCGGTTCGCCTTGTCTTCCTCTGGCGACCGGCCATTCGCGACCCGAACGACGATATGGTGCTGGAAGCGGCGGTCAACGGACGGGCGGATGCTATAGTGACGTTCAACTTACGCGACTTCGGCAAGGTGGCCGAGCGCTTCGGTATCATGGTCCTGTCGCCGGGTGAGGCGCTGAGACGATTGGAGAGAAAGACATGAGGAGAAGCAATTTCGCACTGCGGCTTCAGCTCTCGCTTCTGGATGAGGCGCGCAAGGTGGCGGAGAGCGAAGGCGTGCCGCTCAACCAGTTCATTAACGTGGCAGTCGCTGAAAAGCTTTCGGCGCTGCGCACGGAAAGTTACTTTCAGGAACGCGCCGCCCGTGCCGACCTTCCCAAGGCGCTGCATATCCTGAAACGGGCCGGCAAAGGGAAGGCGCCGATCAAGGGCGACGAATTGCCGGAGTAATGTACCCCGAGGGGTAGAGCGGTACCGCTCGTACCGGAGTTTGCCTGCGTCCCAAGCGTCCGCCGTGCCGGAAACTTCCGGTCAAGGCTGGCGCAGCACGCGCCACAGCGATGCGGCTCTGGCCTTGACGGGCTGACTTCGGTCCGGCGTTCTCTCGACAAGCAGGCAGTTCCCTCGTCGAACATGATTTCCTTATCGGGAAAAGCCTGGACGAACTCTCTCCGACGCTGCTTTCGCTTCGGAATCGGGCGAACCCGCTTGAAGATCGGTGAATATCCGAAACCAGAATCGGAACTCCTGTGTCCGCCCGTCGCAATGCGCCGAGAAGGCGCACCAGGCGATTGTGTCGCGGCTGTCTTTCCCTACAGAGCTTTCGCTGCCTCTGCAGCTTCAGGCACGGTCCGTTTCTGCACGGCGGCATCGCGGTTGAAGGCATCCAACAGATTGGGATCGCTCACCGCCCGATGGTGAGACGTGGCCGCCACAAGATACGGTCGTCATCAGCTGCGAACATCCTTCGGCCGAGCAACGGCAGGCAATGACGGTGCGCCGGCTGAAACGAATTTACTATGTCCGCAGCGTCGAATATTACGCCGCCCCGCGCCGTAGCGACCGAGCACTGAAAAAAGCTACACGATAGCGTAATGATGGATACGCGATTGGAGCTACACATATGACCTTGAGCATCCGAAACGACGAGGCTGACAAATTGGCGCGGGAGCTTGCCCGCCTCGACCGCACCAATATCACCGAAGCGGTGATATCCGCTCTCCGTGAGACAATCCGAAACCGGATGCAAAAGGAGCGGCCGCGCGAGACCGCACAGAAGATTCTGGCAAAACATGGCCTGTCTTTCCAACCTGATCGAAAGCCGGTCCCACAAGAAGCCTATCACGACCTGGATCACGATCTGCAGGGCGACGAATAATGTTCGTGGATGCCTGTGCCATCGTGTCGATGATGGCTGGCGAGGACACGGCCGATAGCTATGAAGCCGCCTTGCTGGAAGCGCCCTCCCCCTTCACATCGACGCTCGCCGCGTGGGAGGCGATTATTGTTCTATCCCGGCCGGACCAGCTGAATTGCCCGTACAGCGCCGCCGAGGCGGTCGTGGTCAAATGGCTGGAAGCAGAAGAATCGCGCTTCGCGAGCCAGGATCGCCGCTGCGAGTACTGTCCTATGCCGTCGCGGTTGCCGAAAAACACGGAATTGGCAACGCTACCTCAGCAATTTCGATTGCTTTCACTACGCCTATGCCATGACAATGCGCGCGCCGGTGCTGACGCTCGACGGGCTCTTGCGCGAAACCGAAGTGAAGATCCTGCCACAAAGCACAACGGCCCTTTCCGCGGAAAAAAAGCCATAGCCGGAACGCGCCCCCAGAGCGCGCTGTGTGTATTGGCGATCTGCTGCCGCCGGGCGTGCTCAACATCGTCAACGGCTTTGGTCTCGAGGCGGGCAAGCCACTCGCGTCGTCGCCGCGCATTGCCAAGATCGCCTTTACCGGCGAGACCACGACGGGCCGGCTGATCATGCAATATGCCAGCCAGAACCTTATCCCCGTAACACTGGAATTGGGCGGCAAATCGCCAAACATCTTCTTCAAGGATGTTGTCGCCGAGGACGACGATTTCTTCGACAAGGCGATCGAAGGCTTCGTCACGTTTGCGCTAAACCAGGGCGAGGTCTGTACCTGCCCGAGCCGCGCGCTCATCCATGAATCGATCTACGATACGTTCATGGAACGCGCGCTGAAGCGCGTCGAGGCGATCGTACAGGGCGATCCGCTCGATCCGGCGACGATGATTGGCGCCCAGGCCTCGTCCGAGCAGTTGGAGAAGATCCTGTCCTATATCGACATCGGCCGCCAGGAAGGCGCGGAGGTGCTGACCGGTGGCGCCCGCAATGTTCTGTCTGGTGATCTGGCGGGCGGCTATTACGTCAAGCCGACCGTGTTCAAGGGACACAACAAAATGCGCATCTTCCAGGAGGAGATCTTCGGGCCGGTGGTTTCTGTCACGACCTTCAAGGACGATGACGAAGCGCTCAGCATTGCCAACGATACGCTTTACGGCCTCGGGGCCGGGGTCTGGAGCCGCGATGGCAACCGTGCCTATCGTTTCGGCCGTGCGATCCAGGCCGGCCGCGTCTGGACCAACTGCTACCACGCCTATCCCGCGCATGCGGCCTTCGGCGGCTACAAGCAGTCTGGCATCGGCCGCGAGACACACAAGATGATGCTCGACCACTATCAGCAGATCAAGAACATGCTGGTCAGCTATAGCCCGAAGAAGCTCGGCTTCTTCTGATCACATCTTTGTCCCACAGGCGCGGCCCCGCGCGGGGCCGCGCCCATAATGACTGGAAACCGGATTAGACTATGCATGCAAAAAAGTTACGGCGACGCCGGAAGCCCTTGAACTGATCGCGGAAATTGTTGCCGAGCACGGACCAGTGCTGTTCCACCAATCCGGCGGCTGCTGCGACGGGTCTTCGCCGATGTGCTATCCGCGTGCTGGCTTCATCGTCGGCGATCAGGATGTGTTGCTCGGCCACATCGGCGACGCGCCCTTCTATATCGGGGCTTCGCAATTCGAGGTCTGGAAGCACACCGACCTCATCATCGACGTAGTGCCTGGCCGCGGCGGCATGTTCTGCCTCGATAACGGACGGGAGAAGCGATTCCTGACACGGTCGAAGATCTGCGCTGTTCAGATCGGGACGTAGCCTTCCCATCCGACTGCAGCCGATGCTCAGACCGCTACCGAACGCCCGCCTTGCCGGTTTCGAAATATTTGTCGAACTTTGTCGCGATGCTCCTGACAAAGGGCCGGCTTTCCGCAGGCACGACGAAGCGGTCACCATCAAGTTCAAGCAACCGCGCAGGATCTTGGAGGGCCGTGGAACTCGCTCGGACGAGAAGTCTTTGGCCGGCTGCGCACCGATATTCTTCCTTGGCGCATCGAGGGCGATGTCCTAGAGGTTGTCGGCAATACACCGGTTTTCGGCGGCGAAAAGGCGATCACTTACGCCGATGCGGCTCTGGTCCTTCGCGCTTTGTGCGTGAAGCGGCTCCGGAGCGGCGACGTCGGCAACTAACACGTGACGCTGCGTAGGTTCCCGTCAAAGCCGGAGGAGCCGGGCACAAGGGCAGCTCGGCTCCGTATCATCCACCCAGTATGCGTCACGATTTGCCCTGATCGTCTCTATTTGCCGCGCCCGACAAAGCGCTTCAGTCGACCTCACCTCGTCCACTTCGGCAAGACGTGGCGAGCGTCTGCGCGGCCGGCGAATTCATCCAACCCGACCCGCTTGCTGACACTGAAGAAGCAGGGCCAGATGCCGAAGCGCATGATCCCCGACAAGCTCGGCTCCTATGGAGCAGCGCGACCCTCCGGCTGCCCGCAACGATCTGGAGCGAGGCCAGCGCGAGCCCGCTGCCGAAAACCACGCCGAACGGCCCCGGGATCGGCGTCAGCGCCGGAATGGCCAGAAATAGGATTGTGAAGCCGATGCCGGTTTGGCGAAACGGGCCTCTCGCCAGGGCGGTTGGAACTCGAAATCACTGAAGGGGTTCTGATCCGCGACCCGACTACTGCGTTGTTCTTCGTCGGCTAAAGTCGTTTGGTGTCACGATTGCCATGGATGATTTTGGGACGGGGTATGCTTCACTCGCGTCTGGCGCAGAAGTCTGCGGCGCAGGCGAGCGTGCGGGGCGTGCAATCAATCGTTCGTCAGATATTTCATCCGCTACTTGGAGACGCGGCGCTCAGCGATGGCGTGGCGTCCGCATCGCTGATATTGTCTCGCCAGACTGTAGGACGGCAGCATACGATGAATAGCGACCCCGAGAATCCCGAGTCCGTTGAACAACTACTCGACGTACCGGACCTCGCCAATGCTTTGGAAAACGAACAGTTCAGAAAATTTCTCGATCAAGTGCCGATTGCGATCGCAGTGTCGGACTTGCGAGGCGACGAACGTGTGGCCTACGCCAATCCCGAATTCGAGAAGCTGTCGGGTGTAAAGGCGGAAGAGCTTGCTCGGGAGGATTGGGCGGTCCTTTCCGCCAGCGGTCTCAATGAGCCGGCGGACCAGTCGCTGACCGAGGCGCTCGCGGACGAGACAGATTTCGTCGGGACGTTTCGGCTTCACCGCGGCGAGGATGAGCCCGCTATCGTGGACGTCTATTCGAATCTCATTCAGGAAGACAATGGCAAAGTCTGTTTTCGCCTCGTTGCCCTTGTCGACGTTTCGGCCCACAGCGAGACTGACACCCGCCAGACCGAGGAGCGTATCCGTGAAAAAGACGTTCAGCTGCGCGAACTACAGCACAGGGTAAAGAACAATTTGCAAATGATTACCGCCCTGATCCGAATGGAAGCTCGAAATGCGGTAGAGCCTGACCAAAAGCGTTTCGACCGCCTGGCAGGCCGCGTCAATGCCCTCGCGATGCTCTACCAAGCACTTTCCGGCGGCGAACCAAAGGACGAGGTCGATCTCGGCGTCTATCTCGGTCAGATCGCCTCGGCAGTCATGACGTCGCATGCTACCGAAGGTATCCGGCTTGATATGAGCGTGGACTCGTACCCGGTTTCGATCAATGTCGCCATGCCGGCGGGACTGGTTGTGAATGAACTGCTGACCAATGCACTGAAGCATGCTTTTCAAGGACGCGAAGGCGGCACGATCACTCTGCACAGCACCGTTGAAGGTGACGGGTGTCGTGTGGTCGTTGCCGATGACGGCATCGGCCTGCCAGCAGGCGAGACATGGCCCAGGCATGGCAAGCTCGGCGCGCTAATCGCGCGCTCGCTTATCGAAAACGCCAATGCGCAATTCCATGTGAGCTCCAGCCCGAATGAGGGCACGAAGGTAACTATCCTGTTCAGGCGGTCCGCCGCCGCCGCTCCGTAGATCGGACCTTGTCCAGACGAACCGCGCTGGTGGCTGGAGAGCGAATCCCAAGACTCTTGCCCGCAGATTTCGACGCGCCTTCTTCGATCGCTGACGGCCGCTAACGTCAGGGGAGCGGGTCCTTCAGCTTGCGGTTTTTGCCTTCGCGGTGAGAGCCGTTCCGCGGCAGCCCTGTTGGATCAGACAGCTTGTGGAGGAGCTTTCGCGTCATTTATTCAGAGCCAGCGCGCCCGTCGACAAGGTCAGTTTCGAGCGCCTGCTGAGTGGTTCGAACGTTCTCAACTATCAGCTTTATTCGGACTCAGCCCGTAGTGTCGTCTGGGGCTCTTACTTCTGGGGTTCCCGGCTGGTGCGCCGGCATTTGAGTTGACGTTGAACGCATTTGGAACCGGCGGAGGGGCCGCAACCATATACGGCGCAGTCCTTGGCAGCCAACCAACGGCGCCCCTGGAAGCTATCTCTCGGCTTTCTCCGGTAGCAATGTCGAATTTCGCTACCGGTATACTTCTTCCAGTGAGCACGGGAACGGGCGCGATCTCGCGGCCAAGCTTTAGCGTAACGGCTATCGTACCGGCCAACTGCCTGGTCGCCATGCAGAACATCGATTTTGGATCTGTGGGAACGCTAGGCGCAAATGTCGACGCGACGGGGCAGGTGTCGGTCACGTGCACGCCGGCTACCGCCTATACTGTCTCCTTGAATGGAGGCACCACCGGCTCCACGCCAACAGCGCGCAAAATGTCGAAAGGCGCGGAAACAGTCACCTATGGCCTATTTAAGGATGTCGCGCGGTTGCAGCCATGGGGTGATGCATCGACCCCGGGAAGCACGGTGCCGGGGACCGGAGACGGTGCGACCCAAAACCTGACCGTCTATGGACGGGTGCCGCCGCAGGCGACACACTGTGGTGGTGACGATCACTTACTGAACATGCCCGGTACCATGTCTTGCGAAATGACCCAAGACGACCCTGTCGGCGCCTCAACGTGCCGAATCTATGGACGGGTGTGCGTGGTGGATAGCCCCGCAGCGCTGCGATCCTGACCAAGAGAAGCCCGCCACCTTGCGGGTGACGGGCCGGCCGCGAGGCCAGGAGAGTGTTGTCAAAGCCTCACGGCCGATTCGACGCTCCCGTTAACGCCGCACTCTCCTCAGCGGCGCGCGATCAGCATGCAAAGCTGACGCAGATCGCTGTCATACGTGCCTTCGCTGCTGAGCACGTCGGCGCAGCGCTTCTTCATGCGAATCAGCTGGCTGCTGGACAGCTGAGCAACAACGCTCGGCGGGGTGCCGGGCGTCCCTGGCGTTCCAGGTGTCCCCGGCGTTCCGGGAGTCCCAGGGGTGCCGGGAACGGCACCGCCACCAACGCCAACGCCGACACCACCCGTGCCACCAACGTTGGCGCCGACCCCCGCTGTAACGCCGCCCGCGCCACCTACATTTGCGCCTGCGCCGGCAGTGACACCACTCCTGCCGCCTATATTAGCGCCTGCCCCAGCGGTCACGCCGTTCGTGCCACCTATGTTGGCGCCAGCACCGGCAGTGACACCACTCCTGCCGCCAATATTAGCGCCGGCACCGGCGGTAATGCCCCTGCTGCCGCCTATGTTAGCACCAGCGCCGGCATTCACTCCGCCGCGCCCACCGATCGAGGCGCCGGCTCCCGCTCTGATGCCGCCACTACCGCCGATCGAAGCGCCGAGACCAGCGTTGATGCCGCCTGGGCCGCCAATTGATGCGCCGGCACCGACGTTAATTCCCGCCGCACTGGAAGGAAATGATAGAGATAAAACAAGTGCACCACCGGCTAAAGCTGTGGCGAAACTCTTGACGAAATTTGCCATGACACTCTCCTTTGATACTTGCCTCATAGTAGCAGTTTCAATGCCCGCTACTTCAGCGATAACGAGCTCAGAGAGTTAGTGGATTGCTAACCCGGAACTATCTTTAAGATTGTCACTTACGATTAGAAAAATATTCTGAAACAATTTGAAATGAATGGAGCGAGTACATTCTCGGCCCAGGCTCTTTCGTATTCGGCGATGAAGTTCACATGAGGGGTGTCACGCGCAGAGGCGCAAGTGTCGAGAACGGCGGGGACAATCGACCTCCTTACGAAGAGGATAACAGTGCCACGCGGCTTCCTACTCCAGAACGAGCACGCCCTCCTCCTTGGCGGCCTCCTGCAGGACTGCACCGCCAGCGTCCACTTCGGTCCCCTCTTGGTCCACTTCATGAGTTCCTCGGCGGCACCCTCGACATGGCTAACCCCGTACCGGATGCCAGGTCCGTCGGTCCTGACGTACACCGGAGGGGAGAACCAATGGGTTGCCATGGGGGGAACTTAGAGCGGCACAGGCCTGCCGACCAACGCAGGTTATAGGGAACGATGTGGGCCCTCGCGGGTTTAGAACTCGCAGCGCTCGGTTCTTCTCTTGGATGTGCAGCCGCTGTTGGGGCCCGTCGCCTTTCTCATGGGCGACGGGCCTCTTGGTTAGAACAGTCCGCTGGTTGCCATTGGGGGGAGTAACGCCCCCTCCTCTTTTGCAGCAGCCGGGAATGCCTCACCAGCCACTTGAGGTGACACCTTATCGGCCAGCGCGGCCGTGCAGATACGTACCGCAACGTTCCACCGATGTCCCCGGTTAGTCCACCTCATGAGTTCCTCGGCCGCACCCTCGACGCGGCTGATCGCGACGCGGACACCTGGGTGGTCGGTCCTGACGTAGACCGGAGGGGAGAACCAATGGCGAGACATAGAGGAAACTTAAAGCGGAACCAGCCTGCCGATCAACCCAGGTTGTAAGGGAACGATGTAGGCCCCTCGCGGGTTTAGGGGTTGCAGCGGGATTCTTCGTGATGTGCAGCCGCTGTTCGGGTCCGTCGCCTTTCTCACGGGCGGCGGACTCCTTTCGCGAAGGCGGTGTTGGCCAGAGAACGTTTACCGCAGTTCAAGTTAGCTAGTTGTCATTGGGAGAGTAATGTCCCCTCCTCCATGGCTCGCCGGCTGTCTCGGCGTTGTTGACGTTGCGGATTTCCCCTGGACGCCCGGTCTTGACGGGGACCGGAGGGTTGAACCAGTGGCGAGCCATGAGAACTCCTATTCAGGAAAGATCATGCCCTCCTCCTTGGCAGCTTCCTCGAACGCGTCACGGGCCTGCTGTGGAGACACCTTGCCGCTGATGGCATCATACAGGCGCGCTCCGCCTTTTGCCACTTACCACGCTTGGTCCACAAGACGAGTTCCTCGGCCGCAGCCTGAACGTGGTGGACCCGTAGCGGAAGCCGTCATGCTCCGTCTTGACGTACACCGGAGGTGAGAACCAAAGGATTGCCATAGGCGGAACCTAGGGACGGACTTGCTATGCGGCCAGCTTCCGGTCGGGAGTATTGGTTCTGACGTGGGGGCAACCAGGGAGAGCCATGCGGCTATTCCCGAAGATCGAACGCGACGAACAGGCCAAAGGCTGGTGCAACATCAACAATAAGAGCGACCAGCTCGCAGTCACTTGCCACCAGATGTGGCCCGTCGCGGCGCACCGCCGCAATAGTGTCATTGACGGAGACGATTTGGCCCCGACGGGCTTGTAAGATCAGCTCTTCAACAAGCTCGTGGGCAGTCATTTTGCTGGGTCGGCAGTTCGTCCAAATGTTCATACCAGGCCTCCCACCTCAGCGAGAACCCAAGCCGCTATTCTGTAGGTCCCACAAAAAAATCAATGTTCCGATCGTACGAAGTAAAGGGGCGGAACGTTTGGCAGAATTTCTGAGCGGGGATCGGATAACTGGCTCGCGCGAAGAGCCCCCGACCTGCTAATCAGGGAAAGAGCCTGCCCTCCTCCTTTGCTGCTCCTCGAACGCGTCACCGGGCCTGCTGTGGGGACACCTTGCCTCTTATGGCATCCACACAGGCGCGCTCCCGCGCTCGGTCCTCGTTTTGCTGGTTTATTTGGCCTGATGAATGCTCGAAACCGCCAGCTTGCCGGCCTTGATCGAGTAGGTGACAACGACCTTTTCACCGACCTTGAGCGTCTCGGCCTCGATCCCTTCCGGCAAGATGAACGTCTTGCCGTCGGACAGCGTGATCGAGTCGCCACTCTTGTCGACGCTTGCGATCGTGCCGGTGGTTGCCTTGGCGAAGGCACCGGTCGAGGATGCAAGGGCCAGTACCATTGCGGTTGCGATAACTGATTTTTTCATGTTCGTTTTTCCCGTTTGGTTTCGTTGCGATGCCGAAAGGGCCCGTTAGGCCCTGAGCGGCAACGGTGACGATCCGGAGCGGTAGGGCTTGCCGGATCATTTCTCTCATTCGAGAGAAGATGGATCGAGCTTAGGCGGCGGAGTTTGCGACAGGATGGCCGCTACTTTACAAATAGGTAAGCCCGCCGCTGCGCACCCCTGAGGTCAAGCCCGAGGGCAGCCCTTTGCGCGACATCCCTCTATCTCTTTGTTTTGACGCAATTCCGGACGGAAAAACCGTTTCACACTTCCTGGAATTGCTTGTCTTATGACTTTCGCTGCCGAATGGGTCAGAAAGGAACGCTGAGAGAGGGTAGCCGCCCTCCCTCAGCG
>NZ_JAMYMD010000048.1:0-40715 GCF_040318335.1 Mesorhizobium sp. M1182
CAAGTGCGGCACCAGCAATCGCACCCCGCCAGAGAGCGCTCATCTCATCGTCGTAATATCCAGCAACGCTGATCGGTTCATCATTGTCGTTGTAAGATCCGACCACGCTGATTTGCCGGCGGCGAATCCCGGCAGCCTGAAGCTTGGCCACGGCACGTGCTGCCCGGGCATGGGAATTGAACAGTCTGCTGATTGTTTGCATTTACGCCCAGCCCCGACGCCCGTTCGGAGCGTCGGGCCTCTCCTCCTGGCTTGAACTCTTCCGCCCGGACGCATCTTCGTCGCGCCAAAAGCTCACCACAACGTGAGCCAGCCGGCTACGTTCCTCAGCCGGGGCTTCGGTCCAATCCCAGAGCGTCTCGCTTGGGACCTAAGTCTGACCAGCTTGGGCGTGCTGAGGCCATGCCGAGCGGGGACGGTCGCCGGCTCGAAGAGAGGGTTCAGGATGCTATCGCAGACCCAAAAAGCTCAAAATGGCGATTACGATCACGATCGCGCCGACCAGCCAGATAATGTTGTTCATCATTGCACTCCTTCGCCTCCGGGCGGGGCGCACGCCGGGGCGAAGCCCGCCACGCAAGTAGAATATTAGATACGGCTAAAGGTTCCTCGCGGGGCCTCTCGAAAGAGCCCACCGCACCAGTCGGCACGGCGGGCGACGCAAAGTTTCACCCCGGTGGGGGCAGAAGACGGCGTTGCGTCCAAGGCTCAGCTGATGCTTCTGGACCAGTTGTCAACCTGGCGCTCTGCCTCTTCCTTGGCGATGCCATATCGCTCCTGGATACGCCCCAAGAGCTGGTCCCGGTTGCCCTCGATCCGATCAAGATCATCGTCGGTGAGGTCACCCCACTGCTCTTTCGCCTTGCCTTTGAACTGCGTCCATTTTCCCTTGATTTGATCCCAGTTCATATGTTCCTCCTGGCTTCCTGGGCCGGCACTGAAGCGGAGCGCGGACCGATCGGCATTGCAATGTCGGTGACGAATGAAGATTAGCAGCCGCTAAAAGTTCCGGTGCCGGCGCAAAAAGCCCGCCGTGCCCGTGCCTGACTGTGAGCTGATGTTGATGATGGCCGGAGCTTGATGCTCTTTCGCGGCAATATCTTATGCCGTTGAAGGCGCTGAGCTTCTTGCTGGTTGGCCTTGGCTGGCAAGCCTCGACAGGCTGCCCAGCAGCATTGTTCTGTCCTTGCCGATCATCAGCACTCCGCTGTCGGGCGCCAACAGTGCCGAGAACGGCAGCATCGCCGCGCCGATCGGCGAAGCCTCGGGGCCGAATTGTCCCGAGACGATTTCCGGCGCCACGATGCCGATGGCGCTGATCCTGTTGAACTGGGTCTGCACCTTTGCCAGCAGCTCGAGATGAATCGGCCGCGGCAGGATGCTGTCGAGGACGATCGCCTCGATGTCGATGACGGAGGTGATGGCGATGATCGCCTCGACCAGCGCATTGGCACAATCGTCGATCCATTCGGACAGCGGCTCGCGCGCCCCCGGCGGCAAGGGATCGAGTTCGCGCACGCGCGAGCGACCGTCGCAGATTGAAGGTAGTGGCGAACTCGGCCGGTGTCTGCCAGGCGATTTGGGAATGCGGCCGCGCGGTGTTGTGTAGTCGGCGCGCCACAGGGCGATGCGACGCGTGCCTGAGCCAGCGAAGTAAACAGCGTCTCGTTGAGCAGTTCATCGCGCAGTCGGCCGTTGAAGCTCTCGATGAAGCCATTATCCGGCATGATGTTCTTGGTGCCATCGTTTGTTCGGTACGTCAGGTTCGGTAAGCTTGGCGCATCCGGGCCACGGGGCACCGGGAGCACGCTAGTGCGGGCAGGTCCGTCGTATGCAGATGAACTGCGAGTTCGAGCACATTATCTGGCCGCCCCTACGACTCGCCCGGATGCGCTGCGAGCGCGGATCCGTATTTGTCGTGTTGCCCGCTCGCTCCCTGTTCGTGACCAACGATGGAGGGAGCCGTGCGTATTATCGGCATGGACATACACCGCGTTGTAATGGCATTCGACGCGGTTCTGATCCGCCCAGGAGAGGATGGCGTTCGAGGTGAACTCGCTGCCATTGGCGGGGGCGAGCAAGCAAAGCAGGTAGTCTCGAGAATAGTATTTGCTCGCCGTACCTCCGCGTGGCTCGCCGAACCAGACTTCGCAATCGGCCTGGTCCCAGCCCCAGAGGCACGTCGCCCACGCCGTTGACGCAGAATACGATGTTCGGGTTTGCTGTTTTTTGGGTCTGAGAGTTGTGGGAAGGGCTACGCCGCCCGCGGTATGCGCGACGTGAACGTTGCCCTGGACACCGATACGCTCGTGCCGTTGGCGTCGCTGATAACATCCACCCGGGCCTCGAGCTGCTTCACCAGTGCCTCCACGATGGCTGTTCCCAAGCCGCTATTTGGTGCGCGGCCGGCTGGCTTGCCGGTGCCATTGTCGGAGACCGTCAGTTTCCAGTCGCTGCCATTGGTCTCGTAAGACACCTGGATCAGGGCTGCGGTCTTCTCCCGGGGGAACGCATATTTGATCGCGTTGAGGATAAGTTCGGTGACGATCAGCCCGAAGCTGACCGCCTTCTGCGAGTCGATCCTGCCGGCTTCCGCGGTGACTTTGACGGCGATCGGCTGTGCATCCCCGATCATCGACGAGGCCAGACTGCTGCACAGCTTCGGCAGATAGGAGCCGACGTCGATTTCGTCGATGCCTGCTGAGGTGTGGAGATGGCGCTGCACTTCAGCCACCGACATGACCCGCTGGTGGGCATCTTTCAGATGCTGGCGGGTTTCCTCGGAGGTGACCGAACGGGCCTTCAGCAACAGGATGCTGGCGATAATCTGCAGGCTGTTGGCAACCCGATGCTCCATCTCACGTAGTAGCACATCCTTTTGCCGCAACAGGTCTTCGGTGCGGCCGAGAAGCTCTTCCTTCTCCCGCTCGATGACACGCCGCGCCGTTATGTCGTTGAAGGCGAGAAGGATGGTGACGGCCGAATTGTGGTCGTAAAGTACCTTTCGCGCGTTGAGCAGCATCGTGCGTTTGCCGATGTTGGGGAAATCATACTCGACCTCGAAGCCGTCCATGGCGGTCTTCTCAGGGATGATCGTCTCTAGGAGCAGGCGCAGTGCCGGAATGTCCCACTGGCCGTCGCCTAGCGCATAGAGAAGGGCGCCGTGTGTCTCCTCGGGGTCGACCTTGAAGGTCTGATAGAAAGAGCGGCTGGCCGCCAGCACATGAAACTTTTCGTCGAGGACGAGGAACGGTTCGGCGATCGTGTTGACGATGGCCTGCGACAGCGTCTGCGCGTCCTCGATATTCGCAATTGGGTGGAACAAGGCTCAAGGCCGATCTGGAGGCGCCTTCGCCTCCTCTTCGGCCCTTGTTACACACTTGACGGCTCGTGTCGCGGATTGAATCTAACCGGCGCAGCACGACAACGTGCGAGCCGGACTGTTCGCTGAATCCGGCAAGCGCGCGTAGACCCACTGATGTTGCACGCCAGCTAAATATGCCCAATATCATGGCGGCTGGCAGGGCGAGGTATTCAGTGGCGGCAAATCGTCTAAACGGAATTTACCCATCAGAGCCCGGGCTGGTGGGCATTCCGTTCGCCCCCAATGCCCGTCCGCGCACTTCATTGCCCACCGTCGCTACCATCGTGACGGCGGTTGCGGCGCTGTATTTCGGGCGCGAAGTGTTCCTGCCGATCGCTATTGCGCTGCTTTTGACCTTCGCGCTCGCGCCCGTGGTGTCGGCTCTGAAGCGCGTCGGCATTCCCCGCCTTCCTGCCGTCATCGTCAGTGTGCTCGGTGCATTCGCGGCACTCGCTCTGTTCTCCTTCATTGCCGCGTCGCAGGTCAGCGAACTGGCGCAGAACATCCCGGCCTACCAGACAAATATCCTGACCAAGATCCGCTCGCTCAAGGAAACCGGGGCAGGAGGAGGGATCATTGCCAGATTGAGTCAGGTGATCCAGCGCGTCGGGCAGGAGATCGATCTGCAGGAACCGTCACCGCCCGCCGCCGACGCGCCGAGGCCCGAGCCCGTGCCGGTCGAGATCGTCGCGAGAGAACGGCCACTCGAGATCCTGCAGAACCTCATGGGTCCGTTGATCAGCCCGCTGGCCTCGGCGGTTCTGATCGTCGTTGTCGTCATCTTCATGCTGCTGGAGCGCGAGGATCTGCGCGATCGTTTCATCCGCCTAGTCGGCTATGGTGATCTGCACCGCACCACCCAGGCGCTGCAGGATGCCGGCAAGCGCGTCGGCCAGTATCTGCTGATGCAGCTGGTCCTCAATATCGTCTATGCCATACCGATCGCTATCGGGCTCTGGATTCTGGGCATCCCCAATGCGCTGCTGTGGGGCCTGCTGGCGCTGGCGCTGCGCTTCGTTCCATATATCGGCCCGGTCATCGGGGCGCTCGTACCACTGTTCCTGGCGCTGGCGGTGGCGCCCGGTTGGTCGCTAGTGCTGTGGACCGCCGCCCTCTTCATGGTGATGGAGTTGCTCACCGGAAATGTCATCGAACCCTGGCTTTATGGCGCGCGCACGGGACTCTCGCCATTGGCCATCATCGTTGCGGCGATCTTCTGGACTTGGCTGTGGGGCCCGCTCGGCCTGGTCCTGTCGACGCCCCTCACCGTCTGTCTGGTTGTGCTCGGCAGGCACGTGCCGCAGTTCGAATTCCTCGACGTGCTGTTCGGCAACCAGCCAGTGCTCGAACCGCATGCCCGGCTTTACCAGCGGCTCCTGGCCGGCGATCCGGACGAAGCCACCGACCACGCCGAAGAGATGCTTGAGAAATATCTGGTCGAGTTCTACGACAAGATCGTCATTCCCGCTTTGTTGCTCGGCGAGCAGGATCGTGTCCGCGGCGTCATGGACGACCAGCAGAGACGGCAGATGGCAGCCAGCGCGCTGACGCTGGTGGCAAATCTCGACGACAGCGCACACGAAGAAGCGGTCGAAGAGGATGAGCCGGCTTTCGCCGAGTATGGCAAGACGGATGTGGGAAAGGAAACAGCCGGGGAGGGCAAGGAAGCCGAGGACGAGATCGAACTGCCTAACGGCGTCGGCATGTCAGTGCTGTGTTGCGGCGGGCGCGGCGAGCTTGATGATGCCGCCGCTGCCATGCTGGCGCAGGTGCTCGAAGTTCAAGGCGCGACGGTGTCGACGGCGGGCTTCGCCGATATGGACCCGGCGAGCATTCGCCGGCTCGATCTTGCCGCTGTCGATACCGTCGTTGTCGGCTTCCTCAACCCCGATTCCGTCAAGCACGCCCGCTTCCTGGTGCGCCGGCTGAAGCGCGCCAGGCCGGCGCTCAGGGTTGGCATCGCGTTCTGGTCGGAGGCCGGCAACGACGACAGCCAGGCGGCGGCAGCACTGGCCGGCGACATCAATGCCGATTTCGTTGCCCATAGCATCGTCGATGCAGTGCGCGGCGCGCTGTCAAGCGAGCCGCCGGTAGCGCTCAAGCTCGCAGCCAAGCGTCGCTTGCGCCGGCAGCCGTCCGTCACGAAGAAAGCGCCGCTTGCGGTTGCAAGCTGAGGCCGCGGCGACGACACCGCGGGGCACTCCTGGCGCGCGGGTTATTGATCCCAGCGATGGCCAGCGGTCAGGCAGACAGCTGCTCAACACCAGTACGGCGAACGAAGAACCGACCGCACAGCCAATGACGCCAAGCATCTGGCCATCCAGTTCGAACTCGTCAAGGACAGTACGATAGCAGGCCCAGCCCGCCGATGGACGGGCACGGCCCTCTGTGCGCAACGGCGCACTATGTCGCCGTCCGATCAGCACGCACAAATACGAGCGGCAGGCTTTTCTAGGGTCGGAACAAGAATTGTTCCCAGCGACACGATAAGGTCGAACGGAGCATGAACTTCATGCGGCGTGGCGGAACCGAGCCGGAAATCTGAGCGGCCGGAAGCCTTCTGGCATCTGATGATCTGCATACCAACTGTAGATGTGTAGATGCCGGTCACATTGATGTGTTCCCAGCTCAGCGGCGAGACGCGCTTCAGCAGGTGATCCGGAACCTCGCGATGCATTTTGCCCAAGTGAGTGACGGCCCGTTCGATATAGACCGGATCCCAATGCACGATCGCGCTAACGACGAGGTTGAGGCTGGAGGCGCGGAACGCTTGGCTTCGAATGATCGGTCGCGGGATTTCGCCGCGCTCGTGGAAGAAGACGGCGCACTTCAGTTAATGCGCACCTTCGCCCTTGAGGCCGGCTTGGCAGCGCGGACGTCGCACCGGTCACACACTTGGATTTGAAGGCTAGCGGGACATTAGCAATCAAGCAATTAAACCGGAAGGAGTACGCCAGCCGCAGACTGGCCGAGGAGTCCAGCATAGAGACCCGCGAATCTCGGGTCTTTATACGAATTACGAGATACGAATTACGAGCAAAGTGCAGCGCTCAGAAAAGTACAATGCCGGCGGCGAAGGAAATGTTGCAGTAGCGTGCATCGGAACGAGCAAGTAGCGCCAATTGTCGAGCGCCCGCGCGGCGCGGCAGAAGCTGCCGTGGTCCGCCGCCGCAATGGCGTAACGAAGCTGCGGATGTCGAACGTTATGCTCAAAATTGGCTTTTCGATCGAAGAGGTGGCGTTGCTTTTCGGCCACCGCCCTCTTCAGCCTGAAGTGGCGATCAGCCCAATTATGAGGGGCAGGGACGTAGGCGGCCTCCGGCTTCTCCTCCTGAACCACGGCTGAACGCCGCCTTCAGCATCGGTTCGAACGGCATCTCCTAAAACGAAGCCGTTCAACTCGCGGTCCCGTCCGCCAAAGGAGACGCCCTCATGATCCGCAATTCTTTCATCGCAACCGCGCTTGCCGCTCTTGTCGGCATTGTCGTCGCTGCCCCAGCCATGGCCAACGACGTGAGTATCGAGCAGTATGGCTGGTCTAATTCGGCTGGCGGCGCCCAGAACGGCTTCAAGAACCGTATCCGGGTTTACCAGAACGGCCGCTTCAACAAGGTGATCGGCCAGCAGCGCGGCCGCCACAACCTTTCGGCCATTGGCCAGCAGGGGATCGGCAACCACGGCGCCACCTATCAAAATGGCAACCGCAACGTGGCCGGCATCGCCCAGTTCGGCTCGAACCACACCACCATCTTAACCCAGGACGGCAACGGCAACATTGCTGCCGGCGTGCAGGCGGGCCACGGCTGCGACGCCGATGTCAGCCAGGGTGGCAGTGGCAATGTCGCCGCTTTCGTCCAGGCCTGCCCATAAACACGGCAATGCCGGGCGGCCCGTAGTCCGCGGCCGCGGCCCACGAACGCCAAGGAGACGAATATGCCACACATCGTGAAGCATCCCCGCCGCGTCATGGCCGCGCTCGCCCTGGTTCTGATCCCGGCCGGCGCGCTGGCGGCCATGGCCACCGCCGATCAGTCCCCCGGGCCGGTGCGCTGCGAGATCCGCGCTACGCCGGAAGTCGACATGGTCTCGTTGGAGGCGCTCGCCTATGCCGACAAAAGCGTGAGCGGCACCTACTCGTTCCATGTTGAAAGTGCCGCTCGCACCGGCGGCACCAATATCGAGCAGGACGGCGCCTTCAGCGCAGCGCCCGGCAAGCCAGCTACGCTCGGCGCCGTCACCCTTGACGCGAAGGGCGCCGTCTATGATGCTAGGCTCGAGCTCACGGTCGATGGCAAGAGCATCAGCTGTGCCGAGCGGCTCGGCGGCGCGACCTGATCGCATCGCCAGATTTACGAAAAGGGCGTCGGCAATCGGCGCCCTTTTTCTATGTGCGTCAGGCCGGGAGAAAAAATGACTGAACGACAGCTGAACGAAGGATTCCGGGAGGGTTCAGCCACCAAATGAGAAGGTTGGCCATAGGCTGGGCAGCCGGAAAATGGAGACCAAAGATGACCCGCAATATGTTCAAAACTCTTGCCGCCGTTCTCGTTGCCGGCAGCATCGGCCAGGCGGCGTTGTCCGCACCGGCTTACGCGGGCGGCTGGGTTTCGGCGACATTTGCCCCCGGCAACGCCCGCGACGCCCGCGCTCTGGCGACTGGACTGCGCTTCTATTCGTTGTATCGCGGCCTGCATGGTGCCAGCATTCGTCAGTCCGGACAGCGAAACGCAGCTGGCATCGGACAAAACGGTCGCGGCAATCTGGGCATCATCCAGCAGGAGGGCAATGGCCATTCCGCCACGCTGCAGCAGAACGGCAATGAGAACGCCTACGGTATCTTCCAGTTTGGCCGAAACACCGACGCCAATGTCGCGCAGAACGGCAATGGCAGTGGTGGCGCTACTTTCAGCTATGGCTGGTAGCGGCCGACCGATCGAGACTCGGGCCCAGAGAATCGTTGCGCGTCGCCCAGCGGCTCGCTTGCCTGGCGGCAGTTTCCAATGTGCTGGCGGTCGCACCAATGGGCGCGCGCGGAGTAGGTGCGATCCGAACGCCTGCCAGCTGCTTCCCGCTCTTTTCCGTGAACGACCATGTGAGGTCTAGAACGCGAGGGCGGGCATTCATCGCGCTTTAGGTATCCAGTCCCGGAGCGCCGACTGACAACGCCACGTGGCGCGCTCGCGCGGTCTTATGACGCTTGAGCCGAATCCCATGAACCTTCATAGTTCCATTTTGACTGTTTCATGCACGGCGAGATAGAAGTCTCGCTTTCAATTGCTGGATACCGCCGATCTGAACCGCTTTTTTTAGACGAAATTGTGCCGCAAAGCGGCGCGAGATTCTGTTTTGCAACGTCTGCGGAAGATTTCTGTCTCTGCAGCGTTATTGTTTGTACGGATGGCGGATTGTCATGCTGACGCTCCAGAAATTCCTCTGCCTCTTCCTCCTCGTCGTTTTCGTGGCCGCTTCGGCGACGGGGGCTCACGCCCAGGGTGAAAAACGCCTCGCTTTCGTCATCGGCAATGCCGCCTATCCTTCGGGCACGCTCGTGACGCCGGCCAATGATGCCGGCCTGATCGCACAGACCTTGCAGGCGGCGGGGTTCGATGTGGTCGGCGCCCGCGATGTCGACCAGGAATCGCTGCGTGGCGCGCTGCGCGATTTCCTCGGCAAGGTTTCCGCCGCCGGTTCCGATGCGGTCGTCTTCGTCTATCTCGCCGGCCGTGGCGTGCAGTTTGAAGGCGAGAACTATTTCTTGCCAATCGATGCCCAGATCGCCAATCCAACCGACGTCCCGCTTCAGGGAATGCGGCTCTCAGATGTCTCGAAGTCGCTGGCCGGACTGCCGACCAAGGTCAACATCGTCGTGCTAGATGCGGCGCGGCCGAATGCATTCCCGCAGATGAAACAGCCGCTGGCCGGCGGCCTCGCGCTGGTCGATCCCGATCCGAACATGCTTATCGCATTCAATGCCGCTCCGGGAACCGTCGCGCCAGAGGGCAAGGGACCGTACGGCGCCTACGCCCAGGCGCTGGCCGAGATGATGCGCGAAGGCGGTCTGCCGCTTGACGATGTTTTCGATCGCACGCGCCTTCGCGTCAACGGGGTGACCCAGGGCGCGGAAGTTCCGTGGAACGCCTCAAAGATCACGGCGCCCTTCGTCTTCTTCGACCGCGCTCCGGATGCGCCCGCGCCCAAGGTCTCGGAGGCTGAGTCTCGGGCCAACCGGACCAGGGAGATCCGCGACTTCGACGCCCACGACGCCTATGTTGCGGCCCTCGACCACGACACGCTCCGCGGTTACGAGGATTTCGTCGGCGCTTTCCCACACGATCCAATGGCCAAGCGCGTGCGTGCCATCATCGCTGCGCGGCGCGAAGCGATCACTTGGCGCGAAACCTGGCTCCAGGATACGCCGGAAGCCTACTGGTCGTACCTCAATCGCTATCCGCACGGTCCGCACGCCTGGGATGCCCGCCGGCGGCTGGAGCATTTCGATGCAGCGCTGGAGCCGCCGGAGGATTTCACCGTATACGCCTACGATGTGCCGCCGCCGGAGGAGGAGGAAATCATCTATGTCGATCGGCCCGTACTCTATTTCGGCGATCCCGATTTCCATTTCGAGCCGCCGCCGCCTGTCGCAGTGATCTTCCTGCCGCCGCCTCCGCCGGACTTCATTGTGTTGGCGCCACCACGGCCGGCAGTCGATATTTTCGTGTTGCCGGTGCCCCTCTTCGTGCCGGTGCCGGTATGGGTCAACCCGCCGCGCAACATTGTGCCACCGCGCGATAACATCGTCTTCAACAACATCCACAACACCACCATCATCAACAACAGGACGATCAACAACGAGACCAACGGTGAGGCTGGGCAGGCCAATGGTAACGCGCCGGGCGGCCTTACTACCGCCCAAAAGCTAGGCGCTGCCGAGGGTCTAGGAGCGGCCGCGCTAACGGCAAAAGTGGCGCTGCCGCCGCTGCTGCAGAAGAAGGCTGCACTCTCCAACCGGAACTCTGCCGCCCTGGGCAAGCTCGGCCAGGGGGCTGCGCAAGGCAAGCAGCCTGGAGGCGCAAAGCCGCTATCGAAGACGCTCTCAATGGATCATGCTTTGCCGGGAGCGAATGGCAGGGCGCTGCCGCTCGTCAACGGCAAACCGCCGGTGCTCAACGGGCAGAATTTACCCAACAACAGGTCCAAGAAGCTGCTTAGCGAGCGAGGGATCTTGGGTGGCAGCCAGCAGTCTACGGGAAATGCCGGCGCTGGCGTTACCGGACAGGGGAATGGTCAGCAGAACGGAGCCGGCAATGGGCTGGGCAAGAACGGCAAGTTCCGCAAGCTGCCGACCGTCAACGGTGCACCGGCCGGGCAGAGCCTGAGCGCGCAGGAAAAGTTCAAGAAGAACAACCCAGCTGTCCTCTCCGACCAGGGTGGCGGCAAGCCGAAGAAGCTGACCCGCACGGATCTGTCTGCAGGCCAGGCCGTTGTCGGACCGAGTGATCTGGCGCCGGGCAACGGGAACAAGAAGTTTCGCAAGCTGCCGACCGTCAACGGTGCGCCAGCCCGGCTGGGCCAGAGCGCGCAGGAAAAATTCAAGGAGAACAATCCACCTGACTTTTCCGACCAGGGTGGCGGCAAGCCGAAAAAGCTGACGCGCAAGGACCTGTCCGCAGGCCAGGCCGTTGTCGGACCGAGTGATCTGGCGCCGGGCGACGGGAACAGGAAGTTTCGCAAGCCGCAGAACGGCGGTGGAGGTTCCGCCGGCGCGGAAGTCAACGTCCAGCGGAACTTCAAAGTCAACAAGCCGAACGAGGATCCGCAGCGCCAGCTCAAGCTGCAGGAAAAGTCGAACCTGCAGGTTTTCTCCAAGCCGCAGAAGTCTGAGTTTCACGCGCCGCCAAAGCCCCAAACGCAAGAGCGAGGCCTGCCGCAGAAGCCGGAGTTTCATGCCCAGCCGAAGCCGGAATTCCATGTCCAGCCCAAGCCCCAGATGCAAGAGCGACGACTGCCGAAGCAGCCGCCAGGCAAGAAGCCGTCCTGCGGGCATCCGGGCGAGCCGGCCTGCAGCAAATAGGAGCGCGGAAGCAATCGGGGCGCCGCAGTGGATCGGTGGGGCTCTAGATGGACAGGAAATACGGACAAGGTTCTGTTCGCGTCACGCTCACCCGATGAGCGCCGGGTCGCCGGGCACCTGGTGCATTTCTGTATTCTCTTGATGAAAGCCTTCTGATGACAGCCTTCGCCCTGGAAAAGCGATTCAGGCCGAAGTTGGCGCGACTGGCATAAGTTACGGAGCGAATATTCGGCTTCAGTTCCTATGCCGTTACTGCGGATCGATCGATGTGACGCCAATAGCGGAAGCGTTTCTGTTGCTGCCGGAGATGCAAGATCCAGTGATTTGATGGCTTCGACCTGGTTTTGCGCAGGTTCTTCGTCAATGCGTAGAAATCGATTTCGAAGGAGGCTGCTCATCTGAGACAGCACCAAATGTTCTTGGGCTGCCATTATTGTTTGGATAAGACCACGGCGCGCTATCCATGAAAAAGATCCGGGAGCTCGAGATTTATCATGCACTGCGGAACCTTGCCGACGTGACGCGGTGCCGATCGAAAGCTGGTAGACCTCCTCCATCCGCGCGTGACAGAAGTTCAAAGCGTCGAGAAGTGCGATGATATCTGGTGCGTTCGCTACGAGACCACCGTCAATGTACTCGCTAGGGCCAATCTTCTTCGTCGGAAAAAAAGTCGGCGCCGCCGCGCTTGCGAGTATGGCATCTTCGATGCTCACTGCGCTGGCCGCTTTCCCCGCAATGCCTTTGGAACGGAAGATACTCGTTTCGCCTGTGGAGTAGTTGATGGCCGTGATGATGAGCGCAGGTTCGTAGTCGCTGAGTAGCGTTTCGGCAATGGGCTTGCCGAGCGTCTTACGAATAGCCTCAAGGATTGGAACCGGACTATAGAGTGCCGCGACCACAAGCCGTTTGACCCCAGTGGCGATACCACGAGCGAAGATCGACGGTCCGTAGTCTTTCATTATTGCCGCCAATGTCGTCGCTGGAACGGATGCTGAAAGGCCGGCAGCAAGAAGCGCGCCGATAGAGGTTCCAGAAATGATGTCGAAGCGGTTATTGCACCGAACGTTGAACTTTGACTCGCATGCGGCGAGAAACTCGGCGCCGAAGAGCCCTCGGTAGCCCCACCGCTCAGTGCCAAGATCTGAAATCTATTGGGAGCGGACTGCGCCATTTCACTTGCGAACAAAGTCTTCAGGATTTTCTACCGTGAGCCCCGGGATTTCTGCGTGCCCATCCTGATGGTAGTCCACGTAGACAAATGGGAAATCGCCCCTCCCAACCAACGCTGTTGCGATCTCAACCTTTGTCGCGCTAGGCACATCGAATGGCCGACCGTCGGGGTGTCAATATGTGATCCTCATGTCAAGCAAATCCCCCCAGCGTGCGGCGATCCGATGGTCCATCGCAATGATCCGGTCATCGCGCGCGAAATCTTCGAACAGCCTGCTTGCCTGGTCGATGAAGTCTCTGATCACCGGCACGGGATGCACGGCGGCTTCGGGCTTTGCCCGTGCCGCCGTGAGCGCTTGTTCAAGTTGCCATCTGATGGTCATGGGCGTCACTGCACTGATGCAGATATCGTCTGCATAGATGCCGCGCGAGTCTGCGGATTCTAACCAAAGTTCAGCGGTGAGGTTACGCCTCTTGATCACGTCAAAGATGCACTGGGAGCTCATCAAATAGCGCGACATGAACGACGACTAAAATACACGTCCGCGTCCGCCAACAGTCTCCTCTTGAGACCGAGGCTCAAGACGCATCTTCACAACGCTTGCATCGAGCGGCTTTAGCTGTGCAAGCAATGCACTCGCGGGCCTTCGCCGTGCAGTTTTGCGTTCTGTTCCATCGCGAACTGAGTCAATCAACGAGAGTATGGCATCCGACGATAGGACAAACGCCGCCTGAGGCAAATTGTCGACGCGCCCAGCCCTTGCAATCACCAGAGAACGCCATCACGATGTTGCGCCCATCAGCAAAATACCCGGGGGCGAATTCGACCGGCGATGCCATGCTGATCAGTCCGGTCGCGCCGAACACGATCCCGAAGACGATGCTCTTTGCCCAGAAGGAACGCTCGAGACGGTCACCCAGAAAGGCGAGGAAAAGCACGGCGAGAATGACTACCGCTGCGCTTTCGATCATGTTGATGACTGACATCATCCCGGTAGTCCGTGACATCTGAGCAAGGTCTGGCAGCACCGTAGGTGCCATTGCGTCAACGATTTATTAAGGATCTCGCACTCCCGTTGACGGAACTCCACCCGACAGGTAGGGAAGGAAGATGGTTTCGCCACCGGCAGCTATGGTCCATGCGCCATAGGGACCCACTGCTGTCGCGCCCGCTCGATGTTGCGGCCGGCAATGCGAATGGCCAGAATGAGCAGTTATGAAGCCATAAAGACCGAGACGGCGAAGGTCGACTTCGGTCACTATTTGCCCTTGAAGTTCCCCAGCGGGTAGTGTCTCAGTTTGAAATTTGACGGAATGCAATATGCATTTCCCATTTCGGACCGACCTCCTATATGCTTAGCGGAAAGCATAGGAGCCGATATGACAGACAAGGACAGGGACGAAGCGGTGACCGCCATGTTCGAGGGCATTCTTTCCGCTTTCCACGCGACGGCCCATGAAGGCAATGACCCGTTCGAAAACTGCCAAACGTTCGCCTATGCGGCGCTAGCTTCGTTGGAAGCGTCTGGTTTCAAGGTGGTACGCGATGCCTACCGGACCTAAAGGCCAGAAGCGCCCCGCTGACGTGATCGGCAACGCCGTTCGCGTCATGCGCATTGCGACAGGCGAGGAAGCCGACGACGTTATTGACGACGGCAAAGACCCTGCCGCCAAGGCGCTTGGTGCAAAGGGCGGGAAGAAGCGCGCCGAGAACATGACGCCTGAGCGGCGCGCTGAAATCGCTAAGAAGGCTGCTGCGAAGCGTTGGTCGAAGTAATCACGTCGTCCTCTTCGGCCAGGATTTCCTTGTCCAGTTCCAGCTTGGCTATCAGGCGCTCAATTTCACGGGCGCCAATTTTACCACTAACGATGATCCTGTAAGTCGCATCTCGCGACAAAATTCCATCCTGCAGAATTCGCTCGCCATCCATCAGAATTACTCCTTTGGCCACTGGAGGGGTTTTTGGCCTCTCCGGCTCGCGGGTCTGCTTTTGCCCGGCGTCGGAAAGGCTAACGTCCGCAGCCTCGTCTATTTCTTCATCGACTAGAGGTAAGATAGCAGAATCTGCGAATCCTGCATAGGACATAGTGTCCTTGTAGACCCGAATAACATCATCTGCGGACTGATCGCTGAAGGCCGCCTTGCCCTCGTCGGCGCGGTCAAGGGTCAGATAGTTTTTCAGAACGATATCTGAAACGGCAGGGTCGCTGCCAAATTGATTGCAGATTTCAGTGTGGATTGCTGGCGCCATCGCCGCGCGCCGGATTGCTTCTTTTCGTTTTTCCGATTCTGGGTCGGCATCTCGAATTATTCGGATGGCAATATCTGAAAGGCTGAACTTGCGCTTTGGCCCAGAACCCTCATCCCGAGCCAAGCCATAGTGCAACAGCGCGGCGGCGGTTGCCCACAAACCGCTGCTCTTCTCTTTATAGCCCCACGCCTCTGCAAGAACTCCCACACCGGCTGGGTGATGCATGGCCTTCGCATAGACCTGCTTCGCGCGCTCTATGGCCTTCGCGAGATCAATGGATGGATAAGGCGGGCTACGAAAACGCGGTTTGCCGTTTTGAACTTCCTCGTCGGACATGGTTGCGCACTCCTTCTGCCTCTCTCTTAGCATCCATATCTTACGGAGCGCAAGATATAGCGTACCTCTCTACCTGATTTTTTTCTTGCGCCGGTGAAGAAAGGGCCTATGCTGCCCTAAGAATCAAAATTGGAGCGTTCGATGTTCAGAAGAGACAAGGGCCCCTGCTTCGAGCCGACCGGCGGTCGGGGCCCTTCCAAATAGGAAAGCCGCTGCGTCCGGATCAGGGAAGCGCAGCGGCTCTAGGTCGGCAACATCGGGCGGGCGGCTTTCGGGCCGTCCGCTTCGCGCTCGTAGCTCAGTTGGATAGAGCTGGAGTTTCGTAGCTTCCCGGTCGCAGGTTCGAGTCCTGTCGAGCGCTCCACCAAATCACTACGGCTGTCGCTGCTTAACATAGTGACAGCCGTTTGTGAATCAAGGATTGATGTGAAATTTCATGCTTGACACTAAGCATAAAAGTTCAGATATTAGGGGCATGAACAAGCTGCCCCTCAAAACCCGTGTCCAGATCCTTACGATGCTTTGCGAGGGGTCGAGCATGCGCTCGATCTCTCGCGTTGCCGACGTGTCGATCAACACCGTTTCGAAGCTGCTTGTCGATGCCGGTAAGTTCTGCGCCGATCTGCACGACCGCGAAGTCCGCAACGTGAAGGCCAAGCGCGTTCAATGTGATGAAATCTGGAGTTTCACCGGCGCGAAGCAAAAGAACGTCGCGGCTATGAAGAACCACGTTGACGGAGCTGGCGACACTTGGACCTGGACCGCTCTCGACAGCGACAGCAAGATTATCATTTCCTGGCTGGTCGGCGGTCGCGACGGCGAATATGCGCTGGCCTTCATGGATGACGTTAAGGACCGTCTTGCCAACCGCGTCCAGCTTACCACTGACGGCCACCGCGCCTATCTCAATGCGGTCGAGGAAGCCTTTGGAGCCGACATCGACTACGTGATGCTGGTCAAGATGTATGGCGAGCCGGAAGGCAAGGCAGTGCCACAGGAACGCCGCTACAGCCCCGCCGTCTGTACTGGCGCGAGGAAGACTCGTATTGAAGGCTCTCCCGATCTGGCGCACGTCAGCACGTCGCACGTTGAACGCCAGAACCTCACCATGCGCATGCAGATGCGCCGCTTTACACGCCTCACCAATGCCTTCTCAAAGAAGTTTGAAAACCATGTCCACATGGTCGCGCTGTACACGGTCTGGTACAACTTCATCCGCATCCACAAGACTTTGAAAATGTCGCCTGCGATGGCGGCTGGACTTTCGCAAACTCTCTGGTCAATGGACGACATTTGCGACAGGATGGATGCTGTTGCGCCAAAGCCGGGAAAGCGCGGACCATACCGGAAGAACGTACGGGCCTAAAACGACTGACCCCGGGAGCATATCTCAGGAAGCAGATGCTTCGAGACAGAGGCCGACCCGGGGTTTACGAGGGGTACATATATAGAACTTGGCGTTAAGGACAAGTGAACAATTTGCGAACGGATGCAATAAACGAGTCATTGGTTAAGACCCTGAGTCTCAGTCGGCTTAAGAAATATCTTGCCGCATGTGGCGACGATCTCTCAGCCGCTCTATCCAATTACGAGCGCAACGCACGGCTCTCAGAGGCTTTCTATACGCCTTTGTAGTGCGTGGAAATATGCTTGCGGAACACGATCCATTTCCGAATGTCGGAAGTTTATGGGTCTGATTGGATGACAAACGGCGGACCGCCGTTGTCCGAAGCTTCCAAGGTTATGATTGGCGAGGCTGTTGCCGAGCTACAGAAAGAGGCCGACTGGCCTTCTAACGATGCGATTGTATCAGAACTTAAATACGCCTTTTGGGTTGGGCTCCTCGGTCCAGGTTATGACGATAACATCTGGCGAAAGACTCTCTTCGCTGGCTTTGCGGTGGGCAGGAGGCGAGGTCGTGAGCCTGTGCACCAACGCTTTAACGTTATCCGTCGCTTCCGAAATAGGATCGCGCACCATGAACCGATTTTCCATCGCGACTTGCCCCAGCTTCATAGTGAGATGCTCGAAGCAATCGGCTGGATGTGCGCTGACACATGCGCGTGGACGGCTCATGTCAGCCGCCTTCTGACTGTTCACGCTGAATCCTAAAATTTCAAACTGAGACACTACCCCCCAGCGCGAGAGTTTGCAAGCGTTGGAAATGCTCGCTACGCTGGCCGACTGATGCCCAGTCGTCTCATTTCCCGATAAACGGTCGATCGGCCGAGACCCAATTGCCGCGCAGCTTCAGCCGGCGATACCTCGGCCTTGATCAGCTTGATTCAGGTCGAGCGGTTGTCGCCCAGGTCGTTTCCCTTTCGCCCGTGCAGCTACCACCCCGTCTTTCGTGCATTCCGAGATCAGCCGTCGTTCGAAATGAGCGATGGCGCCGAACACGTGGAAGATCAACTCGCCGGCGCCGAGGACGTATCGATCTTCTCCTCAAGGCTGAGAAGGTCGATCTGTCGCCCCCGCAGCATCTTCACCGTTTCCAGCAGCTCCGCCAGCGAGCGTCCGAGCCGGTCGAGCCGCACGACGGCCAGGGTGTCGCCAGCGCGGGCATAATCTAGTAGCTCGGCCAAGCCCGGCCGGTCCATGCTCCTGCCGGAATTGACGTCGGAGAAGACCTTGATGGCGCCGGCTTGCTCAAGCCGCATGCTCTGGCCGGGCGAGATGCGGGAGCGGCTGTGGAAGCGCTTCCGGGAACATGCCGGGCCACCGCCCAAGGACATGCCAAAAGGTATCACGCCCGCAGCGTTGGGGGTTTATCGCACTGCCCCTTGGGCGGCTAATTTGTGCTTTTCGAAGATCGCTACCTTCTGCGGATAAGTGATCCGCACCTTGGCGTTGCACCCGTTGCATCTGAAGTGCGCGATCGTTCTTAGCGCAGAGCCCTTCCTTACCGCCGGATGCGAGCAATCCGGACAATCGAATGTGAGGGCAACATCAGACAAGTCTTGGGCTAAACCCATTTCCATCCCCTTCACAAGCGCTGTGGCTACACTTTGGCGGGCGTCAATGGCCAATACAGATGCGAATCCGGCTATGCCAAAGTAGGGCTAACAATTCGCCTCCCAACGCCGCCAAGCTAGTGGGCCGTCTCTGAGCCCTTTGAGGGACGAAAAGACCTAACGTCCTCCAGCAGTTCGCGCTCGTTGGTAGTAATGTTTCGGAAGACTGCGACAATTGCCACCGCTAAGGCCTCGGCGTCCCGGCTTAAAGGGTCGATGAGATCATCTGCGCAAACCTGATCAAACACACTTTCACAAATAGCCAGATCAATATGGCTGAGGCAGGTGCGAGCGAAACGCGGACGCAGCATCTGTGCGAACCTTTCAGGGCCCGCTGCCCGTGGTTGCGGCGGGCCTCTTTTTGCTGATGAACCGCTGGGGCGTTTGTTGAAATGAGGTGACTCGCTGACCGGTACTTTCAATAATCCTAAAATCAGCGCGCACTCGCGAGCTCTAGACGTCCAGCTTTGTTCTGGGACATGAAATCCTTGCCGGAATTCCGCCGCCTCTTTCGGAGTTCGCATGCAACCAAATTTACTGTATTGATCAAGAATTGTCCTGCGACGAGCTTCGCTGTCGAGCTTTGCGGTCATTTCGGTGGACTCCTCAACTAATTTCACGACGACCGATTCTATACGTACCAAGTTGAAGAGTGTCGTTAGCTTCCCATCCAGAAACTTATCTCGGAATGCATTTCTTCCGTAAACCAGCTTGATCGCCGTTTCAGTCGACTCGAGTTCACCAGCCTTGCCAGATCCTGAAGTACATCACATGATTGAGAGGGGCATGGGGCATAGCCGATTCGGATATGGCACCACGCGATGGACACTAAGAGGAGAGACGAGGCCCCTGCGAGGCAGCCGCGGGACCTCGATCGGCGTCGTTGGCCACGCGAAGGTCAGTCCCACAATGAGGACGCTTCGTCGCTCGCGTCGGTGTCTGAACCTCTGTCCTTTTCAACGCTCGAACTAGCGCCAAAGGATCAATTAGCCGCTTGGCAGGCGCATATGGCGCCGCTGATAGAGGTCAGGTTGCCGGATGACAAATCGCTGAACGATGGCTTTCCCGCGGACCACACGGCTTGGAATCTCGGTGGCATGCTGATCGTTCAACAGCGCGCACCGGCACATAGTTATATGCGTTCTGCCGCGAAGCTTCGGTCCAGCTCGATCGATCACTGGTATATCGCCTTTCCACGTACTGGCCGGTCGTGGACGGAGGTCGATCGCCGCGTAGCGGAGAACCAGCCGGGCAAATTGGAGATCAGATCGCTTGGCTACCCGTTTCGCGGGAGGACAACGGACTCCGAAAGTCTCTTTCTCTATTTGCCGCGCGATTTGTTCGCCGATGCGGCGGCAACCCTGGACGCCAAGAACAATTCAATTCTGTCCGGCAACTTTGCCAACCTCTTGCTCGACTACGTCAATGGCATAGAAGCAAGACTGCGCAGCCTCACGGCTGACGATCTGCCCCGCATCGTGCACGCAACACGCAGCATGATTATTGCCTGCCTCGGGCCTCCGGCGGAACAGGCTGCGGCCGTCGAACAATTGACGGGTGTCGCGCTAATGGAGCGAGCGCGTCGATACGTCCACCACAATCTGGATGCGGCTCATTTGACACCGGATTCGATGTGCCGGGCGCTCGGCGTCTCGCGCTCTCGTCTCTATCAGTTGTTCGAACCAAGCGGTGGTGTTCTCCATTACATACAAAGTCGCCGCCTTCTGGCAGCCCATGTTGCGCTAAGCGATCCGGCGGACAGCCGGCGCATTGTTGAAATTGCTGAAGCCTTCGGGTTTAGTTCAGCGGCTAATTTCAGCCGGGCATTCAGCAAGGAATTCGGTTACAGCCCCCGCGAAGGCCGCAGCACTGTGGTGTTGCCGCGCCCCGCCAACTCTGTTTCGCTTGCCGGACAGGAGAAAGCCTCTTCCTTTGAAGGTTGGCTCAAAGCGCTCGGAAGCTGAGTACAGGATCGGCGATGCTGATGGGGCGGGCCCAAAACAGGCTTGCCGGGGCGGGGAAGACCACGCCGCACGAATATCTTCGTGTCGCGTCCACCGCGCCATCAATCACATAGCTGATTCCTGCCAATTCGCGATTTATTAACGAACTGTGACTGTTCGACGTTACCGATAATTTGTCGCCAGTCACGACGGAGCATACATTGCAACTGCGCTGCATGCGGCACTTGTTAAGACTGCGAGTGGAAAGTTTGCTAAGGTTGACAGTTATGCTATTCCTAGATTGGGGGCGCGAATTTGCACCGCCTATGGAGGTGGCTCTTGCGCCCACAGGCATCAGGCGTCGGCACGGAGAGTGAGGGGCCTTCCTCGAGCGATGCTCCACGTGCCGGCGATGGGATACTCGCTGACCTTTTGGCGAACACGACCGAACTTTTGTCAATCTATGACCGCGACTTCCGCCTGACGCACTACGCAACCAGGCTCAAGGGCGTGTACGGAGGCGCGGTGGCGCTGGGCGCCGCCGTATGGGAGATCTACCCGAGCTTTCTCAATGCGAGGTATCGCGACGATTTCCTTCGTGTGTTCCAGGGCGGCTCTCCGGCAAGCATCGACTTGCCGTCATCATCAGGCGAAGCGCCCCGGTCCGTTTTCGTCTTCCCCACTGCAAATGGTGTGGGAATCATCGAATCAAGGGAACGCGGCGGGCGGAGCGCGGCGGAAGAGCAGGAGCATGTAGTTCTGCTCCATCAGGCAACGCACGACGTGCTGACCGGACTGCAGAATCGGCGGCGATTCGGTGAACGGCTGCAGCAAGCACTGGCGGCCATCGGCGGACCAAAGCCGAAAGCCGCCCTGCTGCAAATCGACCTCGACGATTTTAAAGCGGTCAACGACACGCTCGGTCATGGAGCAGGCGATACGCTTCTTCAACTCGCGGCAGGTCGAATCCGCGACGCGCTGCAGGACGGCGAATCTGCGTATCGGTATGCCGGCGATGAGTTCGCTGTCATCCAATTGGGAAAGGATCAGCCCGCGGAAGCCGAGCGCCTCGCTGGATCGCTTGTCGATGCGTTCAAGGAACCGTTTGTCATCAACGGCATTCCCGTCTTCGTCGGCTCGAGTATCGGAATTGCTTTCGGGCCGGAGCACGGGACCGACGGCGAGCAGTTGATGAAAGCCGCCGACATTGCTCTTTACGCAGCCAAGACGGATGGACGCGGTTGCGCTCGAACGTTCAACCGTTCGATGCTGCTCTTGCTCGAGCAACGCGAGAATCTGAGGCGCAGCCTTCGAACCGCGCTGGAGCGCGGCGAGCTTTATCTTGAGTATCAGCCGCTCATTCGACCTCCCGCGTCGGTGATCGGATTCGAAGCGTTACTGCGGTGGCGGCACCCCGAGGTCGGAATCATTCCACCCAGCGTGTTCATACCGATCGCCGAGGCGGACGGTCTGATGGACGAGATTGGACGATGGGTGCTCGAGGAAGCCTGTCGCCAGGCATTGACGTGGCCTTCCTCGCTGACGGTCGCAGTGAACGTGTCGCCGGCTCAGTTCCTTAGCGGTTCGCTAACGGATACGGTTGCTCAAATCATCGACTCAGTTGGAATCCGGGCTGACCGACTTGAACTCGAGATAACCGAGCAGGTTCTTCTTGAGAAGACGATCGATAATATCGACACCTTAAATACTCTGAACGTCTTGGGAATACGAATTTCGCTCGACGATTTTGGGACATACTATTCATCATTAAGTTACCTTAAGAATTTCCCCTTCGATACTTTGAAGATCGATCAGTACTTTATTGCGGACTTGGAGACCGATCTCAAAAGCCAAACGATCGTGCGATCGATCATGAATCTGGCGCACGGCCTGGGAATAAATGTCACTGCCGAGGGGGTGGAGACGTCGGCACAGGCACGGTGGCTGATCAAGGAGAATTGCGATTGCCTGCAAGGCAACTTCCTGGGAAAGCCGCTTGGAGCCGAGGCCATCAGCGAATTCATCAAGCGGTCCCCGCTGAGGGTGGTACGAGCGAGGGAGGCAAATCGAGCGCTCTAGCGCCTTGCACCTTTGTTAACGGTGAAGTCGAGATTTGTAGAACGATCGAGGCAGATACCGTGCATAGCTTCGAGTGGGTGCGAGACTGACTCATCAAGCGCGCGGTGAAATTTTTCTTCGCGGAGGCCCGCGAGGCCTCAATACTGATGGAACAAGTGAGATGCCGATGGGACCCGTTCATCATGATCTGACTGGCGAGCCGACTTTTGAGCCGATGATCCAGATCGACTTGGAGATCAAAGCTTTTGTCTCCGCTTGGAAACATTGCGATTATGTCTCGACATACATGGCCCGGATGATCAGTCAAAACAGGTCAGACTCGGTCCATCATGCAAATCTCTTTTCCTCTGCCTTCAACGAATTGCTGGAAGTCGCCTTTCGTACGCGCCATGCCGAAGGCGAACTGGCATGCAGGGTGTCTCGCCATGGCGCGACGGATAGGATCGAGTTGACAATTCCTTGTGTGCCGGAGGAGCGCCAATTCTACGAAGAAGCCGTATCGCAAGTTGCTGGAATAGAGGCCAGAGAACGATACCTCAATTCCTTGTCTGGGGATCTCGCGCCTAGCCGCGAGGTCGTACTCCTGGAACTGGCTGTCGACTACAACGCGACACTCTGGACCGAGGAGGCCGACGGCGATGCAATCAAGCTTGTCGTGGATCTTCCGCTCGAGGGCTTTCAAAATTGAACCCTTACGACCTTCTCCCGCGCTTCAAGGCGCAATACGACGCGAACAACCAGGAGTTCTCCATATCGGGAGTGGTCCGGCCTCAGGCGATCGATGAGCTTGGGCCCGCGATAGCATTGCTTCGCGATGCGATTGGCCGTGTGCGCGGCGTTCTCTACGTCAATGTCAGGCGCCTGACGCAGATGAACAACGCTGCGTTTCACACCTTATCGAGGATCATCATCGACGCTTGTCGCGCTCGACCCGATCTCAAATTCGTGGTCATCACATCAAGCGTCGTCGGATGGACCTCGCGAAAATTCGGTCGCCTGAGCGGAATAGAACCGAACATAACGGTCAAGGAGTATGACACCGAATTCTATCCGGGGCAGGGCTTCCTTGAGGAAGGAGGGTTCGTACCGATCCTGCGCACTCAGACAAAGATGACTTGGCGCCACGAGCGCGCAATCTTGCCGCGACACGGCATGCGGCCCGGCATCGTCATGGCCGACATCTGTTGCGGGATCGGTGATTTCGCCGTGCTCGCGCAGAAGGAGTTCCAGCCATCGCGGATCGTCGCCCTCGACCACTCCATGTCAAGCCTGAACTATGCTCGACAAGTGATGCGGGAGTTCGATATCCGGGGCATCGAGTACACCTATGGCGATGCGTCGGAGATGCTGCTCGACGAAGCGCAGTTCGACTTGGTCACTTGCCGACATTCGCTTCAAATCTTCAATCGACCTGAACTCATCCTCAAGGAGCTCTACCGCATATGCAAGCCAGGCGGTCGGGTCTATATCACCAACGAGAAGAATTCGCATTGCCTCGGCGAGCCGCGCGCCGAAAGCATTCGCTGGACCTACGACGAGGTGGCGAAGCTGTTCGGGCATTTCGAGATGGACGTCGAGTTTGGGCCCAAGAGTCGGCGATACCTGGTGGAAGCCGGATTCGAAGACATCCTTGTGGAGACCTTCATGGTCACTAACCTGGACGGCGATCCGCAGGACTTCGCCGACGTCATTGCGGCCTGGGCGGATGTCTATGCCGGGGAGATGGCGAGCAGACGCGGTGACGGACCGGAGTTCGTCGCACGGTTCCGGCAGGGCTTCCAGGATCACATTTTCGCTGCACTACACCCCAAGGGTTATGCGGGTTGGCCGATCTGGGTCGCATCGGGGCGACGGCCACAATGAAAGCCGATAACGAGCCTACACCGCGCTTCGGCCTGCGCTCCTTTCGAGCGAAATTCGTATTGGTCGTTGGCGGCGCCGTACTGTTCGACCTCCTGCTGAGCGGTGGTCTGGCGCTTTGGAACGTTCAAAAGCTGTCGCGCGACGCCACCTCGGAAGTCGGTGAGGGCCTGACGAACGCAAACCAGGAATACATTCGTTCCTATGCCGAGTCGACAGCGTTGAGCGTTGACCTGCTGCTCGATCGGGTTCACGGGGACGTCAAGGCGCTCGCTGGCGTGCTGCAGGCCCAGATCGACGATCCGAGGAGGCAGCAACAGGTCGGCGCCACGCTTTCGCATGAGGCGCCCGGCTCCGTGAAGGTTGTCTACAACGCGCAGGGCGATTGGGCGCAGAATCTGCCGGGCGCGCCTTCCGTGGTAAGCGTCTGGGGCTACCTGCTGGGCGCCGACCACAGTCCGCTGCCCAGCGTTCGGCAGGAAATAGAAAACAGTACTCTGATCGATCTCGTCGCGCCGACTCTCATGGCCAGCGGGTCGTCCAAACTGCAGATGTACTATATTGGTCCAAAGGAACGGCCGATCTTCCGGACGGTACCGTATACGGATCAGGCACAGACCTTCGACCGACTCTATCCAGGTCACAACAAGGCGGAATTCTGGGAGTTCTTCTTTCCGGGAATCTATGGTTCATGGCAGCAATGGGCCAGGGATCCCGCCTCACGTCCGGTCCCTGACGATATTACCCAGACGGCGCCTTACACCGATGCAATCACGGGAAAGTTGATCGTCAGCTTTTTCCACCCGCTTTGGACGCGCGATCGCACCGGTATCGCCGGTACGACGGGAGCAGATATCACTCTCGATCAGCTCGCGAAAGTCGTCGAAAGGGTGAAGATCGCTGAAACCGGATTCGGCTTCCTCACGATGTCGACTGGCAACGTGGTGGCGATCAATCCGTCGGGCCAGGCGATCATCGGCCTGACTTCATCGAGCGATGCGGGCACGCAGGGCGTCACCGGCTTGGAAAGGTCTCTGCGGGGAAGTACGCAGCCGGCTATCGCGTCACTACCTCTAGACAAGAACAATGACGGTGTCATTCAGCATATCATGCTCGACAATAAGGGCGAACACGTTCCCTATATTGTTGTCCTCAAGAGATTGAAGCCGACCAACTTGTGGAGTTCGGGACCGATCAAGTCCGAAACGATGTCGGTCGGGATCGTCGTTCCCGAACGGGAGATCTATGCATCCCTGTTCGCCGCGCAGGAGAGTATTTCTCGCGCAACCAATCGTATCCTGCTGTTTCAGATCGCGGCGATCGCCGTTTCGCTTCTGATTGTTTTTGCGGCCGTGCTCGGAATTTCGAAACGGATCACCGCGGGCCTCAGGGCACTTGCCAGCGCCGCCCAGCGGCTCCAGTCCAAAGATTATTCAGTCCGCGTGAACATTCCGACGCGCGACGAGGTTGGAGCGGCAGGAATCGCTTTCAACCGGATGGCCGAGCAGATCAGCTTTCACACGGAAAACCTCGAGCAACTCGTCGACGAACGAACCAGGGAACTCGGGGACGCCAATCAGGAGATTTCCGCACTCAACGAAAAGCTGCAGGACGAGAACGTCCGCCTTGGCGCCGAACTCGCGGTCGCCAGGCAGATACAGATGATGGTCCTGCCGAAACAATTCGAACTCGAAGCGATTCCGGGGCTGGAGATCGCGGCCTATATGCGGCCGGCCGACGAGGTCGGCGGTGACTATTATGACGTCCTGCAGAACGGGTCACGGGTCAAGATCGGCATCGGCGACGTGACCGGTCATGGTCTCGAGAGCGGCGTGCTGATGCTGATGGTCCAATCTGTTGCACGCGCGCTGCAGGAGACCAGCGAGGCGGATCCGCACCAGTTTCTGGATCGGCTGAACAGAGCGATCTACAAGAACATCGAGCGGACGAACACCGGAAAGCATCTCTCGCTGGCCTTCCTTGACTTCGAGGATGAGCGGGTAACGCTATCCGGCCAGCATGAGGACGTTCTCGTCGTGCGTGCGGACGGGGACGTCGAACGCATCGATACGATGGATCTGGGTCTGCCGGTTGGCCTGGAGAATGACATCTCGAAGTTCATTGCCACGCGCGACATCCTGTTCGGCAGTGGCGACGTGATCGTGCTGCACACTGACGGTGTGACCGAGGCGGAAGACCAAGACAGAAGGCTGTTCGGGTTCGAGCGCCTCTGCCAGAGCGCACGAAGACGTCAAGGCGGGAGCGCCGAGGAAATCAAAACCGGGATCATCGAGGATCTCATGGCCCATATCGGGATCCAGAAGATCCACGACGACATCACCCTCGTGATCATAAGGCACACATAGCCATGACAACGCTGTTCGGGACCCCTGACGTTGCAATCGGGATGAAGGAGAGCGTCAGTCGCGTGCGGCTGTTCGACGGACCTCTCGACTTGAGTTGGCGTCATTGTGCCACGACCTCGGACTTCATCGCCGATCTTTTCGCATTGCGCTTCCGGTCGTCCCGCAATGACTACATGGAAGTGCGGCACAGCATTGGATATCTGGTCAACGAACTCATCGAAAATGCCGTCAAGTTTCGCGCACCGGGTGAGATCTTGATCGAGGCGTCGATGGATTCGGAGTGCTTCAAGCTGAAAGTGTCGAATGACGTCGATGGTGAAGATGCGTCTGAGTTCCAAAGTCTCCTGGCGGACATCACGGTTGGCGACCCCATGGACCTGCTGATACAGCGAATTGAAGCCAATGCCGCCAACCCCGACGTAGGAGGCTCCGGACTTGGATTGCTGACGTTGATGAGTGACTACGGCGCACGCCTGGCTTGGATATTCAGCGCCGCCGACGAAAGCGATCGGATCTGCGTGGAGACATATGCCTCCATTCCGATCTCGCAAATTCACAACTAGAAGAAACGAAGCCAGGCTATGGAAATCAAGACAGACGACTATCGTGTGTGGACTGAAGGAAGCGAAATTTTCTTCGACGGTGCAATGCGGCTTGCCAGTTCCGAGGCCGGTGCGCCTATCACGGCTTTGGCGACCAGTGTTCTTGCCTCGAAACCCGCTTCCATTACGCTCAATCTGAAGGACCTTCACTTTCTCAACTCTTCCGGCATCAACCTGCTGGCGAAATTTACCATCGAGGTGCGCAAGCATCCCGATGTTCGACTCGTCGTGCGTGGAACGCCCGACATACCCTGGCAGTCGAAATCATTGCCGAATCTGAAGAAGCTGCATCCCGCTGTGGTGCTTTTGATGGACTGACCAGGTCCCGAAATTTGCCAAGGGACTGCGTGGGCTTGCGGCAACCCGAGATAGTATAGGTCAGCCGGGACGATGCGGGAGCTCCGCACCGATAGTGAGAAGGTGCAGGAGCGCGGCGCCTACAGCGAATATGTACACCAGGATAAGTATTTGGATGCCAAGCTAACGACAATCCGGCCTCGTGCGCAGATGCTCGCAATGGCTCGGCGGGGGCTCGGCACAGGCGGCAGGCGTCCAAGTTGGGGGGATGTCGGGCTGTCTGTGCCGATCAGCCGCCGCGCGATCAAAGGTGGCGTCATTGAGTAAGCGTGCCAAGGTGAACGGCGGCCAGCTGGAGTTCATTCCGCCGCAGATCCCGACTCGGGTCACGGAGCCGCCCGAAGATGAGGGATGGCTTCAGGAGGTCAACCTTGACGGCTACCGAACGCAGATCATCATCGATAAAGGCGGCGTGCGTCTATACAGCAAGAACGGCCGTGACTGGGCCACGAAATACTGGCCCATCGCGCTGGCGGCCGAACTGCCATGCCGGGCTGCCATTATCGACGGCGAGGTCATTGTTCCAGGCGAGCAGGGCGCTCCCCATTGACCTGCGCAGGAAGCTGCGATCTGGCTCGAACCGAGCCGGCTGGTGTTCGTCGCGTTCGATATCCTCCATCTCGACGGTCGCAATCTAACCTCCTTGCCCCTGCTGCAGCGCAAGCAGGCGCTGTGGCAGCTCGTTGAGCACGGCCCCGGCAAGATCCAGTACAGCGAGCATTTCGAGAGCAGTGCGCTAGCGATCTTTCGGGCCATCGAGAAGGTGGGCTCGAGAGCGTAGGCGGTCAAGTCGGCCGACCGACATGCTGCGCGTTCCAGTCACCACCGCCCTGAGGCTCAAAATTGGGCCGTGTATGGACGGCTCTCCGTTGGCAAGGGTTCTATTTGAGCGCTCTGCAGTTGCTGGCTGGTGCGCCATGTGTCCGACCTGTAGGTGCGGCTCTTAATATGCCACAGGCAGGCTGATGATCGCGCCCGGCGGGCAGACCGCACACGATCCCAAGGGCAACAACGATGGGAAAGCGGCTCGGAATTTCAAACTGACCCACGACCGCTAATCTGAATCGAACCCAGCCTTCTTCCGCCGCGGACATCGGGAACGGGTCGCGTTTCGACAAAAATGTCTTGTTGGTAACGCAAATTGAAAGCAGACCCCGGTAGATCGCGCTACGGTGAAGCGAGATTGTGAGCTTGGCTAATTTGTCTTGGAGACCCGAAAATGCCACAGGCAAAGCGGATCCTGGTGACTGGAGGCGCGGGCTTTTTGGGATCGTTCTTGTGCGAGCGACTGCTTGGTGAAGGTCACGAAGTTGCCTGTGTCGATAATTTCTTCACCGGAAGCCGAAGAAACGTCTCCAATTTGCTCGACAATCATTCCTTCGAAATCATTCGCCATGACGTGACGTTTCCACTCTACGTTGAAGTTGATGAGATCTACAATCTTGCCTGTCCTGCGAGCCCCGTTCACTACCAGTTCGATCCGGTTCAGACGACCAAGACCAGCGTCCACGGGGCGATCAACATGCTAGGGCTCGCCAAACGGGTTCGCGCGAAGATCCTTCAGGCGTCGACGTCCGAAGTTTACGGCGACCCTGACGTTCACCCGCAGATCGAGGATTATTGGGGCAGGGTAAACCCAATAGGACCCCGTTCTTGTTACGACGAGGGCAAACGATGTGCTGAAACCCTCTTTTTCGACTATCGGCGACAGCACGGTCTGCGGATCAAGATAGCGCGCATCTTCAACACATATGGCCCTAGGATGCGTCCGGACGACGGCCGCGTCATTTCCAACTTCATCGTCCAAGCCCTGCTGAACGAACCGATCACGGTGTACGGCACTGGCCAGCAGACACGTTCATTTTGCTATGTCGACGACCTCATCGACGGTCTGGTTCGCATGATGCAGACGGCTGACGATCTTACTGGTCCGATCAATCTCGGCAATCCGGTCGAATTCACGATGCTAGAACTCGCCAATCTGGTGATCGAACTTACTGGAAGCCGGTCGTCGATCAGTTTTTTGACTTTGCCCGTTGACGACCCTAGACAGCGACAGCCCGATATCGGGAGCGCCTTGCGCGAACTCAATTGGGAGCCAAGAACCGCATTGCGGGACGGCCTTGTCAAGACCATTGCCTATTTTGAAGGCCTGGTTTCGTCGGGCTATGTACGGCCGGCCGCTGCCGAATGAAGACCGTCTTGGTCACCGGCGGGGCCGGCTATATCGGATCACACTGTTGCAAGGCATTCGCCGAATCGGGTTGGTCGGTGATCACGTATGATAATCTCTCGCGCGGTTGGCGCGACGCGGTTAAATGGGGACCGATTGTCGAAGGCGACATTTCCGACGCCGAGGCCGTGTCGGCGGCTCTACGACAATATCGGCCTGATGTGGTGGCGCATTTCGCCGCCTACGCCTATGTGGGCGAGTCAGTCGAAAATCCCGGACTCTACTACCGAAACAACAGTTTCGGGTCGCTGGTGTTACTCGAGGAGATGTTGAAGGTCGGCGTGGGCAAGCTGATCTTTTCCAGCACATGCGCATCGTATGGAGTTCCGGTTCGCTCTCCGATTGACGAAACGCATCCGCAGTCGCCCATCAATCCCTATGGATGGTCGAAATTTATCATAGAACGGATGGTGGATAATCTCTCCAATGCCCATGGCCTCGACGCGGTCGTGCTCCGGTATTTCAACGCGGCCGGATGCGATCCCGACGGCGAGGTCGGCGAGCGGCATGAACCGGAAACACACGTCATACCCCTCGCTATTGAGGCGGCTGTCAGGCGGGACCGGATTTTTACCATCAATGGCATCGACTTCGATACCCGCGATGGAACCGCGGTGCGGGACTATGTCCATGTCACCGATCTCGCACGTGCTCACGTCCTGGCAGGGGAGAAGCTGCTGCGCGACAAGGGTGTCCACGTCTACAATCTCGGGACTGGAGCTGGAACGACGGTGAAGGAGCTGGTGGATGCGGTCAGCCGGGCATCGGGATCGCGCCTTCCTGCGGTTTACGGTCCGCGCAGGGCAGGTGACCCGCCAGCGCTTGTGGCCGCGGCCGACAAGGCGCAGCGGGAACTTGGCTGGGTGCCTGAGCAATCCGGAATAGACAGGATCGTCGAGACGGCGCTGGCCTGGTACCGTAGCCGATTATGACAGGTCCGCCACGCTGCCGTGGCCGAGAGAGCAGCAAAGACCGGCCGACCAGCTCTCGATTCACTGTCGGCGCCGGACGGAGTCGATGGAGAGGCTCCGGGTTTGGACGCGCGTCAGCGTTGAGGGCAACTGAAGAAAAATAGAGCAGGGCCATCATCCTTTGTCCTCAGCGTCAGAGGCACATACGATTTCGTGCTGGCGACCTTGGTATTGAGGAACAACGACGGAGGCAGGTCCTTGGCTGTTGACTCTGCCGTTCTCTATCCAAATGACGTTGCCTGCATCACGCGCCGTTTCTATGCGGTGCGTGATCAGCAAAATTGTCCTTTTGCCAAGCTGCCTGTCAATCGCACGCCGTACTTGATCCTCGAGCGCGGTATCGAGTGCGTTCATGGCCTCATCCAGGATCAGGAAGTCCGGATTGCGCAATACAGCTCGTGCCAGGCCAATGCGCTGTCGCTGGCCGCCGGAAAATCGCAGCCCCTCCTGCCCGATCCAGGTATCGTAGCGATCGGGGAGGTCTTCGACGAATGACGCGACGCCGGCACTGCGGGCAGCCACAATGATCTCTTCTTGGGACGCGTCGGCTTTGGCCATGCGGATGTTGTCTGCCACCGTGCCCTCGACGAGGTCGACGTCCTGACCCGTTACTGCGATCTTGGACAGCCAGTCGTCCCGCCTGATGTCCTGCAGCCGGGTGCCGTCAATCTTGATGTCGCCAGAGGTCGGTTCGTACAGCCGTAAGAGGAGGTTCACGATCGTCGTCTTGCCAGCGCCACTTGCGCCGATCAGCGCCGTGGTTTCTCCGGCTGGTATATCGAACGACAGGTCCGTGAGCACCGGCGCATTTTGATCATAGCCAAAGCTCACGTGCTCGAAAACGATACTCGCGTTCAAATTCCCGAGTGCGATGGTGCCTTGCGATGGATATTCCTTGTCCTCGGACTGGACCATCTCCAACACCGAGCGCAGTTGCGGCTGCATCTGCGCCAGAAACAGCAGGTTGCTCTCGAACTCCTGCGTATGCGGCTGCAGCCGATAGAGGAGGGCGACAGCGGCCAGCGTTACCTCGAAGCTGATATGCCACCACCCGGAGACCAGGACGATTGAGCCCAACATTCCCAGATAGCCGATCTCGGTCGCTGGGCCGATCCAGGACGAAAGGCGAATCAGGGACAGCGATGCGTCGCGCGCGGCCGCCGACGATTGCACGAAGCGACGCTGATGTAGCGCCTCCTGTCCGTAGGCGCGAATGGTGCGCAACGCCTGGAGTGTCATGAGCATATGCTCGCCGAGCGATTGATGGATTTTCTTCACCCGATGTCCCAGGTCCCGCGCGGGTCGCGAAAAGATGCGCAAGATCGCCGAGATCGCGATTGAGCCAAGGGCTGCGATCACCAGGATCTTCCAGGAGATCGTGAAGAGAAAGACGGCGAACACGAAAATAGAGCAGCTGTTGATGATGAGTCGGGTCACTGCACCATACGCTTGCGCCACCAGCCACGATTCGGTCCCGAGCACCTCCATCAGTTGCGATTGCTCGTGCTGTTGGATGGATCCGAACGCGACTGTGAGATATTGTTCGTGGACGAGGTTGCGCACGCGCTCGCTGATCCGTTCGCCGATGCTGGAGCTTATCAACGAATACAGCAGCGCCAGCGCTCCACGAGCGAAGATGAGTAGGAGGATCGCGAAGGCGAGCCGGGTAGGACTACCGAGCCAGGCGACTGCCAGGCCCAGCGCTCGGCCCTGAAGGCCATTTCCAGCATCCGTGATTCGGCTGGACACCAAATAGAGGAACAGCAAGATCAGGGTGATGCCGAGCGTCTCGGCCAAGGATGACAGAAAGCCAAGAGCGAGCAGAGCGGGCGTCGCCCAGCGCGGCTTGCCCACGATGCGAAGCAGGTGCGAAAGATCGCGCAACGAAGCACGGACCGCACCGCGGCGAATGCCTTCTTTCGCGGCGCTCATTCCAGTTCCCCGGTTGGGAAGCGTACGATCACCTGCGGGCGGACAGGCAGGCGGCCGCGGACCAACTTCGTTGCGGCGCGTTTGGCCAAATGCGCCCCGATCCGGGGCAAATCCACGGCGATTACCCGCATGGCGATCGCGGGATGACGGCGAAGCAGCAGTGACAGGATCGGAAGCACAAAGCGCGGGTGCCTCTGACGCAAAGTCCGCTCCAGGAGCCACGCCGAATAGAAATGCAGGCCTTCACGCAGCGTGGTTGCCGCATCCGGGTGGCGGCCGAGCATCTCGTCCACCACCAGCATCCAGGACCGCAGCATGCGGGTCATGTTGCTCGACATATTTCCCGGTAGATAGCGATATCCCACCAGCGGCTCTTCGACGACTTCGAAGTGGTAGGTTTCGGCAACGCGACAATAGAAGAGGATATCTTCACAACCCTGCGCGCCGGCCTCGCGCAGCCCAGCCTCGAAACCATCGGCGTCTATCAGGGCCTGCCGGTGTACCAAGGCTGCGCTGCCATTGCCAACGAAATTGCCGTGGAAAAGGCGCTCAAGCACATCGCCCCGCCAGTTTGGCCGATGCTGATCATCCGTTACCGCACTCTGAGCATCGATGACTCGATACCAGCAGTAGACGAGCCCCACTTTCTCGCCTGCCCGATCGAACGCGGCCAATTGCCGCTCAATCTTGGTCGGCGCCCAGAGATCGTCGGCATCGACGAATGCGATCAGATCGGATTGCGCCGCTTGCCAACCCGTATTGCGGGCGGCGGCCACGCCGGCGTTAGCCTGCCGGATCAGCCGCACGCGAGGGTCGACCTCCATGTGGTGTCGGGCGATGGTGACAGTCTGGTCGCGCGAGCCGTCGTCGACGACAATAATCTCGAGCGCGCGGTGAGACTGGGACCGAACGCTGCGGAGCGTCTCGTCGATTGTATCTTGCGCATTGTGAGCGGGGATAATGACGCTGACGAGTTTGCCGTTCATTCGAGCACCGCCTCTACCATGGCGACAAAGTCATCGAGCGAACGGTCCCCACGCACCTCGATGCGTGGAAGGTCGATTGGATCGCAATCGAGGTCCGCCGGCCCGTGTCTGCCGCCGAAGCCGATTCGATAGCCGCATTCCTTGGCCAGCCTGCCCAGCCGTCGGTCCGTGACGGAGAAAGGCGCCGCGAATGCCGTCGTTGGCCTCCCGGTCCACCGCTCGACGAACATACGCGAGCGCAGCAACTCAGCGGCCAGCTCGGAGCTCGAAAGGCCATCGATGGCGCGATGCGTCGCCAGATGGCTCCCAAAGAAGGCACCTTCGCCGGCAAGGCGTCGCACGGTCTCGGCGTCCATGAGTGGTGCCGGGGGACCGCTGTCGGCATCCCATTGTGCACGTTCACCCACGAAGTCCGTTACCAGGAAGACTTCGGCCGTCAGGTCGTTGGCCCGCAGGATTGGCCAGGCATGGTCGGCAAAGTTCTGCAAGCCGTCATCGAAGGTGATGAGCACCGGACGGCCCACGAAAGGGTGACGGTTGGCAATGAACCATTCGAGCTGCTCTGACATGATCGCGTGAAAGCCATTGGCGCGCAGCCATGCCATTTGGCTGGCGAATGCGGCGGGCGCGAGCCGAAAACGGGCGAGTGCGGCCGGACCTTCATCGGAGACGCCGTGGTACATGAGAACGGGAATGCGCTGCCGCCGCTCGCTACGCGCAACCTCACCGCGCAGCGCCCGTGCCCCGCCCCAGACGATGTTTCGCGCGACGTCCGTCTCGATGGCCGCGCGGATGGGGAGGTGGTCGAGCGTCGGATCCGCCGCAAATTCTGCCGGGGACAGGCGGCGAAAGCGGTCGATGCGATAGAGATCGGTCTGGATCGATCGCTCAAGGACGAGGCCTTCGGTCGCGGCCAGCGTCTCCGAAATTAGTCGCGCGCCGAACTTGTGGTCCCAATCGAAGCCTGTCCGTTCCATATTGTCACGAAGCACGAAGGCGTGCGCGCTGATGAAACTGCCGCCGGGCGCCAACGCCTCGACGATCTTTGAGGCGACGCGCCGCAACTCGTCGAGATTGTCCAGGAAATAGAGCACTTCCGAGCAGATGATCAAATCCATCCCGTCTGGCAGTGCATCCGCAAGAAAATCCAGTACCCTGAATTCGATATTCAACTGGTGTCTGCAGCGCGCGCGCGCCCGCTCGATGGCAATAGCGGAGATATCGGTCGCGATCAAATGGCCCACGCGCGGCGCCAGCTGCCGCGTGAAATGGCCCTCCGCGCAGGCCAGCTCAAGCGCCCGTCCGATGGGACCGGCAGGCAGAATTTCGAGCTGCCGCTCATATTTTTCCTGCTCATAGGGCGAACCGTAGTTCCAGGGATCCTCGATCGCAAAATGGCGATTCCAGAAAGATGTGCGGTCATTGTCGCGCCCATCCGCGGCCCGTGCACGGCGCGGCGCTGCAAAAGGCTCTTTAGTTTCGGCGCTCGACCGAACCAGCGCCTGCGCTTCCGCGGCCAATCCCGCGAGTTTGCCGAAATGGCTGTCCTGATCAGACCGGCGTCGCGCCATGGACAACAATGCCTCGGCTGCAGACATGTTTGACTTGTCGGCACCGGCGCCCTTTTGCGGTGCATCTACAGGCGATCGCCTCGCAAGCCGCGCGACACGCTTCCAGAAGCGGGACGCCATGCGGCTATGGCCGGAGAGATTGCCTAGAAGCCGCTCAGGGGGCACGAAAGCCAGGATCAATTCAATCCAATGACGCCTTGTCACTCTCCCGAGTACACCGAACTGCACGAGAGCTTCGATCTGCCCTTCCATCATTAGGTAGACATAAAATTGATCGATCCCCTCCGGAAGTTCGGTCGAGCCCGGATGCCGAACATCGACGCGTATCCCCAGCGTTCGCGCCAGCCTGCGCGGTGCGGCAAGATCATCGAAGTCGAGGAGCATTTGGTCAAGATGATATTGTACGCGGCGGCCGGCGGCAGGGTCGCTCCAGAGATTGCTGAGTTCAATCACCAAGTCGGTGAGGGGGCCACCGAACCTGTCCCATCTGGCGGCCAATTGCTGCGGCGTCGATAGACTTCCTACCATCAGGCCGTCGAAGACCACCTTAGCGATCTCAGGCGCCCATTCGTATCTGGCCGGGAGCGCGCGCAGGATCCGCGAGGGGATCGAGCCGCCGCCGCTGCCGCAATCCGACGCAGCGTTCCACAAGGCGAACCACGCGAGTGCTTCGCAAGCGGCGCGGCCGTCCAACGGGTTCGCTCCCTTGGCGTGTGCAGACGCTGGGTGTTTGACTCTGGGGTCGGCAGAAAAGCCGCGGGTAATCACGATCTCCGCATCTGATATCATCTGCGTCGAATTTCGGGTGAGCGAATTGGGGCTCGCCCGATAGAAGGCGAGCGGCTCGTCGACCATCACCCAACGGTTCCCGAGACGTGCGACGCGCTGCCACAAATCCCAGTCCTCGCAGGTGGCCAGCGACACATCGAAGCCGCCTAACTCGACGATCGTCGCCCGGTCGATCAGCAGCGCGTGAGTACGGATGGCGCACCGGCGCGCGAATGTTTCGAAGGGTTGGATCGCAACCTCGGGGGCGATGCTCGACGGGGTGAGTGCGCCATCGGGCATCACGCGCCGAGAACCGCAATAAGCGGCCACTGCATCGGGAGCGGTTTTCAATGCGGCCAGCATTTTGGCAAGGAAGCTGGCGTCTACCCAATCGTCGGCATCCAGGAACATTAGCCAGCGTCCGCGCGCTGACGAGATCCCCTGATTGCGCGCGCCGGCGGCGCTATGGGCAGAGGAATTCACCGTGCGAAATCGAGCATCGCGCCCAACATAACTGGCGATGATTGCGGCAGTACGATCATTCGAGTCATCGTCGACGATGATCGCCTCCCAATCAGTAATGTCTTGATTGATGAGACAATCGAGTGCTTGTGCCAGCGTCAGCTCCGCGTTCCGGGCAGGCACCACGATTGAAACCGAGGGATTGTCCGCCACGTCGTCCTTACACGCGCTTGGTTCGGAGGTAGAACAGGATTCCTGAAGCATAGCCGGCGATTTCATGCCAAATGAATCGATCCTCAGCGCTCCTGCATCCAAGCAGCCTTCTGCGGACCCTGCCGAGGTACCAGAGTGGCTTCCATTTGAAAGCCTGTTTCAAATTCGCCTTCACGCCAGTCCGCTCATGCTGGACGAGCAACGCGGCCGAGTGACCGCGCATGTAGAAATAGATTTGCTTGGCCAGGCCTTCCATAGTCCGCCTGTGGAAATGGAATGCGACGGAGGTTGGCTGGTAACGGCAGTCATATCCATTGGCAAGCAGCCGATACCAATATTCAGAGTCGCCCGAACATCCAGCCTGGCCGACGTCAAGGCGCTCGTCAAACAGCCCCGCGCGGTCAAACACGTCGCGCCGGAAGGCCATGCTTGCACCGGCACCGATTTTCCATGCCGGGAACACTTCGTGCCTGCTAGAGGCAAAGTCGGCCGCGCGGAACAATTGCGGCCTGTAGCCTTGCCCGAAGCTCCAGAACGTCTCGAAATAGCGCTGTGCTTCGGTGGCAAGTTCTGCTGGCAGTACAAGGCCTGTCACCGCGCCGGTCGAAGGCCTGTCGAACGCCGTGATCAGCTGCTCAAGCCACTGCGGGTGAAGCAGGACGTCATCGTCAGTGTAGGCGACGATTTCCGCGGATGCACGCTGGGCGCCCCGGTTGCGAGCGATGTCCAGACCAGGTCGATCCTCGCGGACGTAGATTGCGCCGGCAGCGAGTGCTACCTCGCGCGTTTCGCTACCTGTCGATGCGTTATCGACAACGATGATCTCTGCCGGCGGGACACTTTGCTGGGGAAGCGAGGAGAGGCAGCGCCGCAATTCTTTCGGCCTGTCGCGTGTGCATATGACCACGCTGGCGCTCGGCAGAACCGGTGGAGTAAGCGTTGGACCTGCAGCGGCCGTGATCGGCATAGTGCGGCACTCACCGTCGCTCCCTCTGAGCAAATGCCCGACCGGAAGCCCGCCGCGCCACAACACGATCATTCCAGAATCGCAATCCTCGGGACTGACTTGGGTATCCAAATCCACGTGGCGGATACCTGCGCAGCCATCCGGGCCAAACAGCTTGTACAGTTCTGCGCTCAACAAATTTGCGCGCCGACTCGGCATGTCGGACATCTTCACCAGCTCAATTCGCTATAGAGAGGCCGAAATTCGCTCTTGTCGTTTCGCATTCGTCTCACGCGCATCTTGAGCCATCGAGGAACCAGTCGGGCCCTGCAATATTCTTCCAGCATATTGGGCAGGCGGGAGATCGCAACGCCCGGCTCCGTCACAAAAAGCCTCCTCAGCAGCTCGCCGGCCGCGAAAAACCGTCCCTCAATGAAAGCTCTTGTGGCAAGCCAATGGATCATGTCGACCAAGTGGGCATCGAAATCGCGCCCGAATGACGGATACTTTTCACGAAATTCGGCAAGGACAATTTCACACGAGCGAAGCATCTGCATGACATCGCTTGACATGTTGAGGTTCGTCATTCGGTAGCCGACAAGGTGCTGAGGGACGAGCCGGAACTCATAAGTTTCCGCAATGTTGAGGCACATTAGAAGATCCTCGCAGCCTTGTGCGTTCCTGGCCCGCAAGGACGGATCGAACTGTCCCGCTCGCTCGAATGCGGAGCGACGTACGAGTAGCGAACTTCCGTTACCGACAAAATTTTGTCTGCATAGGCGCTGGAGTACATGACCTTCGGCGTCGGGCCGATGGCGCAGCGAGAATACTCGACCATCCTGGTCGATATGCGCGAACCAACAATAGGCCAAGCCCGCCGAAGAGCCACCTTCCTGCAAGGCGCGCAACTGTAGTGCGATCTTGGAAGGGGCCCAAAGATCGTCGGCGTCGACAAACGCCAGAAACTCCGCGCTGGTGGAAGCCGCACCGCTGTTGCGAGCGTTCGCCACGCCGCCATTCGAATTTGCTATGAGGCGTATACGGTGATCTTTCTTGGCATATGAGGCCACGATTGATGCGGACTCGTCCGTCGATCCGTCGTCTACCACGATAATGTCCAATGCCTGGTAATTCTGACGGCAGATGCTAATCAGGGTAGAACCAATGGTTCGCTCGGCATTAAACATCGGGACCACGACGCCTACCGTGGGTTTGTCCTGGATCATCGGCGACTTCGTTTTCTCCTTAGGGTTGGCAAAAACGGCTAGCGACCATACGTGTCAGTACTCCTCTTCAAGATCGGGGCGAATTCGCGGCAAAATCAGCTCGGGCGTTCCTATTCGCCTGACTAAAGCCTGTGACCGCGACAAAATCATGTCGCCGAAAGACGCGACATCCATCGCATCTTGAGAAATACGAATTCGCCGTAGCCCTACGCCGAGACGCGCCACAGCGGCATCAAATGCGAAAACCTGATCGTGACCGCGCAGAAGCGCTACGCCTTGCAGGCGGGCGGCCGCCGTCACTCCAGGATCGCGCCGTTGCTCTGGCGCAAGGGCGCGGCGAGGTGCGGACGCGATCTCACTGACATCGCCATCCCACGATGCCATCTCTCCCGGATGTGCGAGGACGGGCTGCTCGTGAACGTCGGCTATGGCCGGTATCGAGCCGCCGCGCTGCGGCCTGACCTTCAGGCCGCGCTGAACTCGCTGTAGGATGGCGCCGCTTCGATGACCTCGCCATTCCGGCCCTCGCAGACGGCGTGGATCGGACGTAAGCCGCCGAGGCGAGGGACTGCTCGGGAAGGCGGTTACGGCGGCTATCGTGCCGTCGTTCCGAATGCCGCTTCACCGTCGCGCCTCCAGGAACAATTTGATGCACGCTCCGCACCGCGCCGGGCGCGCACCGTGCAGGAAACGAAGCGGGCACGGGGGTCCTCGCGCTAGCCAGTTATCCGATCCCCCGCTACAGAAATTCCTACCAAACGTTCCTGAGCCCACCATTCCACACGAAATCGTCGGTTGATCTCTTATTAGTTCCCGACAAAATACAGAAGTTGGGTCGATACAATCATGGTTGAAGTCGAGAGAACAATGCAGAGGTCAGAAGCTGCCCGCAGTTTCCTTCGAAAGCTGCTCACTTTATCATCAGAACGAACGCTGTCGGATGAGCAAAACTTGCTTAGGGGACTTCATCGGTCCGCAAAGAGTGACCCCATGGTAACCCATTGGTTCTCCCCTCCGGTTCCCGTCAGGACTGAAGGTCCCGGCCTGACACACCACGTCAACAACGCAGTGGCAGCAGCCAATGAACTCCTGAAGTGGACCAACCGTGGCCCTCACTGGAACCTCGCGGTGCGCGTTTGCGTGACTGTTATTGCCGACGAGATGGAACCCGAGGAGGCCCGCAAGGCATTCCTGGCTGCCGCCGAGGAGGAGGGGAAGCTGATTAGGGCTGGTGGCTGACGGCCAATTACTTCAACATCCGCTCAGCCTCAGGAATTCCACCAAATGCTCCCCGACCGGAGGCTGGCTGCAGAAGACGTCGTTCGCTAAATTCCACCCATGGCAATCCTCTGGTTCTCACCCCCTGTGTACGTTAAGACGGAACATAAAGGCTTCCGCTACGCGGTCCACCACGTTCAGGCTGCGGCTGAGGAACTCGTCTTGTGGACCAAGCGTGGCTCTAGGTGGCAAGAGGCGGTGCGCGTCTGTGTGGATGCCTTGAGCGGTAAGGTGTCCCCAATGCAGGCCCGCCACGCGTTCGAGCAGGCTGCCGAGGAGGAGGGCATGCTTTTTCCTGATTAGCAGGTCGTGTGGCTCTTCGCGCGAGCCAAAGTCGATCACCAGCTCAGACATCCTTCCAAACATTCTCACCCCCTCTAATTATCCCTCAATGGCAACCCATTGGTTCGTCCCTCCGGTGTTCGTGAAGACTGAAACCGGCGACAGGCGTGGCTGCAACAATGCCAAGGCAGCCCTTGAGCAGCTCAAGACGTGGACTCGGAGAGGACCTCGCTGGCAAAAGGCGGTGACCCTCTGCCTTTCAGATCTGGAGGGCGATCCGATTGACCCTCAGGTGGTACGAAAGGCCTTCGAGGCTGCCGCTAAGGAAGCCAAGATGTATCTCCCCCCGTGAGGGCTTTGCATGAAGGGTGTGCTTAACCTGATTGGCCTACTGGGCGTCTTTTGAAGGCGTCTAAGGCCTCGCCCTGTCGCC
>NZ_JAMYMD010000049.1:0-39951 GCF_040318335.1 Mesorhizobium sp. M1182
GCTTGGGATTGTCCTCGCGCGACAACGGCCACAGCCGCGAGCCGACGCCGCCGCTCATCACAAAACTGACGATCCGTTCGATCATTGGCTGACACCTCTGGCATTTTGAAACATGGCAAGAAGCGCTGCCGCGTAGTCTCGGCGGCGCTTTTGTTGCCGGCTCTGCAGCGCGGCGACATTCTCGCGAACAAAGCGCGGGCGCTGTGCGACTTCCATGAGAAGCTGCGGCAATGCATCCGCGCTGTCTGGTGCGAAGAACAGCGCGTCCGGCGCTTGCTCGCGATGCAGCGGAATGTCGGATAGCAACATCGGCGTGCCCAGCAACTTCGCCTCCTCGACCGTGGTTGACACCCCTCGAAGTGGGAAGGGTTCAGGAGATAGTCCGCCGCACGATCAGGGCGACGACGTCGTCATCGGGAAATTAATCCGAGGTGTCGAAAATTGGCTTCCAAGTCCATCCGTTTCCGCAAGATCCATCAGACGCTTGAACAATGCCGGATCGCGCAGATCCGTGGTGCGCCCTGAGAGAATTATCTGCGGCAAGGAACCCAACCTGTGGTTCTTGTGGACCCAGAACTGGGTTGGGGAGAAAAAGAAGCGCTCGGGCAGACCATGCGCCTGGCGCGCGCCATCGGCACGCGCCAGGATGGGGCCTGGATCGAGATCGATGGTGAAGCGCACGACGGCGGTCTTGTTGCCGAGACCGGATAGAACGTTTGGCAGTCCGCGAGCGCATCCCCGCTCGAGAGCATGATCAAGGATCAAACGATCCTATACTCAAACAAGCTTGTGAAGAAAACTGTATTCTTCACCCGTGGGTGAAACAGAAAAAAGCCCATACCCTAAGGCTTTCAGCTTAGCTATTGCGTCAAGGCTTTTCTGCGCTCCTACGGCGGGGAAACGATGGTGAAACTCCACGAGTAACTGTTTTGGACGAACATCGGTCCTGCCGAGATCCTCGATGACACAATATTCAGCTCCTTCGATATCCATCTTCATCAAGTCGATTCGTTTGTGCCCAAGCTCCCGCATAATGGTAGACAATCTCTTAACCGGCAAAGAGACCGACTGAGCATCCGTCTGCGGACGTTCTAGGATAGTATGGGAGACATGACTGGGATTCTCCGGCGGTTTGAACAATATATCACCGTCGAAATCTGCAAGGCCGTATTCATGAAGCTTGAACTGCACAGGGAAAGCTTGCCCACGCACCCAAGCAATAGACTTTGGCGTTGGGTCAAACGCATGCACGTCCATTCCAAAGCGATGCATGAGCCCAATGTCAAACGATGCATCTTCCCCGACGCCAAAGGAATAGACTATCGATTCCTTATCAAGGATACCCCCAGCGACATCCCAACCGCCGTAGCCAGAACCAAAGCGCTCATATGCACATTTGTAATCGGGGCTGACGAAAAAGTCATGCCCCGCCAAATAGCGGATGGCGCGCCTAGCTGCCCGCAAGCCCATCATTCAGCTTTCCTTAAAGTCTTCAAGACCGCCCTCCCAAGATCGTTGCCATTTCGTGATCGAAGCGGCTGACAGCGAACCGTTTGACCGCAGCTAATGCCGGAGCCTGACGGCGAGTTCCAAAGGCTACTGGGTCGGATAGCTTTTCGCGAAGTAGGTCCCGCAACGCATCCAATATTGCCCCGATTGCCCCGGTCGAACCCACGGATACGAAACGCGCTGGATACTCACCCAGCGTCTCCCGCAGCGCGGGAATGTCCGACACTACTATTGCTCTGCCTGCGCACATGGCTTGAATGATGGCCAGCGGCTGGCACTCACTCCGATACCGAGAGGGAAGAGAGACGACGTCCGCCCCGAGTATCATGGCGTTAGCACTGTCTGGGGCCAATTGCCCGAGGTATTCAAACCAACTTTCTGACTCTAGGGCAGCCAACTGATCACGGGCTCCTTGCTCACTCAGAGTATCATCGCCAATTGGCCTCCCAATCGAAACCAAACGCACAGCATGCCCCTCTTCTGACATCCTATGAACCGCTTCCGCAAGGAGAAAGAACCCTTTGCTACCCATGATGTTGGAATTCCAAAGTACCATTAAGGCCTGCGGTTCACCAACAGCCGTCGGCTTGTGGCTGACACTGGTGCCCACTGACATGCAATAGTTCTCACAAAGGTGAAGCGGTATCTTGATGATCTTGCGCAGTGGTTCTAGCAGGTGCGCCGATGGTACGATGATCTCGCATCGCCTATAGAGCGCTCGCGCCAGCGGCGAATATGGACGCGACGCCAGTAGGTCGACAATGTCAGAGCCATGTGCGTGCACCACAACGCGCGCACCCACCATACTTGCTAGCAGGGCAGGTACGTCGCGCAGAAACCCCCAATGCGAACGCGAGCAGACCAAATAGAGGGTGGTTATCTGCCCGCGAGCTACCGCCGCCCAGAGCCTCAGTACGGCGACGGCCCATGAGATAACCGATCGAAAACCGGACCCAGTATAGACGTACTCCCGCCAGGCAAATTGAGGTTGGTGCTGCACTACACGTGCAGTAACTAACGCCTGCCCTGTGACTCGCGTATAATCTGCAGACCAAAGACCGACGCTTTTAGCAGCAGTCAGCATTCCTGATATTTTCCTCAGTATTGTTTCAAATATATCTCTTCGACCGTGAAGATGTAGTGCAGTATACGATTTAACGCCTGTCACTATCGATCTTCGTGCTGGGAGAGTCGGCAAGAACCTGATCAATTGCCGAACAGAAGCGCTCCGCCATGTCAGCCGCATTGAATGTCACAGCCGTGGTGTAAGCTGCAGAACGCGACATTTCAGTGAGTCGAGTATGATCCGCTAGCAGCTCGGCTATCGTGATTGCCAGAGAACCTGCCTTCCCTTGCTGGAACGTCACACCATTCATGCCACAATTTAATGCCGCAATTTCGGGCATATGTTTCCAGCGATCGTCATGCACGATGGCCGGCAGACCATAACTCAGAGCGTGTATCAAGCTAAGTCCCACGCTGCCTGGGTAAACGAATGCCTTGCACTGATTGGCAATGGCTGCGATCTGCTTCTCATCCACAGTGCCGCCGTGCCATGCGACACGGTCGGCTATTCCGAGATCAGCACATCGCTTGCGCAAACGCGCCTCGTCATGTCCGCTTCCAATGACATCCAAGGTGACTCCCTCACAACTGGGTAATGAGAGCGCCTCAAGTAGAATGTCGATCTCGGCCTTCGGCGTGATTCGACCAATTAGTAAAAGATCCCGCGAGCGATTCTCTACCGAATAAGCCGTCCGAAGACGGACAATTTCGTCAGTTTCAATGCCGTTGTTGAGTCCGAACGCACGCTTTTTCCTCTGATTGCCACCGCCAGCATAATATTCATCAACCTCTTGTTCGGTATAGAACATAATGGAATCCGGCACGCGCATCAGGGCGTAACGGATCGCGGCCCGCCACGGCCGGCTGGTGGCACTCCAGTAGTGCCCCCACCAGATTGTATGCGCGCCCAACAATATGCCCTTGAAGAGCAGGACAATGGTCGAGAGGGTGCGCGGCGCACCGCATATCACCAGTACGTCGCCACGCTTGACCGGCACCGAGCATGCCCCTTGCTGCCACTCCAGACCCAGCGGGAGTGGCCGCAACCGGCCCAAGTCGCGGTGCCAACTAGACCCATCTCCTGTAGATAGAACTCCCAGCTCCCGCTGATTTGAAGCATAAACAACGAGAGATGACCCGAGTTTGCTCGCCATACGGTCAAATAGGGCGCGCCGGTAATTCGGCATAGCAGGTTGGACGATGGTGATGCGTCGTCTCATGTCATCGCCCCGAATGTAATGCCACCAAGCCGTTGTCGTCCAGCCGACGCGGTATGCCGCCAGCAGCCTTTGGCACGCTCGGGGTTGTCATAGGCTCGCACGGCCCACCCGTCCACCATTCCAGACAGATAATCCTGGTGCCGATAACACAGCCGCTCCTGCCCATCACCTCAAAGCAGAGCATCGTCGATCACACTTCAGTCAGGAGGTTGTTCGGCGCGAACAGCAACGCTACCGTTTCTTGACTCATCAAGTTCCGGTTATGGGGGAATTCAAACTATGCGAATTTCGGCTGCACAAAGATTCGGCAATTGGCAATACCGGATACCCAGCATCATGTTTTTCAACACTGTGTTGTGCGTGACATGTCTTTTGACCGGCTCATGGTCCGTGACGGCGCAGACGCGCGCACCGTTCAAGCTTTTCGAGGCTCTGACATTCGCTGACGGTCACCCCGACTTCCATTCGTTCGGTTTCGAGCATCTTACGATCGCGGACCCTCACGTTCTAGGACGCGACATTCCCACTTCAGACCACGTGCAGGAAGCCCTGAAACTGCCGAGGAGCAACAAATATCTCAACATCGACATTGAGATCTGGCCCTTGAGTGGCCCGGACCAAGCTTCGTCCATCGCAAAATACCAGAAGACACTTAGCGCCTTCAGAAAGGCAGATCCGGGCGTCAAGGTCGGCCTCTATAGCGTGTTGCCGGTCCGGGATTATTGGAGAGCGATTGGCGTCCAAGGCCCTGCCGCACTGGACGAATGGAAACAGCAAAACACCGACATCGCTTCCTCCCTCATTCCTCATGTCGATGCGCTCTTCCCCTCCCTATATACATTTTACGATGATAAGGACGGCTGGGTGGCCTATGCGCAAGCCAACCTCAGTGAAGCACGAAGAATCTCGCAAGGAAAACCGGTCTACTGCTTCTTGTGGCCGCAGTTTCACAAGAGTTTACCTGGGAAGAACACGACGCGTCCCTTTCTGCCGGGCGACTACTGGTATACCGAACTGGACACCTGCAGGAGGCTGGCTGACGGGATCGTGATCTGGGGGACGATGCGCGGCGGTCCAAGCTACGGGCCGGAGAAATGGGACGAAAAGGCGGAATGGTGGCAAGCCACACTAAAATTCCTGAGCGAATTTGACAACACGCCGTAGGCGCGAGCGAACGATATTGCAGGACATTTCTGCTCCTTGCGTACCTACGAGGGCAATAGGTCCAGCTATCTAGTGGAATGGCGAGAGCCCCAAGCTGGTCATGGGTGTCACATCGCGCATCGACAGCCAAGCGCACGACGGCGGCCTTGTTGCGCGAGGCCGGATGGAATATCTCGCAATCCGCGAACACATCCCCGCTCGACAGCATTGTGGTGCGATGCCCCGACGTCTGCAGGCGATAGTAGAGGTCTCTGCACCAATAGGCGCGGCGCGGAAACCGACGGCGATCAACGCGCTGAGCGTCGCAAACGGCCGATCGGCTCACTCAGGACCTCGGCGCGGTACCAATCAACATAGTCGGCAATGCCCGTGCTGAGCGGCACCTGCAATTGAAGTCCTTCCGGCACGCCAGAGGGGTCGGAGATCAGGTTCACGGGATCGCCCCGCCGTGATTCTCCAGAAAACGAGAGGCGATGGTTTCCTCCCCACGTCTCCAAAACCATGCTGGAAATCGTGCTGACGGACGCGGGAGCACCCGCCCCGCCATTGTAGATCGCGAAGCGCGGCTCGCCGGCAGGCAAAATGCGATGGATCAGCCGCACGACGTCAGAGACATGATGCCAATCCCGCATTTCCGTCCCCGTACCACCGAGGACGATGTCGGTTTCGCCTTTCGCGAGCCTTCCGCAGAGATCCCAGAGCAATTGCTTGCGTAGTCCTTCGCCATAGACCGAAAAGAGCCGCGCCACAGAGACGGGCTGACCGTAGGCGGCACAATATGACCGACCCAGCTCCTCCACCATGCGTTTGTGATAGCCATAGGGGGAATAGGGATCGAGCGTGGCGTCGACCCTGATCGAACCGACATGCCCGCCGCCGTAGACGGCAGCCGACGATGCAAGAACGACAGGCGCTTCGGGTGCGCGGCGGCGCAGGAAATCGAGGACACAGGCTGCGGAAACAACGCTTTGCTCAAAATCCTTCAGGGGATCGGCGATGGACTGGCCAACCGTCGCGCCACCCGCCAAATGATACACCGCTGCCGGGCGGCCATGCGCCGCCAGAGCCGCATCCATTGTTTCGACGGTTATTCCACCGGCAAAGAATGGGCCGCCCGTCGCCATTGCAAATCCCGGTGCTTCCTTCCGACCGAAACCAATGACATGGCCACCGTTTCGAGCAAGGAAACGAGCGAGATGGCGGCCGATGAAACCGCCGGCACCAGTCACCCAGACAGGCTTTGCTTCTTCTGATTGCGTCAAGAGATCAGCCCTTCGCGTGCTTGTGACAAAGGGCAGAGACCAGGCGACTAGGCCGGCGGTCAAGCGCCGCGGCGACGCTGACGACAGCACTGAAAGGCACAGGCGATGCAACCAGGCGAACAGGCATGGACGACGGACCGAAGATGTTGGCGGGCCTCTCGCGAACCTCGGATGGCGTCATGGGGTCACGATGCGTGGCGGTCCAAGCTACAGGCCGACGAAATGGGATGAAAAAGCGGAGTGATGGCAAGCTACCTAAAATTCCTGAGAGAACCAACCGAGTTCTTTAGCCGCGAACGAACGATAATGATATCGCAGGCATTGTAGGTTCTTACATATCAGACGCATTTCGCTGCGGCGGCAAAGCATATCTAGTTACCTAGCCCCGCTGGGTGCCCCGAACTGGGCATATGAGCGCCCCATCCCGCGTCGACCTGCCCACAAGTCAAATGACCTCATGGCATTGACGCGGAATATCAGGACTGTAACAACAATCCAAAGGGACGCCGAGCCCCATAGCGACCCGGAAAATTGCGCTCCGACGAAGGCTTGCGTGGCCAAAAGCGGCAGCAGCACCAGGCGCCTGTCGGCCAGGAACCTTACCGCCATTGCTATCTTCACGAAAACCCCGACGAATATCGCCATCCCGAGAAGCCCCATGGCTTGAAGGATCTCCACGAACATATTGTGGGGATATCCGAATGGAGGATGCGTCCCATACCCAAACAACGGATTTTGCTGAAACAGTTCCCACGACGACGCAATGAACTCCAGACGTCCCACGTTTGAATTGGTTGCTGCAGTTCCACTCGTCGTCAAATGGAACTTATCGACCAACGGCGTCATGTCAGCGGTCGCCAACACCAATACTATGCCACCGAGCAAAACCCAACCCATGATGATTGTCTTTAATCTTGGACGAAGCATAGGAAACAATGCGACGCAACATAGCATGGCGACAAGTGGGCCGCGCGCGGACGCCAGATACATGGTGAATGCCGAGAGGGCGACTACTGTAAGAATTGCGGATTTTACGATTTTTCCCTGGGGCGTTCTCATCAGAGTGTATGAGGCGATCAGTGCAGTCAGACCAGCGTGACCTATGGAAATGGGGTTCAACCGTTCGAAATAAACTCGATCCGAGTTATCGAACATCACGGCACTGGAGCCACTATACTGAAGCCAAACGATACCCACCACGGTCAGCGCCCCGACAACAAAGACAGCCCATGCCGCATTGATCTCCGACCATCTGTTCGTTGACAGGGCCAGAAAAGCTGTAGGCAGGACCGAAGTGGTCACGGCAAAAACAAGGTTATCCGAGTCCCCATCGACCCGGTAGTCAATGCCAACCTTCGACATGTAGAGTCCGGCGAAACAAAATAACCATGCATCTCCGAATCGCCAGGCCTTTTGCCGGCCTGAAAACAAAAACGACAGCCCACAGAGGAAAACCACCAGAACGCGAAAAGCGATCGAAAGTTTATCATCTGCCGCTGCGGACACCGACGAAAGCACACCGACCAACGGATAGCCGGCAATTGCGAGGGCAAAGCTCCAGGCCCACAAATCCTTGTACAGCGGAACGGGTTTGCTGGCATTCATGATGATGACGGCACCTTTGAAACGGCAACACCGATACCATGTCTCTTCCAGTCGAGACAATGAGACGCCGGCCAGCAATGTGCGTCGGCAGAGCTCTCTCGTGTCATAGCCGCCGCACACAAGGCGTACTCATGGCGATTGAATGCAAAATGAAAAGGTCCGCGGGCTACTTGAGGGTTCACTACATGCCTGCCGCGCCGCGCCTCGGCGGCGCCGGCATCATTGGCTGGTCGTCAAGGGCGCAACCCAGCGGCGCGCCCGCAAGAAAGCAGAGCTGGAAAATCGCGCCGATCAAAGCGCCCTTCCGAATAGCTGCGTCACGAGGGTTCGGTTTTTACGAGTTCCAATACGATCTCTTCGAAAGATCGTGCAAATGCTTTCAGACGCCCAGGCAATTCAAGCTTCGCCTTCTTCATTCTTTCACGGTCTAGATCCGGCGAATATGTATCAAGAACATGAAGCATTCGATCGTACAGGTCGGCAGGAGAATCCGGATCGAAATAAGTTGCGTGCTCCGGAGCCTGTTCCCTGTGAACTGGGATATCAGATAGAATGACCGTCTTGCCAAGGGACTTTGCTTCCTCGACAGTGGTACTCCACCCCTCGAAATATGAAGGGTTAATAACACCGACCGAGTACTTCATCAACGCCGCAAGATCTGCATAAGGCACTATCCCCAGCATCTTGAAGTTTTCAATACAACCCGCCTCGCGGCTGCGTTGAATTAACATCTCGATGTGGCGAGGGTTTCTACGGTCTTTCATGTTGCCAGTTGCGACAACCGTAATGTTTCGCCCGCGTGACCGTGCAACACCCAGAGCATCGATTATTACCGCGTGATTTTTGTGCGCCCAGAACTGGTTTGGAACATGAAGGTAAGGTCCATCGATCCCATACCGTCGCAGCAAGTACTCCATGGGCTCCCCGCCTTGCTCAAAGCCACCTACATCCGAGACAAAGCGCAAAACACGTATTTTTTTGGCTACCGAAGGGCGGAAGGCCAAAAAATCCCGCTTTGCGTCTTCACTGCTTACGATTACAGCTGTGCTGGCGTCAGCGGATCTCGCAATTGACTTATCTCGCCAGTTGCGTTCTTCCTCGGAGAAGAAATTCGGTAGGCGAATATGCTGAAAGTCGGCTATCCAGCCAATCGACGGCCTGATCGAATTTTTTCCCAGCGGGCTAAAATGAGACAGAACATCGACGTCGTGGCGTGTGAGGAGCCTCTCCATCATTACGTCCCTACCAGAAAGTCTATAGATAACCTTTCTAATTAGATTGATATTACCATTTGGATCGACAATCTTACTTGATATTTTCTCAACGTTGTTTAACTCTTTCGTGATATATTCAGGAAGGGCGCCGCCTGTAATTACAACAGGCTGCATTGTGCTGAATTTCAGCAGCGCAGCCAACAGGTTACGCATATAATTTGCCCCGCCTATCCAGCCATCCCCTCCGTCATTCACCACAAATCCAACGCGAATCATCGAGCGCAATCCTGAAACCGTCGGGCGTAAGAGCGAACGCCGTCCTGCCATGCATGCCGCGGCTGCCAATCCCGCTCTCGAGCCTTGATTCCGTCGGCCTGATAGTGTTGAGGACCCCCAGGCCGAGCCGCACCGGAGAATTGGGGGCGGGATGATCCGTGCGGGTCGTCAGCAATGGTGTTTACGACATCGCGTATAACCGGTGCTGTTCCTCCATTCGCGGCGGAGAAGTCGTGCGTGGAGTGTCCTGCAGCAATGATGAGAAGCGTTGCCGCAACGTGTCGGTCCACAAAACTATAACCGCCAGCAATGAGTGCCCTTTGCGCCACGAATTAGGCTTTGCGGGCGACAAAGGAATAGAGCCGCCCTGGACCGCGTGTTACGGCGCCTGCCAAGGGCAATGCAAAATCCGGTATTATTGCAGGCCATGGTAACCGCAATTTCTTGGACCACCGCCGCTTGAGGTCAAGTGGCGTGTCTGGAAACAGATTTATGTCACTTTGGAATGGGTTAAGAACATGGCTCAATGTAAGCCCAGCCTGTGTAAGGGCAAAAATGTATTCTGACTTGCGATATGCCTTTTCGCCACCGTAGAGATGGTGCAGTGGATGCCCTCGAAGAAACACATCCAGGTCCTTGTCGTTCGAGATTACATGTTCTCGTGCTGCGAGCATTAGCCCGCCACTCCGGAGAACCCTGCCAGCCTCCGCACAGAGTCGATTGAGATCTCTCGCGTGGTGCAGCACTGCCCGACAGTATACCAAGTCGAAACTCGCATCGTCGAACGGTAGCTTTTCCCCCCAGTCCGTCACCACATCTATCGGCAGGTTGGCCTCACGCGCCAATCGGAAAACGGCTCCAGCCCCGACTTCAGGGCTCGGGTCCGGCTCGAGAGCCGTCACCTGCCATCCATCCTTCGCCAGCGCAAACGATGAAATACCTCGTCCAGCCCCTATGTCCAATGCCCTGCCTCTTCGACCAGAAAGTATTCTTTGTGTCTCATGCCACTCTGTTGTCGAATAAAAGCGCTCGGCAGACTGCAGTATCGGATCGTCGTAAAAGCAGGCCTCGACTAACCTAGCTTTGTCCGGCTGAGACTTCAACCAAGACACGGCCTCTTCCCAAGTCATCATATCATTGTTGGTCATGCGGAAACCTCTTTATCAACTTCGCTGGGTTGCCAGCTACAAGCGTGTAGGGCTCTATAGACCGTGTCACCAGACTACCTGCGCCGACTACCGCACCTTCACCGATACTGACTCCTTTGAGTATTATCGAGTTGAAGCCGATCCATACTCTGTCAGCGATCGCAACCCTTTTGATTTTTACATTCTTCCAATCTTTTTTCCCATCGTACCACTGACTTACATCTTCTTTCCGCTCTTCCCATGTGGGCGAGTGTGAATCGTGATCAACGATCGTGCACCCCCAGGAGATAAGCACATCATTGCCTATGGAGATTTCCTCGGCACATACGAGGCGCGAACTTCCGACAAACGTGTTGCTGCCGACGCGAACAATCGCACCGGGCCGATCTGCCGAGATAGAGGCCTGGAAAATTGAGCGTTCCCCGATTGAAAGTACGGCAGGCGGTTGTCCTCCAAGTGCTCGAAACTGAACACGCGCGCCGGCACCAATGTTAACTTCACATCTGCGGCGATAGTTTGCTTCGGCCATTCGTTCGGCCAAAAATCGAAGCTGCCCACGCATATACCCGCTCATTTTACGACCATCAGTATTCTTTTTCTAAACACGTAACATGGAAGCAGGGTAAGCGCCGCGTAGCTCACTATCGTAGCCCAGACAGAGCCCGCGATTCCAATCTCATGGACAAACACGATTTTTAATGTGACGGCCATCAGTGCCGTCGCGACGGCGACTGCAACTTGGAATCCGACTATACGCGCGCCGTTCAAGAACATGGCCAGCGCCAAACCGGCCGCCTCGAGCACTTTCCAAAGCCCGAGACCGAGAAGCAGAAAGAGCGGCGCAGAAACCGCATGACCAACCCACAATTTCAAAAGCCAAGGAGCGGTCGGGACCAGGATCAGCGCCGCGATTGCGGCGGCGGCCGCGGCAATCGACATGGAGAGCTTCAATGTCCTTAGCGCCCATTCGCGGTCTCCACGTGCAATCGCCTCACCATGAGCTGCCCAGAGTGGCCCAACTCCCATAGCCAGAACACTGCCGATAAGCGAAAATAGCTTCTCGGGGACCGCATAGCCCGTAACGGCGGAGGCCCCCAGTATTTGGGCTATGATAATGCTGTCCGACATGTAGGTGGCCGCAGCCACGAGTTGTAACGTGAGAAACAACAAGCCGGTGCTGCCGATGGCCCGCAGAGCCGCCCTCGTTACCGATCTATATGAAGGTGCAATGTCCCCTTCAAGCACACCAAAGAAGAACAATCCGTTCGCCACGCTTACTACCAGCGGGCCTCCGACATAGGCGAGTATCAAAATGGGGAGCGGTGCCTCTTGCCTTATCGCGAACAGAACACAACCGAGACCAAGGATACTTGATCCGCATTGCCAAAGGCTTGCCATATAGCCTTGTTGCAAGCCCAGTTGCGTTCGCTGCACCACGCCAAGCGGAACAGCGGCAGCGAAGCAGCAAATCAATGTCGCGACAGACGGCGCCACTTCGCTGCGCGCCAAGTCCGACTGGACATTGAACAATCGATACCAGGGAACCAGTGAATAGGTTACGGCGAGCATACACAGGATCGCCACCGCTATAAGTGAGAGGACAAAGTAAGCGCTAGAAACCAATTTCTTGATAGCTGCCCGATCGTCGCGACCATTGGCGGCAGCCACGGCAGATAACAATCCATTTCCAAGTCCGAAATCGGCAAACGAGAGAAAGGCAACGAGCGAACTCATTGTCATCCACATGCCGAAACGCTCTGGCCCAAGATAGTTGAGCGTCAACGGGACCGAGATTAAAGCCGTGCCTACTGACGTCACCTTTGCGAGCGCAGATGCAACAGCGCTCCGCGCGATCCGTCGCCTTCTCCCGGCTGCCCTGTTTCGAGCCTCGGTGGAGCCTTCCTCGATAATGCCATCCGGGCTCTCATCGAGCCTCTGGGCACCGACCTCGATCTGCTTGTCCATCTTCACCTGCGGAGCCGCCTCGATGAAGCCTCGAGCGGAACGAGTAGCGAGCTGCTGGCGGAGCCCTGTGTCACATCATCGCGCGAATTTAGCCCGAGATTCCTGTGTTCTGCCGTCATCGGTGCGGCTCAGCCTTACTGCTTGTTGCTTCGGCAAAGTCATTGTCACGATTTTCAAGTGCGGCACGCAAACGTGCCACCGATTGGTCTCTGCATGTCATTGCTATGTCGTCGGACTGCGGCAGCGCTTCGCCTTGGCCGATTTTTTTGAGAAGTGCCACGCCCTCTTCAACATCATCGAACGCGCAACGATGAACCGGATATTTGAGGTGCGACGCAATGATGTCGACATATGATCCTTGCCGCACAATGACTTGTTTGCGAAGCTGTATGGCGCGGCCGAACAGTCCAGAAGATGAATCGTAGGACGGGTGGTAACAAGCCCACAGGCACGTAGCACACCGCTTTGCAGAGACAACCTCGTCATCGGTCAGATAACGGTCGATCACCAGGCCGCCGGCCTCGCTCACCAGCTTTGCGGACCGCCTCTGATCTTCCGGGACCTTACCCGCAACGACAATCATTAGCTGGTCGGTAATAGCAGGCGCAGTTCGCAGGATTTCGGCCATGAACGGAAATCCTTTAAAGAAGGACGGTCCGCCAAGAAACAGGAGGATGGGGCGACCGTGAGCCTGCCGTTTCACGTCCTGCGCGAGAGCGCTGTCGGGCCAATCGGCGTTCTCGATTCTTTTGTCAAAATCCCAAAACTGCGGATCGTAAATCCAGTCGTCTGCCACGCTCGCGAACCGTTGATCGAGATAGAAGGGCAGGATCGAGAGCAAGGTCACACTTCGTAGCCGCTTGAAAAGACGAAAAGCGTAGCGTCGCACCGTCGTTTTAATGAAGCCCCCGATAAAGCAGAGCCTCGGACTCATGAAGATCGCGACCGTGCGGCGACCGAGGACGGCGCGCAATATGGCCACGACAAAAAAGAACGCAGTGTCGTCCTCAAGCGTGGCAAACAGCACTGAGTCCGCGGCCAGAAGCGTCCTCAAAGTCGAAACGCCGCGAGGTTCGATCAGTCGAGTGAGCCCTGTGACACCAGACAAAGTCTCGACATAAGACTCGCGATGCCCAACGGGCGAGCCCACGGTGACGTAGCCTCGCGTGACTACTTCCTCCATAGAGGGTGGGGGGCTCGACCTGTCTTTGGCGCCTGGCCCAGCATCCAACCTGCCGTGCTTGCTCTGACACAAGGTCATCGATTATTCCCCAACCGGCCGTCTTAAAGTCGATGGTCGAGACCATGTCGTCCCGGAAAGCAGCGTTGAAGATCAAATTTCCCGTCCCAAATCGCCGGCATGCCACCAAGATAGACTGCCCACATGGAAAACGTCGAGCGGGAGGCAACCACCACGCGCGCCCGTGACAGGTTGTGTATTGCGGTCAGCGCATTACTGCTTGGATCAATCATAGGATCCCGCATACCCAGTTCGCGCGTGACGAGGTCCACATTGCCATCCGTGAAAAGTGTAATTCGCGGCGTCGCAATGCCAAGGAGCCGCCGGGCCTCTTCGAGCGCGGCCCGATACCAAGAGAAGGGCAGCCGGACATTGTTGCCCCCCTGATCGTTAGTGGACTGTGCGAAATCACCGAGCCGGACGTGGAGCCCGATGTCATAGGCGTCGTCCATTGCTCCGGCTCTGCGGACCGTATCCTGGAGCCAGGCCGACACGATTTCGCTGTGACCAGAGAGGTCATGAAAATAGCGCTTTAGGCCCGAATATCGCACCGCAACGCCGGTCTCGCCCCGATAGGCATCTTCGTCGACCTTCGAGCACCACTGGGCTTTTGCCCAATCGCGCCACTCATCACCCGTGCGGCTGCGCATCACGCTACCATACGTTCGCGTGTCCCGTTCGCCGCGGAGGTACGTTCCAAATTTGAGCTGTCTCAGAGTAGGATGAACGAACGCGCCGCCGTGAACCTTCTGCCCGATCAAAGCGCGAGCGATCGGAAAGAGAAGATTGCCCAGGCCCGGGCCGGGTGAGCGGATGACACCGACATCCCACCGGCTAAGAACCGGCAGATGCCACGGTCCTCCTGTGGTCAATTCATTGTTGGACGCCAATCTAGTCAAGCTTTCGGACGGCCAAAAACTGATCGTTGAGTACGGAAAGTCTCCATTGTGTTTCCGGCAGCAGGATTTCCAATTTTTGGATCACTTCCGACTTCCTTGGCCAGCCCGGCTCGACGCCAAACAGTCGGAAATCGTCGACCACAACCGCAACAAATTTTGAAATGAAAGGGGCAATGAGATCGAGTTCCTTCAGCACCGGCTCCGGCTCGTCGCCCTGTCCCGTTTCGCCTCCGCTGAAATGACCATCCAGAAAGATGAGCGCCTTGTTCACCCGCGCGGCTATTCCTGGTAGCAGCTTTGCGCCGTCGCCGAGCACTAATTCCACGTTCTTTCGTCCTGCACAGCGCTTACTGGCCTGACGGTACAATGCTTCGTCAATCTCGACCGAGATCACCTTCTCAAACAGGTAAGACATCCGTTTTGTCGTGACTCCTTTATAGGAGCCAATTTCCACCGCAGTCGTCGCGCCAGTCATGTCCCTGCAGGTTTTCATATTGTGCAACTTCGTCAGCGAATGCGGGACAAACTGTCGGTTGCGCAGTTTTGCAACGACGTCGAGAACATAGCCTCCGATCGGCTCCAGAACGCTTTTTGGGTCATTCATAAGACGGGTTCTTCATGCTTGATCTATCGCCTTTCGACAAAAATTGACCTATTTTGCGCATCGGCTTCACAACAAGCGCATAGTCGACAGGCCCGGATCCGAGCCAACGGCGCCTGGAACGCAGCGCTTCCAGATTGTGCCCGATGTGGGAGCGGAAGCTCCTCGTGCTCGCCCCTCCCATCATCATGTCCACAAGAACCTGATCCATTGTCGCGATCCGGAACCCGTAGAGTTCCACCGCCCTCAACATCCAATCGTAGTCGGATGAGACTTTGAGCGCCAAATCGAATGACCCAACCTTTTCGGCAACGCCACGTCGAACATAGAAGGTCGGGTGAGCAGGCATCCAACCCGACCGGAAGCCGTGTCGAGGTCTTGGTTCTGCCCGCCAGCGGCGAACCACCCGCTTCCTCTCGTGATTGTCCACAAAATTGAGATGGCCGTGAACGATATCGGCTTCAGCAAGCGCCTCGCTGATCTTGCCGAGCACGGAAGCGTCATGAAACGCATCGTCTGCGTTAAGAGCCCCTATTGCTTCGCCGCTGCAAAGTGCAAGCCCCTTGTTCAGCGCGTCATACATGCCGCGGTCCGGCTCGCTGATGACTTGAAGTCGCTGATCGGAATAAGAGCGAACAATAGAGACCGTTTCGTCGGTCGAGGCTCCGTCGACAACGATCAACTCCTTTTCCTGGTGATCCTGGGCAAAGAAACTGTCGAGCGTATGACGGATTGTTGCCGCCGAGTTCCAGCAGACCGTCAGAACCGAGATCCTCATGCCGGGCCGACTCGCTATCGTGCCGCCTTGCGACCGTGCTCTTCGTCAAGCCGGCGATGCTCGTATTCGCGCGCCACCAGTTTAAGGTCGGCCTGAACCATCTCGCGGACCATCTCGCCAAGTGATGTCGTCGCCTTCCAGCCAAGCGCACGTTCGGCCTTCGAGGGGTCGCCCAGCAGCAGGTCGACTTCGGTCGGCCGGAAGTAGCGTGGATCAACCTCCACCAATATCCTGCCGGTCTTCGTATCGACACCCTTTTCGTCGACTCCGGAGCCGTTCCATTGAATGCGAACCCCCACCTCGGCGAAGGCGAGTTCCACAAATTTTCGAACGGAATTTTTTACCCCTGTCGCCAAAACATAGTCGTCAGCAACATCCTGCTGGAGAATTCTCCACATGCCCTCGACATAGTCGCGCGCATGCCCCCAATCGCGCTCGGCGGACAGATTGCCGAGATAGAGCTTGTCCTGAAGGCCGAGGCTGATGGCGGCGGCGGCTCGGGTGATCTTGCGAGTCACGAATGTTTCACCACGCAGCGGGCTTTCGTGGTTGAAAAGAATTCCGTTGGAAGCGTGAATACCATAGGCTTCGCGATAGTTTACCGTGATCCAGTATCCATAGATTTTAGCCGCGGCATAAGGCGACCGAGGGTAAAAAGGCGTCGTTTCCTTTTGTGGGACCTCCTGCACCTTGCCGTAGAGCTCGGAAGTCGATGCTTGGTAGAAACGCGTCTTTTGCGTGAGACCAAGCAGCCGGATAGCCTCCAGAAGGCGCAATGTGCCAATCGCGTCCGCGTTCGCGGTATATTCCGCGGTCTCGAAACTCACCTGAACATGGGACTGCGCGGCGAGATTGTAAATCTCGTCCGGCTGCACTTCCTGAATGATACGGATCAAGTTTGTTGCATCGGTCATGTCGCCATAGTGCAACGAAAAATTGACGCCGGCTTCGTGTGGGTCCTGGTAGAGATGATCGATACGGCCCGTATTGAAAGACGACGAACGCCGCTTGATGCCGTGGACTGCATATCCCTTGGCGAGCAGGAGGTCGGCGAGATAGGCACCATCCTGTCCGGTGATGCCTGTAATTAGCGCGGTTTTTCGGCTCATTTCATACCCTTCAGCAGCTTCAAAAACATCACGGCCAGGCATTTTCCCGGCACTATGTTCGACAGATAAACTTTGATGGAGGCAAAATTTAGCACGGTCTCTATCGAGATCCGAACCCACTTAGCATAGTTTTTAACGTTCTCAACACGATGACGAAATCAAGCCACGGCGAGAAATTCTTGATGTAATAGAAATCATAGTGCAGCTTCTCGGTTTCATCGTCGTCTTCCGACACATATCCTTGATTCACTTGAGCCCACCCGGAAATTCCGGGACGAACGATATTTCGGTAGCGATAGAATGGCAACGCCACCGAATAGTGAGATGACAAAACTGTCGCCTCAGGGCGAGGCCCGATCCAGCTCATTTCCGAACGAACGATATTTATCAGCTGCGGCAGTTCGTCAATTCTGCTTCTGCGAAGGAAGCGGCCGAGCCGGGTAACCCTGCTGTCACCCGGCTTGGTAACCGCGAGACTGCGAACGTTTGCCGCCTCAGGTTCACTGACGGTCATCGTCCGGAACTTGTACACCGTAAATGACTTTCCGCCGAAGCCGAGGCGCTCCTGACGAAATATGGCGGGTCCGGGAGATTCCAGCCTGATTAACAGCGCGATCAACAAGAGGAAAGGCGTCAGCACGATCAGCGCCACCAGCGCACCGACCCAGTCGATCGCCTGTTTGATCTTGATATAAGCCTGGTTGGGATTAATTGAGCCCAGCGTATTTTCGGATAAATGCTCGATTTCGACGCGACCAGTCAGCGATTCGGTGATTTGCTTGACATGGTAGACTGGAACTCCTGCAAGCGCCCGGTCGGCTATGTAGCGCTCCCAATCGTCGGACAGATCGGCGCGCAGATCGGCAACGACGCCGTTGACCCGTTCAATGATCATGTCAGGGGAAACAAGCCAATGCCAGTTCACCCCGCGTATCTCGTCTAGACGACCAACGGCGCCGCCTGGAACCACAGCAAGACTGTAAGGGTCAAGCCGCCGGCTTATGATGGTCAGAACAAAGTACCAGAGAATTGACAACGTCAAGCTGCTGGCTGCCTGGAAGCCGCTATATTCAATTCGAGATAAGAAAATGACCAAATAGACGAACCCGTACGACAATGCAAATGTCGGAAAAATGTAACCCGACGCCGCAATGCCCGGGAAATTACCTATACGGCGAAAGGCGAAATAACCTATCGTATGCGCAACGACGCCTGCAACGATGGTAATCTGCAAGTTCGCATAGTATAGAATTGAAGGATCAAAGGAAATCCTGATCAGCACAGGGAGCAGGATTGCGAAGGCCAAACCGCCCAGGAGTTGGAATCTAACCCTGTGCACGAGGTGCCGCTGTCTTGGCCGATTCATCATAACTATATTCAAGTCAATGCTCTCTTGCGGGGCTACTGAGTCAAGATCTCTTCCAAATGCGCCTTGGCCGCTTCCATTGTTCTAGGCAGGACTTTAGCCTTGGCGATGAACTCCAGGAGGCCTGTTGGACATTCACTGGACTAGGTGCCGCTCTCGGCCGACGCTCGAATAGGCTATGCCTTCCTTCACGACGTCCTCGCCGCGGTACACGTTTCGCAGATCAACCATCACCGGCGTCGCCATGAGCGCGCGGAGTCGCTTCAGATCCAAGGACCGAAACGCATTCCACTCGGTGACGATGACGATCGCATGCGAGCCGTCAGCTACTGCGTAGGCGCTTTCCCCGAATTCAATGCCTTCGATCATCTTGCGTGCCTGCTCCATGCCGACCGGATCATAAGCCTTGATCGAAGCGCCCGCGTCCTTGAGCGCCTGAATAATGGCCAATGAGGGGGCATCGCGCATGTCGTCGGTATTCGGCTTGAACGTAAGGCCGAGGATACCGATCGTCTTGCCGCGAACCGAGCCGCCGCAGGCCTCGACTACCTTGCGCGCCATCGCCCGTTTGCGCTGGTCGTTGATCGAGACCGTTGTTTCAATCAGCCGCACGGGGCTTGCCGCGTCCTGCGCGGTCTTGACCAGTGCCAGCGTATCTTTCGGGAAACAGGAGCCGCCATAGCCCGGCCCGGCATGAAGAAACTTTGCACCGATGCGGTTGTCCATGCCGATGCCGCGCGCGACGTCCTGCACATCGGCCCCCAACCGCTCGCAGAGATCGGCAATTTCGTTGATGAAGGTGATCTTCATGGCCAGAAATGCGTTGCCGGCATATTTGGTAAGCTCAGCCGTACGCCGGCTCGTATAGAATATCGGTGCGGCATTCAGCGAGAGCGGCCGGTAGATCTCGCCCATGACCGCTTTGGCCCTTTCGGCATCGGTCCCGACAATAATGCGGTCGGGCCGCTTGAAGTCCTCGATCGCCGATCCTTCGCGAAGAAATTCCGGATTGGAGACCACCGCAAAATCGGCGGCGGGATTTTGCTCGCGAATGATTCGCTCAACCTCATCGCCGGTACCGACAGGGACGGTCGATTTCGTCACCACGACCGTAAATCCCTTGAGTGCGCGGCCAACTTCGGCGGCGGCGTCGTAGACGAAGGACAGGTCGGCATGCCCGTCGCCACGCCGCGACGGCGTGCCGACGGCGATGAAGACGACATCCGATTGAGAAACGGCATCCGCCAGATTGTCTTCGAAACGCAAGCGGCCTTGCGCGGTGTTGGTGGTGACGAGGTCGTCGAGCCCCGGCTCATAGATCGGTATCTTGCCGAGTTTGAGCATGGCAAGCTTTTCCGCATCACGATCGACGCAGCAGACCTGATGGCCAAAGTCGGCAAAGCAGGCGCCCGAGACGAGCCCTACATAGCCGGCACCAATCATTGTTATTCGCATACCGCGTACTCTCAATCAGCGCCGATGAGATGATCTCGCCAGACAGCGCCTATTCCCCACCGAACGACGGCTACCGCACTCCCGGGTGAAACCCGAGAGCGCATCCTACAACAATTTACATCACGACGCCGCCTTGATGTTTGCGGCTACGCGATTGCTACGAGATCCCTGGCATCCAAGTCGACAGGGATTTCGCCATTCATGATGGCCACCAGAACCCGGGCTCTTCCGGCTGGATCGAGCCGGTCAAGGCGGCCGATCATTTCCGCGAGAGGGCCCGAAAGGATTCGGACCGAGGCACCGGCCGCGAGGCCTCCACTGAAATCAAGCAGCCCGTCCTTACCGGTCAACGCAATGAAACGCTCTACCAGACCCGAGGGGACCGGCAAAGGCCGGTCGCCTTGCGTGACGAGGGAACGCACACCGAATGTTCCATTGACCGAGCGCCAACGTTGCAGTCCGAGGTCAAGGGCGATGAACATGTAACCCGGGAAATAGGCCGCCGACCGGGTTTGGAGCCGCCGGGCATGACGCACGGTTTTCTCGCAGCGAGGCACAAACGGCTCGAATCCCTGGATCCGGAGATGCCGCTCTGCGACATGCTCCTTCCCGGGAAAGACGCTGGCCGCATACCAGCGCGTTGCCGGCACGGCGGTCGGCCCACGCGACAGGGCTGTTGCCTTGCTCGTTGTTTTTTCCGCGCTACTCACATGTCTTCCTTCGGCGGTCGGCGGCATGATCTCAGGTCAACGGTTACGACAGTGTGTGGATACCAGCAAGCAACCAAGCCACTAAAGTCAAGGCGGTTGGGTTAAGAATTTCCTACACATTGTCCAGAAATTTAGCTGTGCCTAAATAATCACCGAGCCGCTTTCTTTTTCAGCCGGCTGAGATGCTATGTCGAGCAATTTATTTCCAACGTAGGTGCTTGGTTACGCTGGTCGTGACGAATCGCCCGTTGGTTCTGGTACTTAGTCCGTCGACTTGAAGCTAATGTGACGAATGGCGTCGCGCTAGAAGCCTGCCGCCAGCGAGAAAGATCCTGCACGGCCACACCAACTACGGCGAAAACCATTCGACAGGTTATCGCGCAGAACAGGTTGCCATCGAGTCATGGGGTTCAGGCAATAGGTTGGTGACAGCGGTGCAACATGCAGGTCCGTTTTTGGCTTAAGTTCCGCTCGACCGGCTTCACGAACGCTTCAACAGCGACCAGACAGCCGGCACCAGGCTCGCGGCCAGCGCAACCTTGATCAGATCACCGACGATAAAGGGCACCACCCCGAACTGCCACGACTTTTCCGGGCCGATCAACAGCGCCAGCCAGGCAAAGCCCATTGCCATCATGACGATCTCGGCCACCAGCATGGCATTGAAGAGCTTGATAGGATGGCGATCCCAGCCACGGTCGGCAGCCCAGCCGACGATCGCCGCCATGACGACGAAGCCGGCAAGATAACCGCCGGTCGAACCGAGCATGTAGGCGATGCCGATGCCCTTTTCGGGCGTGCTCTGGAAAACCGGAAGCCCCAGCGCGCCCTCAGCCATGTAGAGAAGCAGCGTGGCGACGCCAAGGCGCATGCCGAAGGCGGCAGCGATCAGCAAGACGGCGAGCGTCTGCATCGAGATATCGACCGGTCCGAGCATGACCTTGGTCTTGGCAGACAAGATCAACAGCAGCGTTCCGGCGATCGCCAGCAAAAGCTGTCCTGCCAGCCGGGCCGCGCCCTTTTCAGGCAGAGCGAGAGAAATAAGCGGACGCATCGTCGTTGCAATTGCCATGGTCTTCCCCGTTCCGGATTGCCGCCGAACGCGGCCTTGCGTTTTCCTATATTGGCTTCCGTGCTATGCGGCAATCGGTTTTGCCCTCGCCCCAAAAAAGGTCGCGACGTTCGCATGGCGCTGAAATTCGACACACGCTTCGAACCGTCCTATGGCAAGGGCGTGATCGTTGCGCCTGGTATTCAACGCGTCACGGCCCCGAACCCAAGCCCGTTCACCTTTCACGGAACCAACAGCTATATCGTCGGGCGCGAGACGCTGGCGGTGATCGATCCGGGTCCTGATGACGAGGCACATCTTCAAACGCTGCTCGAAGCGATCGGGACCAGGCCGGTCAGCCATATCTTCGTCAGCCACACGCATCGCGACCATTCGCCGCTGGCGGCGCGGCTGAAGCAGCACACCGGTGCGGCGGTTCTGGCGGAAGGCCGGCATCGCCCGGCGCGGCCGTTGCGCACCGGCGAGGTCAATCCGCTCGATGCCAGCGCCGACACCGACTTCGTTCCTGACATCGCGCTGCCGGATGATATGATGATCGACGGTGACGGCTGGGCGATCCGGACGGTGCTGACGCCCGGCCATACCGCCAATCACGCGGCCTTCGCGCTGGAGGGAACCGGCATCCTTTTCTCGGCCGATCACGTCATGGCGTGGGCAACCACGATCGTCGCACCGCCGGATGGCGCGATGGCCGAGTACATGACATCGCTCGATCGGCTGATCGAACGTGACGACCGGCTGCTGCTGCCCGGTCATGGTGGGCCGGTGACCGAGCCGCGCAGCTTCATGCGCGGATTGAAAACGCATCGCAAAATGCGCGAACGCGCAATTCTGGAGCGGATCAACAGCGGCGACCGGGCAATCAAGGACATGGTGGAGGCGATCTATCGAGACACCGACCCGCGCCTCCATGGCGCGGCCGGCCTGTCGGTGCTTGCCCATCTGGAAGATCTGGTGGCGCGCGGCCTGGTCCACACCGACGGCGAGCCGGCTATCGACGGCATCTATTCGCCGGCAACCTAGCACACTTCGGATATCATTCCGCCGGCGCCACGCCCACCTGGCCGGCGACTTCCTGGTCGAGTTCGGAAAGGAAATCGGTGATGCGCGCTGCATTGTCGCCAAGGTCGTAGCGGCCGTAACGCGAGGCCGAGCGCATATCGACGATGACCGCATCGCCGTCGTCGGTCACGCGGATGGCAACATCGGCGGGAAGACCAAGCAGCAAGCCCTTGGCCAGCGCATCGACCGTCACGTCGCTTTGCCCTGCTGCGTCTGGAAACGGCGCCGTGAGCTGCCAGCCGCGCCGATCGAGCACCGTTTTGACCGCCTCCAGAACGCGGTCGAAAGGCAAGGTGTAGCTGCGTCCGGTAACAAGCGGATAAGCTTCGATTTGCAGGCGCTGCTCGCCGGGTGTCGGCGGCAAAAGCTCGTTCATATCCTTCGTCCGGGTGGAAATATCGAGCACCGGTGGGTCGTCCAGATCCGTCGAGATGTCGCGTAGTGGCGGATAGGTGGCCACCCAATAGGCCGCGACGCCGTAAGGGATGAGCACCAGAACCGCCAGCAAGGCGCCGACGGTCAGGTCATGGCCGCCGCGATCACCGAAATTCCACAATCGCGCAAAGGCAAACCCGGCGAACAGAAGCGCAAACGCGGCCAGCAAGGCGACAATGGCGAGCACCCACAGGAATGCCGACGTCTCGACGAGATCATATCGGTGGCCGATGAGTACCGTCAGCAGCAGGACCGCCGAAAAGGCGCCGGCGCGCCGCGACCAACCGGCAGCCCTCGATGTCTGTCGCTCGGGAATTCCCGTCATTGCTTTCCGCGCTGCCCCAACCCGAACACAGGCATAGTGCCTTTCAGCGCCGGCTTGAAGGCGCAAAGACGCCGCATCTCCGGTCAATCCGTCGGCAGGTGATAATCCCGAAACTGCTGTCGCAAGGTAATCTTCTGGATCTTGCCGGCAGCGGTGTGCGGGATTTCGCTGACAAAAGCGACGTCGTCCGGCATCCACCACTTCGCCACCTTGCCGTCCATGAAAGCGAGGATGTCCGTCTTGGACGGCTCCCTGCCCGGCTTGCGCACGACCACGAGCAAAGGCCGCTCGCCCCATTTCGAATGCGGAATGCCGATGGCGGCGGCCTCCGCCACGTCCGGATGGCCGACAGCAAGGTTCTCGAGCTCGATGGTCGAGATCCATTCGCCGCCCGACTTGATCACGTCCTTGGCGCGATCGGTGATCTGCATGTAGCCGCCGGGGTCGATATGCGCGATATCACCGGTATCGAACCAGCCGTCTTCATCGAACTGTTCGGATCCGATGCCGCCATAATAGGCGCGCGCGACGGCCGGCCCGCGGACTTTGAGTCGGCCGAAGGTCTTGCCGTCCCATGGCAGCTCGTTATCGTCGTCATCCGTTATCTTCATTTCGATGCCGAACGGCGTAAAGCCCTGCTTCTGCTGGACGGCGAGGCGAGCCTCACCCTTCAGCCCGGCATAGTCCGGCTTCAGGGTGCACAGCGTGCCGAGCGGCGACATCTCGGTCATGCCCCAGGCGTGGACGACCTGGACATCGTAATTGTCCTGGAACTTCGTCGTGATCGCGCGTGGACAGGACGCGCCTCCGATGACGACTTTCTGCAGATAGGGCAGTTTCCTGCCGGTTTCTTCCAGATGCTGGAGGAGCATCATCCACACCGTCGGCACGGCGGCGCTGAAGGTCACCTTCTCGGTGTCGAGCAGCTCGTAGATCGAAGCGCCATCCATCTTGCAGCCGGGCATGACCAGCTTGGCGCCAATCATCGGCGCGCTCTGGGCAAGGCCCCAGGCGTTGGCGTGAAACATCGGCACGACCGGCAATACGGTATCGCGCGACGACAGGCCCATGGCGTCGGGCATCGCTTCGATCATGGCGTGCAGCACGTTCGACCGATGGCTGTAGAGGACGCCTTTCGGGTCGCCCGTGGTGCCCGAGGTGTAGCACATGCCGGCGGCGGTGTTTTCGTCGAAAGTCTTCCAGGCGAAGTTGCCGTCGGCTTCAGCAAGCCATTCTTCGTACGCAACCACATTGGGCAGCGCAGTCTCCGGCATATGCGCGTTGTCAGTCAGCACGATAACCTGCTTCAGCGACTTGACCGCGCCGGCGATCTTTTCGAGCAGAGGCAGGAAGGTCAGGTCGACGAAGATCGCCTTGTCCCCGGCATTGTTCATGATCCAGGTGATCTGCTCGGGAAAAAGCCGCGGGTTGAGCGTGTGATAGATGGCGCCGACACCCATGATGCCGTACCAGGCCTCGATATGGCGCGCGGTGTTCCAGGCCAGGGTCGCGATGCGGTCGCCAAGCCCGAAACCGTCACGCTCGAGCCGCTCGGCGACCTTCAGGGCACGATCATGGATTTCGGCATATGTGCTGCGCACGATCGGCCCCTCGATCGAACGCGACACGATCTCGCGGCTACCGTGCTGCCTCTCGGCGTTGTCGATCAGCTTGTGACAAAGCAGCGGCCATTCCTGCATGAGCCCGAGCATTTTGTTCCTCCCGTTATTTTTTGCGCCATTGTGGGACGAACCGGCCGATTGTCCAGCCAGGATCGGGCTGGAGCGGGGCATGGAGCCAATTGAGGCCGAATTCGCCACAATCCGGCCATGCTCGGCGTTAACGTTGATTAACGGCGGGGCGCGATTGGCGAATGAAAGAGGTTCGCATGGACGCGCAGCTCGACGACAAAGCCTTGGAAAATACGCTTGCCGAAAGCCTGGCCGATCTGGTGGCCGCCGATGTAGCGCAGGCCGATCTGGTGCCTGACGCCAAAACCGTTTCCGAAGATGAATTCGTCGAGGTCGTCGGCGGCGCCCTCGAAGCTGTCGGCGGCACGCTCTTGTTCAAGATGTGCGTCGAGAACGAGGGCGAAGCCCAGCACGTCGCCGCCGCATCGGTCGGCGATGGCGGCAATCGCCAGTTCCTGCTGCTCACCTTGCCGACCAACGGTGGTGCTTTGAAGGTCGAGACCACCTCGAAAAGCACCAATCCGGTGGCCGGGATTGCCGCCGCCTATGCCGGGCTGATGGACGCTTTCCAGGCCGCCGCCTGATTTTAGGCGCGATACCGGAGGAAAGCGCAAGACTGCCTCCGCGGGCGATGCCCGCCGGTGGCTGGCAGGTCTTGCGCGACGCGCTTGCCAAACACATCTTGGGGTAGAGGCAAGGAGATCCGATATGGACCAGATCGCAAACCCGTCACCCGGCTTTCAGCAGAATCCGGGCAAGGTCATCACGATCGAGCCTTATAAGGGCACCGTAACGGTGCGCGCCGGCGATACCGTTATCGCCTCATCCAGCAAGGTCAAGGTGCTGACCGAACCGCCCTATCCGCCTGTTTTCTACATTCCGTTCGGCGACATCGACTTCAAACAGCTTGGCAAGACCGAACACTCGACCCATTGCCCCTACAAGGGCGATGCCAGCTATTGGAGCGTGCTGCCCACCGGCGATGCCGGCGAGGATGCGATGTGGGCCTATGAGCGGCCGTTCGACGAGATGGCAGACATTCGCGATCACGGCGCGTTCTACCCGAACAAGGTGACCATCGAGGCCACGCCCGACTGATCAGTCGGTGGTGCCTTCATCGCCGATGCCGTCGGCATCGTCGAGACGCACGAAGGTGAGGCCCTTGGCCTTCAGCGCCAGAAGTCCCTGCACCACGCCTTCACCGGCCGCATGGGTCGGCTGGTTGATGTGAGCGATGATGACGTCGCCGTCCTTCGCCGCGGCAATGCGCCGGGCGGTCTCTTTTGCGCCGAGCAATGAGCCGCCATCGCCGTTGATTGAGAATCCGGCGATCTTGAAACCAAGCTTGCGTATCATCGCGATCGCCGACGGGCTGTATTCGGCGGTTGCGCCGCGAAACCATTTCGGCGCCGGTTCGCCGGTCACGGCAAGAGCGGCAGCACCCGATTCGACCTCGGCCAGCACGGCCTCCGGGCTGCCGGCACTGCGAATGCCGTAGATCTTTTGCGGCGTGTCGACAGCCGGGACATGGCGGCCGCCATGGTTTTCCAGTTCAAACAGTTCGGGATGCGCCCGCATGATCTCGACGGCGGCGGCGTTGTGCTTCAGCCAGATGCCGGTGACGAAAATGGTGGCAGGAATCTTGTTTTGCACCAGCGCCGAGAGAATCCGTGTGTCGGTCCTTCCGCCGCACGCATCGAGCGTCAGCGCGACGCGGCCGCCGCCCGCCTCGGCCTTGATGTGCAGCGTCGGTGCGACGAGCAACTGGGCGTTGCCAGGAGAGACAGCCCACAGCGATATCGCAACGGCGCAAAAATACTTTTGGAACAGGCGCATCGATTTATTTCCAGGTCGGCCGGATCAAAGTTGAAGCGGCGACCCCAAGACCGGCATCAAGGCGGAAATCGGGACGATGCCCCTGCAAAAGCGTCGGCAGCGGCAATTTGACCGCCGGCCTGACCTTTGGCAAGCGCGAGGTCACAATGCGTGCTCCACGTCCTTAACCTTACGTGAAAGGATTGCGAGCACCGCGTCGACCACCGCTTTGACCTCAAGTCGCCAGACGCAGCAAGCCTTGCTCGGATCGGGTCGGCGGCACAGGTCCCTGGCTATGCACTCGCAAGGCATGGAGGGCCGCGGCGTAACACTGGCCACGCCGACAGGTCCCCAGACGGCCGGGTCGGTCAGGCCGAACAGGCCGACAACCGGCGTTCCGGCGGCGGCGGCCATGTGCATCGGGCCACTCTCGTTCCCCAGAAACAGGCGTGCCTGGCCGAGGACCGCCAGCAGCGTTGCCAGCGACAGCGCCCCGACCACGTTGACGACCGGCGAAGCGGCCTTGGCCACGATGCGCTCGGCAGATGCCCGTTCATCGGGGCCGCCGACAAGCAGGAAGTCCAACCCGGTCTGCCGCGAGATCTCGTCGATGGCCAGCGCAAAACGTTCCGGCTGCCATTGCCGCCCCCGGAAGCTCGCTCCTGCATGAACGGCTATGAAGGCGTTACGCCGGAGATGATGCCGGTCGAGAAGCGCCAATGCCCTGGCGGTCTCCAGCGGCAGCGGCTCAATCATCGGGACCGGCGCACGCAACTCCACGCCAAGCGCCTCAAGCGGCGAAAGATAGCGGTAGAGATAATGCTGGCCACCAAAGCCAAACGGCTTGGCCAGGACGTTGGCGGGCTGGCGTTCCAGCCAGCGCAACGGTTTTTCGGGAGGATCATATCCGACGCGGGTCTTGGCGTTGACGAGCCTGACAATGATGCGTGAGGTTTTGGAATCGGCCAGGTCGATGGTCAGGTCAAACCGGAACCGGCGCAGAGCGCGCACCATCGCGTAAAGCTCGCGACCACGCTGCACAGGGGTGCCACGCATCCGTACGCGTCGGAACGCCACCACGTCCGAGGCGATGCCATGAGCCAACAGGAAAGTGGCAAAGTTCGCCTCGCAAAGGAACACGATCCTGGCCTTTGGATATTGGAGGCGCAGGTTTCTGACGAGCGCGGAAGCGAGGACAAGATCGCCGATGAATTTCGTCTGGAGGATGAGAATCGAGCGGACGTGCGTGGGCGGGTTCTGCAACATCTGTTTCTGGCACCGGGGCGGGTTCGGGGGCCGGAAACTGGGCAGAAACGATGTCGGGATTTGGAGCCGACAGACGCACGTTCGCGTGAATTCGGTTACAAATCGGTAAGGTCAGATGCCGGTGGACTCCAACTCTTATCCGCGGCCGTTCTTTGCAGCCTGCATCGTTGCTTGCACGGCGCATCTATCCGTTCCAGATTGACCAGACCAAAGTCGAAGCGGCGATCTTAAAATCTCTGTCAAGGCGCCAAGTCACAGTGCGTGCTCCACGGCCTTAGCCGTGCGTGAAAGGGCTCGCGCAATGCGCCAATAACGGGTTGACCTCCAGCCGTCAGACGACACAGTGCAAGATGACTCGCCCCGACTTCACGACAGCTATTGCCACCCCAAACTGTGGCTCGTCACCGCCTCGTTTGCACTCCGCGCGAACACTGATGATGGTGCAAGGCGTGCTGGGCTTACCGAGGGCTGTCGTGAGGCTTTTCCTGAGGAGTTTGAGACTTCGACCAGACAAAAATACAGCGAGCCCATCTTCATCACAAGCACGCGGCGGTCGCGTTCCCGGGCCCGCAACTCACGATAGGCTCTTCATCTTCAGAGTGCCGCCCGGCAACCTGGTACGCACATCTCCCGTTGTGCCATGCAGCAATAGTGTGCAATGCGGTAATGTGTGCAATGCGGTAAGTGGAGATCTTCCGTCACGGAAGAGTCGACCGCTTATCATCGACTTTTTTGGGGCGATTTTGCAGGAGGCCGGAGCCGAGGCCTGGCTGGGGCCGTCAATGCTTTGGCTGGGCGGGAGTATGGTATCAGCCCAGCGGCTGATCGCTGAGGAGACGCTGGCGGTTCGACCACCAGGTAAAATAGATCCGGCCGATCTTGAAGACGGGTATGCGGCGGGCGCGCTCGCGGGCGCGCAATTCGCGGTACACCTTCACCTTCAGCGTGCCGCCCGGCATTCTGATACGCACTGCCATCGCTTCCGCCGCCCCAAATTGTGCAATGCAGCATCGCCTTCCGCTGCGGAAGAGTCAATGCCTGCCCGCCGACTATTTCTGGGATTTGTCGAGCGGTCTCGGAAGTTTTGGCGCGCACGGCGGTTCCTGATCATCGAGGCGGCGGCATGCCCAGTCGGCATCGTCTGGTGCGCGGGCTATTTCCTGGGCGAGGATTTTTTGGGCGAGGATGGGCGATCGGACACGCCGCTCGGCCACCAGATGACGAAGTAATTGCCGACCTGCCAAACCGGTACCTCGCGGTTCTGCTCGCGGCGCCGCAGCTCGTTCCTTTTCTTGATCTTCAAGGTGCCGCCCGGAAGCCTGATTCTTATCGTCACGTGTCCTCCCGCTAAAGCTACGAACGTAGACGGGAACAGTTTCATCCAGGCTAGGCAATTTCATCCAGGCCAAGCAATTTCGGGGCCGAAAACGCAGCGCGCCGGACCGCAGCGATATCGCCGGAACCGGCTTCATTTGAAGAAATCCGCAATGCCGTTGATGGCCAGCACCGCATAGACGATCGGTCCGGCGATAAACGCACAATAGAGGCAGAGGATCGCCGCCAGCACCGCGAGCAACGGCTTGTCGCGAGCGACGGCGCGGAGCTCGGACTTCACCGACCAGCGTGCCGCAGCGGTTTGTTCATCATCAGACATGTGCACCATCCCGCGGCCATTTCACACGGCAGGTCGAAAACATCAACCTGCCCTTGCGGCGCAGAAGAATCCGTTGGGCAGTGCTGCTAAGATGCATGCCGGGCACCCAAAGGGTCGCGATACGCCAAGCCTAGCGCCATGCGGCGTGTATTCCGTCGATCGCCCTGTGTACCTGTCCGACGTCCCTTAGATCGGATCTATTCACACCTCGGCTTTCGCAGCCAGTACCGCCGCCTGCGCGGCAGCCAGCCTGGCAATTGGCACCCGGTAAGGCGAGCATGACACATAGTCGAGGCCGACCTTCTCACAGAAATGGATCGATGCCGGATCGCCTCCATGCTCGCCGCAGATGCCGAGCTTGATGTCGGGCCGCGTCGCCCTGCCCTTCTCTGCCGCCATCCGCACCAGCTCGCCGACACCGTCTATGTCAAGCGACACGAACGGATCCTGCTCGATAATGCCTTTTTTCCGATAGGTCTCGAGGAATGAGGCCGCGTCGTCGCGCGAGATGCCGAAGGTCGTCTGGGTCAAGTCGTTGGTGCCGAAGGAGAAGAATTCGGCCGCCTCGGCGATGACGTGCGCGCGGATCGCCGCGCGCGGCAGTTCGATCATCGTGCCGGTCAGATAATCGATCCTGACACCAGTCTCCTCCATCACGCTTTTGGCGACGGCGTCGATGCGCGCCTTGACGAAGTCGAGCTCCTTCACCAGCCCGACCAGCGGCACCATGATCTCCGGCACCACCAGCGCGCCGGCCTCCCTGCCGGCCTCGACGGCCGCCTCGAAGATGGCTCGTGCCTGCATCTCGGCGATTTCGGGATATGAGACGGCAAGCCGGCAGCCGCGATGGCCGAGCATCGGATTGAACTCGTGCAACGCGTCGGTGCGCCGCCGGAGCTTGTCCGGGGACACGTTCATGGCGGCGGCGACCTCGGCCACCTCCTCCTCGGTCTTGGGCAGGAATTCGTGCAGCGGCGGATCGAGCAGACGGATCGTCACCGGCAGCCCGGCCATGATCTCGAACAGTTCGAGGAAATCCGAGCGCTGCATCGGCAACAGTTTGGCCAGCGCCGTTCGTCGGTCCTTTTCGGTATCGGCCAGGATCATCTCGCGCATGGCGACGATGCGGTCGCCGTCGAAGAACATGTGTTCGGTGCGGCAAAGCCCGATGCCTTCGGCGCCGAAGGAGCGCGCCATGCGCGCATCGAGCGGCGTCTCGGCATTGGTGCGCACCTTCATGCGGCGCGCGCCGTCGGCCCATTCCATGATGGCGGCGAAATCGCCCGAGAGTTCCGGCTGGAGCATCGGCACGGCGCCCTTCAGCACCTGGCCGTTGGAGCCGTCGATGGTTATGATGTCGCCCTTGCGGAAGGTCGCTCCCATCGCCATCAGCGTGCCGGCTTTGTAGTCGACGCGCAGCGAGCCGGCTCCTGAGACGCAAGGCTTGCCCATGCCCCGCGCAACAACGGCGGCGTGGCTGGTCATGCCGCCGCGCGTCGTCAGGATGCCTTCGGCCGCATGCATGCCGTGGATGTCTTCGGGGCTGGTCTCGATGCGCACCAGGATCGCCTTTCGGCCTTGTGTCTTGGCCTCCTCGGCGTCGTTCGAGGAAAACACGATTTCGCCGGTGGCAGCACCCGGCGAGGCCGGCAGGCCGACGCCGATAATGTCGCGCGCCGCTTTTGGATCGATTGTCGGATGCAGCAACTGGTCGAGCGAGCCCGGATCAATGCGGGCGACGGCCTCTTCCTTCGAAATCAGTCCATCCCTGGCCATGTCGACGGCAATCTTCAGCGCCGCCTTGGCGGTGCGCTTGCCGGACCTGGTCTGCAGCATCCACAATTTGCCACGCTCGATGGTGAATTCGAGATCCTGCATGTCGCGGTAATGTTTTTCCAGGCGGTCGGAGATACTGACGAAAGCCCGGAAGGCGTCCGGCATCAGTTTCTGCAGCGACGGCTTGTCGGAGCCGGCGGCAATACGCGCCGCCTCGGTTATGTTCTGCGGGGTGCGGATGCCGGCAACGACATCCTCGCCCTGTGCATTGACCAGGAACTCGCCGTAGAGCTGCTTTTCGCCGGTCGACGGATTGCGGGTGAAGGCAACGCCGGTGGCCGAGGTGTCGCCCATGTTGCCGAAGACCATGGCCTGGACGTTGACCGCCGTGCCCCAGCTTTCGGGAATGTCGTGCAGGCGCCGGTAGGTGATGGCGCGGTTGTTCATCCAACTGGAAAACACCGCGCCGATGGCGCCCCAGAGTTGCTCGCTCGGATCCTGCGGAAACGGCTTGCCGAGCTCCTCCTCGACCTTGGCCTTGTAAAGGGCGATCACGCCTTGCCATTCGATCGCCGTCAGCTCGGTGTCGAGCTCATGGCCGAGGCCGCCTTTCTGGTCCTCGAGGATTTCCTCGAACACCTCATGGTCGAGGCCCATGACGACATCGGAATACATCTGGATAAAACGGCGATAGCTGTCATAGGCAAAACGCGCGTCGCCTGAATCGGCGGCCAAGGCTTCGACCGTCTCGTCGTTGAGGCCGAGATTGAGCACGGTGTCCATCATGCCGGGCATGGAAGCGCGGGCACCGGAGCGCACCGACACCAAAAGCAGTTTCGACGGATCGCCGAAACGGCGCCCGGTCAGCCGGCCGATATGGTCGAGCGCGGTCGCAACATCCGGCACCAGGGAAGTCGGGTACGTGTGGCCGTTGGCGTAATAGGCGTTGCAGACCTCGGTGGTGATGGTGAAGCCCGGCGGCACCGGCAGGCCCAGGCTGCACATTTCGGCAAGGTTGGCGCCCTTGCCGCCGAGCAGATTGCGGTCGCCAGCACGGCCTTCCGCGGCGCCGTCGCCAAAGGTGTACACCCACTTGGTCATGCTTGCTCCCCGGTTGCAGGAGATTGGAAAGGTTGGCAAATCGAGCGATATGATGCTGCAGTGCGAAAGGCAAGGCATCGACCAAGCCGGCCAGCCTCTACAATCGATTAAGGAAAAGCTGCGCCGAAAAGACTTGCTTTTTGGAAAGCTTTGTTGTAGAACATATCGAGAACAAACAGCAGAGCGATGAGAGAGACCGGAAAGCTCGATTGTCTGGAAATGCCAGCGACAGGCGGAAAGCTGGACACGGTGAAGGCTTTCCACAGTGCGGCCTTCTCATGGTCGTTCACCGATTACGGACCGACCTATTCAGCTTTTGCCGAAGGGCTGGACGGCGGTTTTCAGGCGGATGGCCGAGATGCGCCGGCCGCTCTATACGTCGGGGGTGGTTTTCCCCGGCGTTTTCCTGTCCATTCCGAAAGGCTGGAGGAAACATTGAGCGCCGTCGAGAGTGCCGGCGGCACCGTCGTCAAGCGATCTTTTCATTCCCCGGCGGCAGGCGGTTCCATTGCGTCGATCGGGCCGGCAATGAAATGGCGGTGTGGGGTGAATAGGTCCGTTCAAAGTGACGATTGCAAAACTGGTGGCGGGTCGGTCGCGCATAGTCGATATGTCGGCATTGAGCTTTCTCGCAGTTCGTCCTATAAGGCCGCGCGCACAGCGGGCACGCTCCGGCTGTTGGGGCGTAGCCAAGTGGTAAGGCATCGGTTTTTGGTACCGACATTCCCAGGTTCGAATCCTGGCGCCCCAGCCATCGCCCTAGTGTCCAACCCGGAGACATGGGTAACAGATTGTACTTAAGACATGGGTGACAACCTCGTGCCGAACGGGTTGTCGATGGTCTGCAAGGTCCTCTGTTCCAAGTCGATATACCCGAGATCGTAATGCATGAAGCTGACGAGCCAAATGCCGTCGTCGATCTCCTTGATTCCCAGCCTCTGACCGGCGAGCACGGTCGCGGCGGACTTTCATGTGAGTCCATACCCTGCGGCTGCGAAGTAATTTCTGCATTCTGTTGGAGAGAAGACATTGCAGATATCGCCAATGGCCTGCCACAGGGCGTCGATGGTTCTGATGGCCTTTGCGCGGAGGTGCGCCTTGAGCTTGGCGAATGTGAGCCTGGCGAATGCCATGTCGATGGGTTGAGATCTGGGCTGTAGGGCGGCAGGAAGAGCAGCCGTGCGCCTCTGGCCCGGATCGCTGTCTCGGCGGCCGGGCTCTTGTGCGCAGCGAGATTGTCGAGGATGACGACATCGCCCTTTGCCAGCGTAGGAGCGAGCCGCGTTTCGACATAGGTTTCGAACCGCGCCATGCCGACGTCGGGACGATCTTGCTCGCTGGCCAGCAGCTTTTTTTTGAAGCGATAGCCATTCCTGATGAGCCAGCGCGAGATCGAGGCAGGTGCGACCTGGACGTCTGTAGCAGCGGCCAGCTCGGCGGCAAGCTCCGGCATGGTGATGTCATCCTTCTCGGCCACACGGCCAAGCAGGAACGCACGATGCGGGTCGAGCTTGGAATGGCGGCGGCCACCGCTGGCCTTCGGCGCCAGGCTCTCGGTCTTTCGATAGTTCCTCATCAGGATCACGACAAACGAAACCGACTCCCCAAATGTGCCGCCGCCGCACGCCGCGAGTGACCAGCCTCGACAAACCGCACAACACGTTCACGCAAATCGAGCGAATAGGGTTTGGGCATGGCAAATCACCTCCTACAGGAAGTGAATCATGAACCAGGCCTCACTGGATCCCTCGCGACTCAAACTGAACGTCCGACGCTCTAGAGCGGCTCACTGATTGATTGAATCGACCAGGATCCCCAGTCTTTGGGATTTGTGGTTCAAGATGCTGGCTGAGCTGAGGCCAGCATCTGATGACACGAGCACTTTCGAACGATCTTCGTGAGCGTGTTCTTGAAGCAGTGGGCGCCGGCGAGAGCTGTCGCGCAGTGGCGTCGCGGTTTGGAGTTGCAGTTTCGTCGGTGTGAAGTGGTCGCAGCGTCACATCGACCATCTCGTCGCCACCATCGCACTAGGTGAATGCAAGAACTACTTTCGCAAACGTCGGATACGCTTCCGTCAAAACGTGAAAGGCTCCTAATCTGTCGAGACAGCCTCTTGAACTGAAAAAAGCTCGAATTGACGCTATTTTACTTTGATTGAACTTTCAGCAACAGCGAACACCGCGGCAAACATCGGCACTAGGCGGCGATTGCCGTATTCGTTGAGGTGGTTATCGTCAAGATAGAGGGGGCGGTGATCTACCGAACCAAGACATTGGCCCCCCGGGCAGAGAGCTGGCAACGGATCGAGGAGATGTGCGCCGCAGCGTGTGGCGACGCGCTGCAGGATCGCGGTTGCCTCCGCATGGCGCGCACGGACGTCAGCTAGTGGTTGAGTGACGTCAGGCGAATGGAGATCGCCAATCAGCGCCCGCGCGACGGTCTCTGGCAGTCGGGCCGGAAAGTCGGGGAAGGGAAGCGTTAGATAGACGGGCCGCTTCGCCGCGATCGCGCAAATGGTGTCGGTGAGCCCCGTCTCGAATTGCTGCGCAGTGAAGGGCAGCACCGGACCATCCGGTTTGTGCGTGTCGGCGACGAACACGACTGGTTTGGTCTCGAGATAGGCGTGCCAGTAGTTGACGATCACGACTGGCGTCGCGCTTGGTGGACCGTCGATGAGCGCGGTGAGGAAGCGCTGGTTAAACGCGAAGCACTGGCTGTCGGGGAGGGTCGATGTCGCCGTGCGGATCGTTGGGCAAGCCGCATAGGCGCTAAAGCGGACCTTGCCCCAGCCGTTCGGGATGGCGTCGGCCAGTGCGGTCTCGACCGACACAGCATGGCTGTCGCCGATCATTTCGACCGCGATGCCGGTGCCGCTGCCGCCAATGATGCAGGCCGGCAGCGGCTCACCCGTGTGCGGAAAACAGTCTTTTATATATGGGTTCCTGTCAGCCGCGGCTGCAGCGGCCATACGAACGGCGGGACCGAACCGTTGTGGCATACCGCGCGCGCTCCAGATCCCTGCGCTCGCGCATATGATCACGACAGGCACCACGGCCGGTACTAATAATTCGGTCAGCTTGGGGATGAAGCCTGACCCGTCGAGCGCTCGGAGCAGCCGTTGACTCGGCAATTCGACCAGCCGGTACGACAAATGGCCGACCCCAAAAGTAGCCGCAATGCCAGCCCCGATCCAGACTGCGTCATGCGCCATATTGAAATAGTTGAGCGCCACGACGATCGGCCAATGCCATAAATATATCGAATATGACCTGAGGCCGATCCATGTCGTCATACGGTTGCAGATAAGACCCGAGTCGTTTCGCCGCGCCCAGATCGTGAGCATCGTGCCAAGGACGGGCACGATTGCGCGCCAGCCAGGCCATTTTACGCTTTCAGCGAAGAAGAACACCGTGGTAAGAATAAGCGCGAGCCCCGCCAGCTCGATCGCGCGCGGCGTTATGCCGCGCAGATAGCGGTCAATCGGAAAGAGACAGACAACGCCGCCCGCCAGCATTTCCCATGCACGCGGCGGTAGAAGGTAAAAGTCGGCTGTGGGTGCCGTATGAGTAAGCCGCACCGAGAGAGCATAGGACGCTATCGCGACGGCTATGACGAGGATTGCCACCACGCGTTGTTGCAACAAGCGCGACGCTGCTATCACGATCACCGGATAGAGGATGTAGAACTGCCACTCGACTGACAAGGACCAAGTATGTAGCAGCCACTTGGCTCGCGCGCTGCGATCGAAATAGCCAGCCTCACTCCAGAAGAAAAAATTCGAGACGAAGGTCATCGCGCCGGCCGTATGCTTGCCGAGCAATTGAAATTCGGATGGGACCAATATGAACCATCCGACAACAATCAATGTGACACAAAGCATCGCGAGTGCCGGCACGATCCGACGCGCCCGATCGACGTAGAACCCGAGCAGTGAGAAGCGTCCGTTTTCGACGCGCCGGAAAATAATGCTTGTCATCAGATAGCCGGAAATAACGAAAAAAATGTCGACGCCAGAAAAACCGCCGGAAAACCCCGGCACTTGGAAATGGAAAAGCATCACGCTGAGAACGGCGATGGCTCGCAAGGCATTGATGTCTTCCCGAAAATCAGCCCGATCTGCCATTACCAGAGGTCACCTTCGCCACACGGCCTGGCAATGTCAGGCTCCCGATGCCGGAGCCATCTCACCGTAACGACATCCAGAGTCAAGCGAGGTCAGCATCGTCCGCTCGCTGCCGCACGGTCATGTCGCCGCAGCGGCTCGTAGCCGGATACGCCTTGGCCAAATGGCAGCCCTTTGCTGTGGTTGACGTATCGCACTCGCTCGTTCCCAAACGCCTTGCGCTCACGCGAGAGGCGGTCCTCTTCGTCGGGAATCGGCACCCGGAGCATCGCGCACACCCGCGATTCGCCCCGCTTATAGGCCTGCAATGCCCGAACCAGCGCCTCCCCGTCGAACTTGTCGGTCTTTGCCCGGCGCCGCCGGCGCGAGGTCGCAATCGACGTCGGATCGACGACGTGGCTTTCGATCCCCTCGGCCTGTAGCACGCGATGGATCCAGAAAGCCGTCGAGCCCGGCCTCCTGGATCACGAAAATCGGAAAGCTCCGCCCGGTCCGTGCCTCTGCCTTCCTGTTGAGCTCGGCAAACCGCGCCAGCATACCGGCGATCTCGCTGGCCGCCACCATATGCTTCGACATCTTCTCGCCGGCGCCTGGCGACAGCGAGGTGATCCACCATTTTGAGAGACTGAGTTCCGACGAGACGAAGATTGCGCCAAGATCGGTGCGGATAGCGGTCGGCGCTTCGGGTCGGGTAGCTGCAACGGGCATTCTTGCCTCCAGGGTGAGATGTTTAGCAACTTCACTTTGCCATAGCGCAGGTCGTTATCAACCTCCCTAATATGTTCTGGAGACATCGCCCAAGCCTTGAGCCACGACCAATTTGTCTACGCTAGTCATCAGCCTTTGTGCTGCCTCATAGAGCAACGTCCGCATCATGCCGTCCCCGCATAGACGTGCTTGCTTTCCCCGGACTCGCCGCGCTTTGGCATAAGCCCCAAGGATGTACCCTGCCGCCTTGGAGTTTCTGAACCGCTGCGGGATGACAATTGTCGCGGCATAGGCGAGCGCCACCACCATCAAGTGCCGGAAGGTTGCATCATTTCTGGCGACCGTGAGCGCTTTTTTGTGCTGCAGAACAGATTCTGCGCGCAGCTTCCGCCGGGCGGTAAGCAGCGGCTCCATGATCTCTTCGGGATCGGGCAATGCCTGCGACGCTCTCGCGGATGCGCTCCTCGAACTTCACTGTTCCCACAACACCGGCCTTGGGCCGAAGTTGCGCAGGAGGCCGCGGACGTCGTTCTCGATGCGATCGCCTTCCCCTGCAGCAGCTTGCGGGCAATCAAGAGTGCCCGCCGCTTGTGGCTCGTCAGCATCGTCACATGAAACCGGGCGTTACAGGTTGACCCGCATCATCTGCGATGGCGCGCGCGTCGTTGCGATCCGCCTTCGCAGTTGATTTTGGGCAAATCGGATGCGATCGTGGCGGGCAAGCTACCGCCTCGCCTCGCGCCACGGAGGAGCCGGTATCGATCTCGGAGTCGGCTTTGCCCAACAGCGTTCAGCCCGCAAATAACATCGTTGCAGCAGAATGAGATTACACCCAATCGCCGAAAGAGTAGGTTTTTTCGGCACTCTGATTGCCGTTCTGGTGCTTGCACTTCTGCCAGTTCACCGTCTCAAGGAGTTTGGTTTCGATATAGGCTTCCGCTATGACAAGCTTAATCACGGTATCGCTTTCGCGGCGTTGATGATTGTTGGGAGCCTCGGTTGGCCGGAACGCAAAATGAGTTTGATAATCTCCCTCGCTTTGGCCGGCGCCGCGATTGAAGTCCTTCAAGGTACGACGTTAATAGGGCGTGATCTCGATGGACTTGATTGGGCGGCTGACTGCGTCGGCATCGCGTGCGCTCTGGCAGCTATGGGCTGCGCCAATTCGCTTGTTCGACGAGCGGCTTAAGGGACGTCCTCGGAAACGGCACCAAGCTGTTCCTGCAGACATGCTCTCGAGCGGCGAACCGAGGTAGAACCGCAGTCGCTGGTTGCCGCCATGACTTTTTGCAGGGCGAGATCTTACAATTTCGAGTGCACGCCAAGGCCTGCAGGAAATGCCACAACAATCGTAATCGGATCGATTTACTCGGCGCGCTTTCGCGCGCTCTTCCCTTGGAGACGGTGCTTTGCACGTCCTCTGTCGATGCCGCATTGTGTGAACCTGTCTGCTCCTGGCGTCATCCATATCTCCCCGGTTGGCATTCTGGTGCCCGGTCGCCCTGGCTGTCTGGGCGAGAATTCCCATCAAGTGTCTGTCGACAGCCACGCTCGCACGTGACCCACCTCTCTGGCATTGCTGAGATCCCTCAGATCTCGGTCCCATATCGCGCGTCCGCGGTCCGGGTATTGTCGTGTGGCCGGCCAAGTATTGCGGTATTCTGGTTGAGCTGCATCTCAGTCACAACCGGTCCTGGTAGAGCCTGCCTTTTTCGGCGAGGGACAGAATCCACACGTGACAATCTCCCGTGTCGCAATCTCAGTTGCGGACAACTTGGTTGTGGGTTGGCACCTGCAGTATCTGTCCACAGCAAATTGGTGTCGCCGGCAGAGAACGTGGTTAGGCCAGCATCTTAGCTTAACGTCGGCTCCATTGGCCGGCAGGCAAATGCATATTGTGGATGAACGGCGTTTGTCTGGCCTAGACTTGGCATTCTATCTTATATCTTAATGCATTCACAAACCAAAACATCGTGTCTTTGTGTCTATTCTGCTGAATGTCAGTACATCCAAGGCTTATATGCTGAGAATCAGTATAATCTACAGTAAATTTTGAATAAATGAAGAGTATCTTCCAACTAATTTTAGCGCACATATCCATCGAACTATAAAAAATAAGGGATATATGGAAAATGCCTGTAAACAATCACCAGAAAAAACAATGTGGATCATCTCTATAATTACTTGGCCTTCTATCCATCGCCGACCATCCATAAGTATATTTTTTCGGCGCACTCGGACAATCCTGCCACCGATCAACCATTCTATCAGAGCCTGCAGGTATGTGATTTGGCGCTAATATACACCCTCTAGTAGGCAGACATCCGCGGGGCGCTA
>NZ_JAMYMD010000050.1:0-39744 GCF_040318335.1 Mesorhizobium sp. M1182
TCACCACCGTGCCATGGCCGCTCGCCCCTCAGAGCAAGCCCCGTTCTCTCTCCAAAACTTTTTGCAGAACCTTCAGCACACTATCGATGCTTTTCAAGCGTCCGGGGGAAAGGCCGACAAGTTTGGCGGCCTCCTCCGTCTTGAGCAGACGGAGAGGGAAGGTGTCTGATCGTGACATGTTTTCTCCTTTCTGTTCGCACCAGATGCAGGTGCGCCGAGGAGAGGCTTACAATTTAGCGAATGCGCCAAGCCCCGCTGGTTGCGCCCTCCCTGCACACGCCCCGGACAAGTTTACTCGCCGTCGCACTATGAAGTGGTGCTGCGTGGTCAATTGGCCATGCGGCTGTGACGGGGCACTACTGCGGTAATCGTCGAGTGCTCATCACGCTTTGGCTCGGTGTTTCGACGAAACAGAAACAAAAGAAAAGGTGCAAACCCGTGTGCACGGCATGTGCACATCGCTCGCTAATTATTTGTTTCCGCTCAGTCCATCATCGTCCCGACTCGCTTCCGAGTTCGTGGTGCTCGATCTCGATTTGCTGTCAGGCCGCTTGGCGACGATAGCAAAAGAATGCCTCCTCAATGGGGGCGTCTTGCGATGTAGCGGCCTTCCCATCTTCAAACTGTGCGGCCCGGAGACATGGGTAACAGTTGTACCTAAGACATGGGTGACACCCTCGTGCCGAACGGGTTGTCGTAGGTCTGCAAGGTCCTCTGTTCCAAGTCGATATATCTGAGATCATAATGCATGAAGGAGACGAGCCTAATGCCGTCGTCGACTTCGTGATTCCGAGCCTCTGGCCGGCGAGCACGGTGGAGATGTTGATCGTCTTCCTGTGTATGCAGATGCGGCCGCAGGGCGGCGGTCCTCCTCCCCGTGTCTCACCGCCGCCACGACATTGCCAGGCAGCTGAAGGGCAACGGCCCTGGCCAACTCAGTGGTCCGCGTCCGATCCCACGGCTGATCTCGCAACGCCGTCGGCCTTTCCGCGTACATAGCTTGGCATCTTGACTGCAATGATGGAGAGAATGCCGATGACTACGCCGGCGATTACATCTATTAAATGATGACCGCCTTCAGGCAGAGTGGCCACGATCATGGCGGCATTCACCGTGGCCAACACGATAAAAAGTGGCCGGATGGTCCGCGCGGCATAGACCACTGCCAATCCAAGTGCCGTGTGGAACGACGGGAACGTGACGAGCCCTGTGCCTTTGGCCATAATCAGATCAAACGGCTCGCCTGATCGCAGCGCCATAAGCACTTGATGGTGCCACATTCCGGCATCAGTGGTGAAGTTCGAAAATTGCCCCGGCGCCGGCTTGAAATAGGCATAAGCGCCTTCTGCTGGGGCCAAAGCCATCATTGCGCCCGTGAAAACCGAAGCAACCGCTAGAAGAGCGACAAACTCCAGTGCTCGTTCTCCTTGGTTTGTCACCGCGAGGATTAACAGAACGAACGGCATTTGGAACGCGAGGGCGTGATAAGCAAAAACCAGGACGGATGCTGTAATTGGCTTGTTGGTCGTCGCGAGGAACCACTGCCAGTCGAAACCGAGGGCGGAATCGATAGAAGCTAGAACCGGGTCCGCCAGAGGCCTTGAGGTGGCCGACGCCAGGTACATGAAGACGGTCGTGGTGATGGCGAGCGGAATGAAAGCTGCTGCGGAAACGACCACAATTCTCAGGCAGCCACAAAGATATTTGATTACGCTCGCAATTGGGCTTGTGTCAGATCGCACTCTGTGGAGCGCAATTGCCGATGCCATCCAAGATGCACTGAGGACAAGGGCCACCTTGCCTATGTCAATCCAGTTCCTCGATGAAAAATCGACTGTGGAAAATGGCAGCCACAAAATGTCGATCAACCCGAAAAGAGCTGTAGCCAAGGCAATAATTACTAAGTGATTTCGAGTAGACTGCGGATCAGCATGGGGCACAGTCACTGCCACCAGTACAATGAGGATAAAGATGGAATGAGCATTGGCGTGGTCTGCCCATACGCATCGTATTCGGGGAACACCGCTCGCAAGACCCTCTCCTCGTTTACGAGCCGCCGATATTGGAAAGCGAGGGCAATGGCGCAGATTCCGACGGTCGCCCATGTCGCATTGCCGAGAAGAATACCGACCAAGACGATCGCTTCGCAGACGTAGAGCGGGTGGCGCACGATCTGGTAAGGGCCTGCCGTGACGAGCCGTCTGGCCTGCGCAGTGATGCTGAAGGATCTGCCGAGCCACCACAGGCACAAGATGCAAAGCGCGAAACCAACTATGGTGGTCAGGTCCGCAACAAACTCGATCTGCGGAGCTGCCTGGATGCGAGGGACCGCGATCAAAGTTGCGGTGGCAAAGCATCCGATGAGCGCGGAGATTCGCGGTTCAATTCCCTGCGCTGTTCCCAGTGGCGGAAGACGCGCCACTGTCATTCCAACGATGAGCACGAGAAAGCCGACAGCGGCGACATCTGCGGTGAAATGGATAATCCACGCCACTGTCCATTCTGCGCCGGCAAGAGCTACCAAGAACGTTTCGGCCTTCAAAGTCGCGCAGAACGTGAAGTAGAGTGTCATCGTTGCACGCCCGACGAAATCACGTATCTCTGGTGGAGGGAGCTTCATTGATTCTGCCCTTCGGGATCACTGGATAGGCGAGTTGCTCGACGTAAGTTGATGGAATCGGATCATCGACGCCATAGCGCTCCGGGACAGCGTTACCGGGCAGGTACATGGTTCCGAGGAGCGCATCGATCAATGAAAGTTGACCTGCGAAGTTCTTGTCGTATGCCGCGCGCTCGTGAGCGTGATGCCAATGATGGAACTGGGGTGACGCGATCAACCACCGAAGCGGGCCGATGTTCAGCCTGACGTTGGCGTGCAGCAAAAGTCCGTGGACGTGAAAAATTATTGCAAACAGGGCGATCGCCGGACTGCTGAAACCCAGCAGATATACAGGCACGAGCGACGCGCTCTTTGTCAGAGCCTGGTCAACAGGATGAATCCTGTGCGCCGCCAACCAGTCCAGTTCTTCAATGCTATGATGAATCGAATGGAAGCGCCACAAAAAGGGAACGGCGTGAAAGGTGCGGTGGGCCAGGTAAAAGCCAACGTCCGCAATGACAATGATCTCTGATACCTGGAGCCAAACAGGTTGCGATGATACTGCGCTGCCGACATAGGCCGGCACCAGCCGCCCCACCGTACTCGTTGCTAGCGTGAGAGCCGCGATCAGGCCAAGGCTTATCGGGATGCCATTAAACAGCGCATAGATGAGATCGTTGAAAAAGGCTTTCCTGAGTATCTTTTGATGGGGGCGCAGAGCGAACAGGTATTCGATCGGAACGAAGATCAGAACCGCAATTAAGAGCGCTTTGATATTCAGAATGTCCATACGGCGTCCCGCCGGCAAGACGCAATCCAAGCACTTCGCCAACTTGAGCGCAAGCTAATGGTTCTCGGAGATTAGTTGAAAAGGTAATTTGCGCGCCAAACATGTCAGGCTGAGAGCCCGCCTAGTGGATGGAATCTAACACTTGGTGCCCGCGTTTGACGGCGGCAATGATCTTGTCGGGATCGGCGGTCCAACTGAAGGGCTTTGGTTGCTGGTTGTGCTCTTCGAGGAAGCGGTTGATTGCGGCCTGGAGGTCGACGACGGAGTGGAAGACGCCTCGTTTGAGGCGACGCTTCGACAGTTTTGCGAAGAAGCCCTCGACCGCGTTGAGCCACGAGCATGAGGTCGGTGTGAAGTGGAAGGTGAAGCGCTGATGGCGGCCGAGCCAGGCCCGCACCTTGGGGTGTTTGTGAGCGGCGTAGTTGTCGAGGACGACGTGGACGGCCTTGCTGGCCGGCATTTGCGCCTCGATGGCGTTGAGAAAGCGGATGAATTCCTGATGGCGATGCCGCTGCATGTTCTTGCCGATAACGGAGCCGTCGAGCACGTTGAGGGCGGCAAACAGTGTGGTCGTGCCATTCCGCTTGTAGTCGTGAGTCATGGTGCCGAGCCTACCCTTCTTCATGGGCAGGCCGGGTTGGGTGCGGTCGAGCGCCTGGATCTGGCTCTTCTCGTCGACCGACAGCACGATGGCGTGAGCAGGCGGATCGACATAGAGGCCGACGACGTCGCGCAGTTTATCGACGAACTGCGGATCGTTGGAAAGCTTGAACTGGCGCCAGCGGTTGGGCTGCAGCCCGTGCGCCTTCCAGATGCGACGCACAGCGCTTGCGCTGATGCCAGCCGCTTGCGCCATCATGTCGGCGGTCCAGTGCGTCGTCTCGCCCGGCAGATTGACAAGCGTCAGCGCCACCACGCGCTCGGCCACCTCGGGTCCGAGCGCGTGGTCGGCGTCCTCGGCGATTGTGGCGGCTGATGATCCTCGAACCAGAATGATGACTGGCGTCGCAAGATAGTTCCCACCGACGGCAAGGGAAAATGCGATGTCATGACGATACGTCCATTGTCCGAGCAAGCCTCCAGGAATGCCCACCGCGTCCGACGTGCCTGGTCAGGGTCCGTGTCGTACCGAAAGCTCCAGTCGGGGTATATGCATTGCATCGGCCAATGCATGAGATCGCCGGAAAACACTGCCCCTACGCCTCGAGATCTCAGGCCGATGGCTACGTGCCCCGGGGTGTGGCCCGGCGTCGGCTCCAGCCACACTTCGCCATCGAGTTCATAATCCATATCGACAAGCACAGCCCGACCAGCCTCGACGATTGGCAGCACATTGTCCTCATAGGTCCGTTCGTCGGCATCGCCGGAGGCGGCCTGTGCGGCCTCGAACTCGCGCCGCGCCATGATGTAGCGGGCGTTCGGGAATGTCGGTATCCAACGCCCGTCCACCAATCGTGTGTTCCAGCCGCAATGGTCGATATGAAGATGGGTGCACAGCACATAGTCGATCTGCTCGGGAGCAACACCTGCATTCGCCAGGCGCGCCAAAAAGGTGCCGTCGTTGCGGCGATGCCAATGCCGGAAGTATGCGCACGTCTTGTCGTTGCCGACGCAACTGTCGACCAGAATGGTGTTGTGGCCGGTACGAACCAGAAAACTCTGGATGGGAAGAATAAGCCGGCCGGTTGCCGGCGATATCAATCGGGGCGTGAGCCAATGAAGATGCGGTTCGAGTGCTTCGTCGGTGCAGTCGGGGAACCATTCCGACGGCGTCCGCAGAGGGTCGCACATCTCCAGAATTCTGGTTACCCAGATATTCCCGATTCTCCAATCGTCCATTGATGCGATCCTTCTTCGACCGAGGACGGATCGCTAGATATAACATTTGCGGCAAGATGGCGTCAGACCTTTCTTCCGATAGGAAGACGGAGGCGCTCGCGATGTGGCCGCGCTTACGATCGGGTACCAATCGTTAGATCTTAACCACTAGAACCGTGCGTTGCCATAGATCTGTAGCGCCAGCATGCAGATAGCAGCGATCGAGATCGGCACGCCGAAGGGGACGACGCCTTTGCGGTCCAGATGCTGAACGTAGACGCGGAAGGCCCCTTCGGGCAGCATCAAGGGATTCTTCACGACTAACGCGGTCGCAAGCGCGAAGACCAGCAACAGCACGGAAAACACCAGAAGCCCGCTGCCGCCGATCAGAAACGAAACCACCGCCATCAGTTTGACATCGCCAGCGCCGACCTTGCGCATGGCCCACAACAAGAAAAGCGCCACGAACAGCAGTAGGCCGGCAACCGCGCTCAGGCCCATGTCCCACCACGACCCGCTGAGGATCGACATAACCTGCAGCGAACCCAGCCCAAGACACAAAAGCAGCAGCACGTCACGGTTAGATATTTTTTGGGTCGTGAAGTCGAGCCATGCAATCCTTGCCAGCAAAGGAACCGCTAGCCCCTTCATCAGCAGCGCTCCGGCAAGCAACATGCTAGCGCCTTACCGTTCGAGATTCTTCACGCTGGACGACAGGAGTCGCAAATTGTTGGCGACGGTCGGATCATTGGGAGCCAGTTCGTATGCTTTGAGGAAATTACTGCGCGCGTCCTGCAGCTTGCCGCGCAGCAGATAGGAATAGCCGACATTGTTGTAATATTCGGGCGTTGGCCCAATGAGCCGGAAGGCCTGGCCATAGGCCCTGTCGGCGAGATCGAAGCGGTGGATGCGGTCGCTGCAGGCGGCGAGGCCCAGCCATGCGGCACCGTCGTTGGGGGCGAGTTGCGTCGCCTTGTAGAACAGGGCGCCCGCATTGCCATAATTTTCCGAGCGGAACTGGTTCTTGGCTTCGGCAACGGCTTGGTCGGAGGCATAATATTCGACGTCGCTGACCGTCTTCAGTCCGTCGAAGGCATCGCCGAAGGCAGTAAGCTCCACTTTCGCCGGCTCGTTAGTCCGGACGACCCCCGTTGGGTCCGTCGCATTCGACTGACAACCGGAAAGCACGACAACCAGCAAACTGGCAGCGGCAACGAGGCACATTGGCCTTTTCATTTTATCCCCCAGGGATCTTGCCGATCCGGTCCCCTGACCAAAGCACATCCCTGTCTAGAAGAAAATGCCCTTCATTCGAATGATCACCGGAAGCATCACGACCATCATCACAACAGGAAAGATGCATAGCCCCAGCGGTATCATCATCTTGACAGGCAAAGCATTGGCGCGTTCCTCGGCGAAGAGAATTCTTTGTCCCCGCATTTCGTCGCTGTAGACGCGCAAGGCGTCCGTCAAACTGGTACCGAGCTCTTCCGATTGACGGAACAGCACAGCCAGCGCGCGCGCCTCCTCCAGTCCAACGCGGTCGGATAATTCGCGCAGCGCCTCGCGCAACGGCTTGCCCGCGCGCAACTGAAGATTCATGATTGCGAGTTGGATGCCGAGCCATCTATGGGTGCCAGCCAGTTCGCTGCCGACACGCTCGACAGCCGCTTCGAGGCTCATGCCGGCATCGGCACAGGTGATCATCATGTCCATGAAATCCGGAAAGCCGCGACGATATATCTGTTTTTGTCCCTTTTCGAACCGATCGAGAGCGATGCTCGGAATCACGATGCATCCCAGCCCAAGCAGGGCAGAGCCTGCAAAGGCGACAAGACCGGGAAGTTCGGGTGGCAACATCCGCGACAGGAGCGCATACGTCACGGAAAAGCCAAGACAGACCGCGCCAAGGCGTGACAGAGTATAGATCAATGGCGCGCTTGACTGATAGAAGCCGGCGCGAAAGAGTTTTGCGTCCAGCGCACTTGGCTCGTCACGTTCCTTTTCGATCGATCTGAAATAAGCGTCGACCGGCCGCTGTGCTGAAATCTTGGCCAGTTCTTCCTGGCCCAAAAGCGAGCGGCGGTTGGGAATGCCCTCTGCCAGCAGGCTTTGCGCAACCAGTTTCCTCGTCTGCAGCGCCGGCAAGACGACGAGCGCGCCCACCAGAAACAGCGCTACGGCCGCCAGGAAGACGGCGATGGACACCAGAAGGCTCAGATCCTGGGTCACAACTTCTATAGCTCCGATCGCTCAAAAATCGAAATTGACCATACGGTACATGATGAAGTCGCCGAGCAGCGCCCAGAACCCGAAAACCAAGAACACAGGCATGATCAAGGGGCTGCCCCATACATCACCGTAGTAGCTGGGGGCTAGGCCCGTGAGGATGGCGAGCATCAAAAGAGGAAACAGGGAAATGATCCACGCGGACATTCGCCCCTCGGCAGAGAGCGCCCGAATCTTCAACCTGAGTTTCTGCCTTTCGCGCAGCACCACTGAGAGATTCGACAGAATTTCGGTAAGGTTGCCGCCGGTCTTGGCCTGAATCGACAGCGACACCGACAGCAAATGCAGACCTTCGAAACCGACGCGCTGCGAGAGTTTTCGCACCGCGTTTTCAAGGCTGAGGCCAAAGGTGATCTCGTCGGAAACAATGCCGAATTCGGTGCCCAGCGGATCAGGCATTTCTCGTGCAACAAGGCTTATAGCCACGGAAGTCGGATGACCGGCACGCAGCGAACGCACGATCATCTCAAGGGCATCCGGCAATTGCTTCGCGAATTTCTGGATTCGCCTGGCGCGCGCGCGGCGGAGAACCAGAAACGGCAGGAGGAATACGATGAGCAGAAAGATGATAAACGAAAACACGGCGGAGAAGTGCAGCAGGAACGCAAATACCAGTGCCAGGGCCAGTCCACCGAGAGCAAATGTCGCGACGAACGACAGCGGATTTCCGGTAACGCCGGATTGCGTGTACAGCCTGTTCAGGCCGACCGCATTGAAAAGAAAGTCGCCCGAGCTGGTAAGCCCACGTTCTTGCAGCAATCGCTGCAAGGTCTGTTCGGCCGGAGCGTCGTCGGCGAGCCGCTTCAGTCGACGGTTGATCGTGCTGACCGTTGAGCGCCGCTTGGAGTAAGTCACATACAGAGCCTCGGCCGCGAGGATGAGCGACGCAGCCGCCAGTACATAGATGAAGTAGAGCAATGTCTGGCCGGTCAACATTAGAGCGGGACCTGTGGGTTGAACGCGTCCTTGGCGAACTGATGGCCAAGGGTCGCCGCTTCCTGGGCAAAGCGCGGACGAATGCCGGTCGCCCGAAATTCACCAACGATCTGGCCCTCGGCATTCACATCGCGGCGGACGAAATGGTAAAGTTCCTGAACCTGTACGACATTGCCTTCCATACCGGTGAGTTCTGATATGGAAACAACCCGCCTTCCACCATCGGAAAGCCGTTGCGTCTGCACAATGATGTCGATGGCCGAGGCAATCTGAGCCCGTATTGAATCGTGGCTCATCGGCATGCCGGCCATACCGACCATCTGTTCCAATCGCGATATCGCATCTCGGGGCGTGTTGGCATGAATGGTGGTCATTGAACCTTCATGGCCGGTGTTCATAGCCTGCAGCATGTCGAAGGCTTCCTCGCCGCGCACCTCGCCGACGATGATGCGGTCCGGCCGCATGCGAAGCGCATTTTTTAGCAATTCGCGCTGGCGAACTTCGCCCTTGCCCTCAACATTGGGCGGACGCGTCTCGAGACGGCCCACATGCGGCTGCTGCAGTTGCAGTTCCGCTGCGTCCTCGATGGTGATCAGGCGCTCCCTGGCTGGGATGTAGCTCGACAGGGCATTGAGCAGGGTCGTCTTGCCGCTGCCTGTGCCGCCCGAAACCAGGATCGACTTGCGGGCCTGCACGGCAATGCGCAACAGGTCGACCATCGGTTGCCGGATCGAATTAAACGCCATCAGACGTTCGAGCGAATAGGGGTTCTTGGAGAACTTGCGAATCGAGACCAGCGGGCCATCCACCGAGATCGGCCGCACAGCTATATTGACTCGCGACCCATCTTCCAGCCGCGCATCGACCATTGGCGCCGATTCATCGACACGCCGGCCGATAGCCGAGACGATCTTGTTGATGACACGTAGCAGATGGGCTTCATCGCGAAAGCGGATCGCCGTCTCCTCTATGACTCCACGCCGCTCGATGAAGACTCGCTTGTGGGTGTTGATCAGAATATCGGAAATCGAATCATCCTTGAGCAAAGGCTCGATCGGACCCAGCCCGAGCATCTCGTCAGCGGTGTCGCTGGTCAATCGGTCAAGTTCGCGGGCGTTAAGCGGCACGTTGCGAGCACGAACGAATTCCCGCACGATGGGGCGGATCTCGTTCAGGATTTCCTCCTTGGACGCACTTTCAAGGGCCGTCAGGTTGAAGCGATCAATCAAGTGGCGGTGGAGCTCGACCTTGAGCGTAAGGAAATCATCCCCCGGCGATTCGAATTCCGCAGAACGGGACAGTACGGGGACTGCCGGCACGATCGGATCAAGCTTCGGCTCGACCCGCGGCTCGCTTGGCCCTTTCGTGAATCGGCCCAGCATTTTGCGCTACCCCTTTGGACACGCCTTGGGGGGAATACCCGCAAGACAGCAGGCACCGAGCACGTTCCCGAACTCAATACTTCGTGCATATTTAACATCCAGGTCGAAAAAACATCTCATCTATTCGAACGAGGCGTCCGACCGTAAATATACAAGGGCCTGCCAAAACATCGCCCTGCGTCTTTTTGGCCACGATGGCCCTTACGGGCTCTGGCAAGCCCTTGGATATAATGGCATATGCCTATCTGCTAATATCGCCTCGCTTCTGCCACAGACGCGGCGAAATTGTGAACGGATGGTTAAAGACGGGCGAAAAGCAGGCAGAATCAACGTCTTGCTGCAGAGAGACCTCGAAACGATATTACCATTTCAGGCATAGCACAGGTATAAATAAGTTAAAGAACCACTAACATATTTGACTCTGCTTTTTATCGGCCCCTAGGATTAGGTCGACGGAGGATGCTCAGGTATGCGATTTCATCCTTGGCTCGTCTCGTCAGGGTTTGAACCTCCAAAGGGAGAAATTGGCATGAAAAAGCTCATGACGATGACCCGGCAGTTCCGCGACGACGAACACGGCGCCGCCATGGTCGAATATACCATCCTGCTCGGCATCATCACCGTGGCGGTGATCGCCACGATCATTCTTGTCGGTGGCTGGGTCAGCACCCAATGGACGGGGCTTTACGCGTTATTGCCGTGATAGCTTAGTCCTATCATCGACGCCGGGGAGGTCCCCGGCGTCGATCCAGGTGGTGGGTGAACGGAGTCTGGCGGGAAAAGAAAGTGCGTGCAAACACTGTCATCATGATCGTTCTCGCCGGCGTATTCGGCGTGCTCGCAGTGGTTCTCGCCAATATCTGGCTGACCAGCCAACGCAGCGCTATGGCGAAGACGGACGTGCCGCGCGATACCGTCGTGGTGGCGGCCGTATCTTTGAAATTCGGCGACACGCTGTCGGCCGACAAGCTGCGTGAAATCACATGGCCGGCGGGCGCGGTTCCGGCCGGGGCTTTCAAGACGACAAAAGATCTACTCGCTGGCGAAGGCACAAAGCAGGCGCTGCAGGCGATCGGCGCCAATGAACCCGTTCTCGCCACCAAGATTACCGGCCCCGGCCAGCGCGCCACGCTTTCGGCGGTGCTCGGCGAAGGCATGAAAGCTGTTTCCATCAGAGTCAACGATGTGCTCGGCGTCGCAGGATTCGTTTTCCCAGGTGATCGGGTCGATGTGCTCCTGACGCGCACCGTGCGCAACCCTGGAGATGCAGACCAGAGTTTCGTCGACGTGCTGTTGCAGAGCATGAAGGTGCTCGCCGTTGACCAGGTCGCCGATGAAAGCACCGACAGCCCGACGGTGGTGAAATCGGTGACTGTCGAGGCTAGCACCAAGGACGCCCAGAAGCTGACGCTGGCCGCCGGCGCCGGCCAGTTGTCGCTCGCGCTTCGCCAGGCAGCCGCCGGCAAGGACGAGATCACCCAACGCATCACGCTTTCCGACCTGACCGGCGAAACGCCGGCCGATGTCGCAGCCAGGCAGGCCGAACTCGCCAGGCAGGCGACGGCCGATGCTGCTGCGGCAGCCGAGCGCAAGCGCGCGGACGACAAGATCAATGGCCTGACTCGGGCCGTCGAACAGGTCGGAAACCGGCTCGACGACTTGAGCAAAGCAAAGCCTGCTCCGGCCGTGACCTCGGCACCCGAAGCGCAAGAGGTCGTTAAGGAAGTGATCAAATATGTGCAGCCGGAGCCGTCAGCCCGTGCGACTATCGGCGTTTTTCGGGGCGTGAAGCTCGAAAAATATGACGTACCGCGACAAAGATAACTCTGGTATGTTGAGATAAAGAGCGTCCGAAGAGCCGCCAAAGGGGGGAATGTAGATGCGAACGGTCCGGGAAACACTGGCAGCCGCCGCGCTGGCCTGTTCGGTGATATTACTGCCGATCGGCCTTGAGGCTACGGCAGCCGATCGCCGTATCGACGTGTCGAACCCCAAGGTCCATCGTGTCTTCCTGCCCATGTCGCAATCGCTGACGATTGAGGTGAATGCCACTCTTGGCGATATCGTCGTCGCCGACGAGAAGATCGCAGATGCCCAGCCGATGACGGACAAGACGCTCTACGTCATTGCCAAGGGCGCCGGTACCACAACCGTCAATCTCTTTTCCGAAGACAAGCGCTCGCTTGGCGTAATCCAGATCGAGGTCGGCGTCGACGTCAACGATATGGCGCAAGCAATTCGGCAGGTAGCGCCCAGATCGCGGATCGATATCGGCTCGGTCAATGGCAAGGTCCGGCTCGGCGGGCATGTGAAAGACGGCGCGACGCTGGCGTCGATCCTGGAAGTGGCCCAGCAATACGGTCCCGACGCGATTATCAATGCCGTTACCGTTGATGACAGCCAGCAAGTGAATCTGGAAGTGCGCGTGCTCGAGGCCAAGCGCAATGCCGGTCGCGACCTTGGTGTGTCGATCAGGAGCACGAACAACAGCGGAACGACCCGAACTGGAACGGGCATTGCCGCCGTCGATGAAGATAACGTTGTGCTCGGACCGGGCGGTCTGCTCACTGGCCTGCTCTCGAACACCAATCCGTTCGCGGCGCTGATCACTCGCGTCATCGACAGCAACATCAAGGTCGATCTGATCATCGAGGCGCTTGAGGCAAAGGGTGTCGTGCGCATGTTGGCCGAGCCCAATCTCACCACGCTTTCCGGCGAGCCGGCCAGCTTCAACGCCGGCGGTGAAGTGCCCATCCGCAGCCTCGACAGCGACGGCCAGATCAACATTGTGTACAAGCAGTTCGGCGTGAATCTGCAGTTCACGCCGATCGTGCTCAACGACGACAAGATCCATATCAAGCTAGCGCCGGAGGTAAGCGACCTGAACGGCTTCACGCCGGCTGGCGACCCGATCTTCACCACCCGCAAGCTGGCGACCGTCGTCGAGTTGCGCGACGGCCAGAGTTTCGCCGTCGGCGGGCTCTTGTCCAGCAAGAATACCAAAATCCAGAGGCAGGTGCCATGGCTGGGCCAAGTGCCGATCGTCGGCGCGCTGTTCCACAATTCAAGCAATCAGAAGGAAGAGACCGAACTGGTCGTCATCGTCACCCCGCACATCGTGCGCCCGGTGAAACCCGGCGAGCAACTGGCGACCCCATTCGACAAGACACGGCCGGCCAACGACCCGGAATTTTTCGTGCTCGGCCAACTGGAAGTAACCAAGGACATGGTGCGCAAATATGAACTGGGCGAAGGCGTCGTCGGCCCCTATGGCCACATGCTCGACCTGAAATCCAAGGACAAAATGATCTATGTCAAGAAATAGGATGTTGATCATGCTTTTGTGTGCCAGCGGGCTGACGGGCTGCGCCGACTATCTAAACCGCTACGACACGGTGACACTGGCCGCAGGCGACACCCAGAAATACAATTCGCTTCTGCAGACAGTCGATCCGCTCAATCCGGCGTCGAAAAAGACCGCTATTGAAGGGGATGGCGCACGCGCTGCTGCTCTTGCCCAGAGTTACAAGTTCCCACCGCCACCACCGCCGCCGCCGGCCATCACGGTCAATGTCGGGACGCCGCAAGACACGGCGGATTGAACAGAAGGATCAGCGCGTCAGGTAAACAAGGAATCCTGGCGTCCAGGAGCAAAAAGAGCAAGGCCATGCTGCGTATTATTCGCGCGTTCTGGCACGATCAGAGGGGAATAGCGCTGATACTGGTAAGCGTCATGCTGCCGGCGATCATCGGATTTTCTCTGCTGGTGATCGACATGAGCCGGCTCAACAATCTGCATAACGATCTGCAGAAGGGGGCTGATGCGTTTGCCCTGGCAGGCGCGGCTGAGCTGGATGGGACGTCGGACTCCATCAGCCGTGCTGATAGGGCGATCGCCACGCTGGTACGCAATCGATACACCTTCTCGACCGCCGGCCCTCCTCAAACGCTCGCTTCCGCCGGAGTGACCCGCCGATATCTTCGCTCATTGCCGGCCACCGACAATCTCCCGATTGTGCCGGCCAATGTGATCACCGACGAGCTGAATGACGCCAAACTTGCCCGTTTTGTTGAAGTCACTGTAGCCCCGGTCGGGTTTGCTGCAATCTTCCCGGCTTCCTTCTTGTCATCCAGCGCCAGCAACAATTTCAATGTCGGCGCAGTCGCTGTGGCGGGCTTCACTTCCGGCGTGTGCGATTTCACGCCGGTTTTTATGTGCAACCCTTACGAGACGGTGAACGGCACGAATGCAGCGGGCGGATTCACACTTGAGCAGGCCGTCTCCAACCCGGCTGTACATCGTCGACTGATCGAACTGAGGAAGGTCGGAAATGGGGCTGCCGCTGGCCCTGGTAACTTCGGCTTCCTCGAACCTCCGGCCGGTGTGGGGAACGGTGCTCAAGCCCTCGCTCAGACGATTGCAACATCAAGGCCGATTGGTTGCTACAGTTCCGCCAACGTTAGCACGAAAACTGGCCAGAACGCCGGCCCAGTGCAAGACGCCTTCAATGTTCGTTTCGGCATTGCAGCCAGCGGCAACCATTTCAATAGTGCTGAATACGGTCCAGCCGCGAACGTCCGCAAAGGGGCAATCAAGACCCGAGGAAGCGCAAACCAATGTCCTTCCATGAACCAACTTTCATTCACCCAAGCTGGAACAATGGGCCTTCCACGCGACGCGACCACTCCATACCTCGGCGGCCGAATGGGCGATGGAAATTGGAATTTCTCTGGTTACTGGAGCACCAACTTTGGTTCCGCTGCCTACCCATCTTCATGGAATACGACCAAGCCGACGCGCTATCAGGTCTACCGTTACGAGATATCAGCCGGGTTGGTAGGCATGGCGTCGACTGGTGGAGAGTTCGGAACCCCGTCGGCAACTTGCCAACCCCCTGTCACGACGGTTGACCGTCGGTTGATTTACGGTGCGATCCTGAACTGCAATGCACTCCGCGCTGCCGGCAGCGATCTGTCAGGCCACAGCACGGATCTGCCGGTGGAAGCTTTTGGAAGCTTTTTACTGACTGAACCGGTTAAGTCGCCATCGGAAGACGCATCCGTGATGGTTGAATTGGTAGACATTACTGGGGGTGGCGGCCAGGGCACGCTAGACAATTTCCTCCGCGACGAAGCTCAGCTTTACCGGTGATGGCGATGATTGGAATGCTATTGCGTCATCTCGATAGATTTCGATGCGATCAACGCGGTGCAGTGCTCATCGAAATGACGCTGATCACGCCGCTGATGCTGATTTTGGCGGGTGGCGTGTTCGAGTTCGGCAATCTGATTCACGAAAAACTCTTGATGGAGGCCGGACTTTCAGATGCAAGCCGCTTCGCCGCGCGCTGCAACAGCCAATTGTATACACAAGCCGGGCTTGCGGCGATCAACTGCGCCGACATCGCTGCAAACATCGCTGTGTTCGGCAATGCCGCGGGAACAGGCAGTGCACGCGTCACCGGCTGGCAGAAATCGAATGTGACGGTGACAATCGCCGCCTCCGGTTCCTGCCATGACGCTGTGGTTGCCGGCGTCGCGCAATATCGATCAACGACCGCGCAGGTCTGTATCGTCAGGGCTGCGGGTACCTTGGCGTACGGCGGGGTCGGCATGCTATCGATCATCGGCATCGGCCCGATCACGTTGAACGGCTCTCACGAGGAGCGGCTGATCCGGTTCTGACCATGTTCAAGCGTTTTGCGGATTCGGACGACGGCGCGGCGATGGTCGAAATGACCATCGTTTCGACGCTGCTGTTTGCCCTTGTCCTCGGTTTCATCGATTTCGGTCACGCCTTCTACCAATGGAACGCTGCTACCAAGGCGGTCCAACTCGGCGCCCGGCTGGCCTCGATTTCAGACCCAATTGCGACGGCCCTTGCAACTGCGGCGCCGACGACGACGCCGGGTGCGCCAGTCGTTGCCGCGGCATATGGCCCCTTCGTCTGCAGATATACTGCTGGCACAGGAGCTTGCACCAACGGCGGCACATTCAATGCCGCCAACTTCAGCCGTATCTTCCGCGGGGACACGGCAAACACCAACGATGATGCCTGTCCCCCACTCGCAGCAAATCAACGGCCGGGGATGTGCCATTTCTTTCCGCGCTTGCGCCGCGATAACGTGGTGGTCACCTACAGCGCCACTGGCTTGAGCTATCAGACCCGGCTGGGCGGACCGGTGCCAACAATCACCGTAAGTCTTCAAAACGTGACCTTTCAGTTCTTCTTTCTGCAAGGGCTGATGGGCTTTGCGAACCTCACCATGCCGTCCATGCTAAGCACGGTTACGGGCGAAGACCTGAAGAGCACATCACCATGAACGCCATCAACACGAAGGTTCTCCCAACCAAACGAAAGCAGGTCGCCCTGTTCTCGTCTGATTCGCAGTTCAAGCATGACGTGGCGACGCGGCTCGATGCGCTGGCGATCTATGACGTCCGGATTTCCGAAACGGATGATTTTCTCAAAGGCCCGACCCCCGACACGCGGCCGGGCATCGTAATCCTCGACCTTGCCAATGGCGAGCTGCTTGGCAAGCCTGGCATTATCGAAGGGCGCGCCCTGTGGGCGGCCGTGCCGCTGATTGCGGTTTCCGACGAACTGACCTCTGAACAGACGCGCATCCTGGTGCGAATGAACGCCTCGGACTGGCTGCACAAACCACTTGATGCCAAGGAGCTTCTGAACGCGGTCACCTTCCACGACACCGGCAACCAGGGCACCAAGAGCCGCATCATCACCTTTATCGGCGCTAGCGGCGGCGCCGGCGCTACGACGCTCGCTTTATCAGCGGCGGAGTTCCTGGCCTCGAAATCCACCGAACGTGCAGCTTCGACCTGCCTCGTCGACCTCGATTTCCAAAGCGCCAATTGTGGCGCCTATCTCAACCTCTTCAACCAGTTCGACCTTGCCGGCATCATCGGCCAGCCGGAACGGCTCGATGTCGAACTGATGGATGTCATCAAGCTCTCGCGCCCGTCCGGCCTGACGCTGTACGCCTTCGAAAGGCCGCAACTGCCATTCGAGCCGCAGGGCGCAGATTTCGTGTTCCGGCTGCTGGACCTCGTCGCCTATCGCTTCGATGACATCGTCATCGACCTGCCCAACATCGAAACTCCCTGGCAGAATCCTGTGCTTTCCACGAGCGACGCGATCTTCATCGTGTTCGAGCTCAACGTCGCCTCGCTGCGGCAGGGCAAGCGGCTCTACAAGAAGATCCGCGATTTGCGCGGCAATTCGGTGAACATCACGCTGGTCGCCAACAAGCACAAGAGCAAATGGTTCGGCAATCACTTTTCGCGCGGCGAACTCGAAAAGATATTCAAGGCACCGCACATCAAATCGGTTGCCTTGGACAATGCGCTGCTGACCGATGCGCTGAACCGAGCCATCATGCCTTCCGAAGTGGACGGGCGGGCACGCTTCAACAAGGATCTGAAGCGGATGTTCAAAGAGCGGCTCGATGACACTGCCCGGTAGATATCGCTTCGTTCCAACGCTTGCGGGCGCCTGCATCATGGGCCTGGCATTGGCGGCATCGTCCTGGGACTGCGCCCATGCCCGATCCGGGCTATCGGACCAGCCGCCGCTGCCAGCCATGGGCCCCAGCCTGCGCAAGTTCGTTTTTTTCCAAACCGCGGAACAGCCGGGCACGATCATTATCCGCAAGCAGGAGAAGGCGCTCTATCTTGTGACCCGAGAGGGTGAGGCGCTGCGCTATCAAATCAGCGTCGGGCGTGACGGATTTGGCTGGACCGGCACCGTGGAAGTGGGGGCGAAGACCGAATGGCCGGAATGGCGCCCACCGAGAGAAATGCGCGCGCGCCAGCCGGAGCTGCCGGAGATGGTGCCGGCCGGTCCCTACAATCCGCTCGGCGCACGGGCGCTCTACTTATCCCGAGACGGGCACGACACGCTTTATCGCATACACGGCACCAACGACCCTTCAGGCGTTGGCTTCGACGGCACATCGGGATGCTTTCGTCTTACCAACACCGATGTGATCGATCTTTTCAGGCGCGTCTCGGTCGGTGCAAAGGTGGTGGTCCAATGACGATGATTAGCGACCCGGACATGCCGGCGATCGGCATTGGGCCGGCGACCCAAGCTATAGAGCAAGCTGTCGCTGGGAAACCGAGCAATGCCAGGATGATCGGGGTTGTTGCTGCAGGCACCTTGCTGATCACAGCCGCAAATTTAATAGCCGCGGTCTATCTCTTCCGCGGCATCAACGATCTGCGCTCTGTCGAAGGGAGGCTGGAACAGCTCGGATCGTTCGAGCAACGGATTGCGGCCCGGCTCGACATGGTCAATAACGGCTTTCAAAGCCGGTTCGAAAAACTGGACAATCAACTGCAGGGTAGCTTCAGCCAGATCAACGGCAGCATTGCTCGGATAGAACAGAACTTGCCGCTGGTCAACGACGACGTTTCTACCGTGGCGGAGCCTTTTGTTGAGACGACCAGCGCCACGGCGGAGCCGGTCAGCGATCTCGATGGTGAAGAAGCGACCGAACGCAGTATCGTCGAAGCACCACGCCCGCCCAAAAGGAAGATCGCAGCAGCGGTGCCCCCTGCCCCAAGCTCCTCCTACCGGCGCATAGAGCAGCCTGACGGCAAGGTCTATTACCGCAAGATCGATTAGAAGCGGGGTAAGGGGGCGTGGAGAATGCTTGCCAGAGAAGATCGTCCGCCGCTTTGAGCGTCGGCGTCCATATTCGTTCTGGGAGCGCTTTTCGTCGTTTTTGTCGGGTGGACGTCGGTGCCTTCGTCCAGCCTGCTGCTCGTGGCTGACAGCGAGGCGCTGATAAAGGTCACCACTTATGACTTCTCGATCTTCGGCGGCATCGAAGGCAAGGTCTCTAGCATGATCGCCGACAGTTTGGTCGATCAGAAAAACGGGGGAGCCTTTTACCAGGTTCGTGTCGCGGCGGACAAATCGACGCTCGCGAGGGATGGCGAGACTTATTCAACCATCCCGGGCATAATGTGCTCAGTAGACATCAAGACGCAAGGCGATTCTGAGTTACCTTTTAAAGCCGATCAACAAGGCGCGTCAGGAGACCATGAGTGAGCGCTAGCGCCACCTCTCCTCCCATCAATCGTGATCGGCTGCTTCTAACGATCACAAAAGAGGATTTCGGGCTGGAATTCCGGGTCGTCGCGCGTGGCGGCATACGCCGCGGCATTCGTCTGGAAAAGGCTTTCTGGATATCTCTGAAGCAGATGGCTGAAAGTAGGAAATGCACAATCGGCATGCTGATCGAGGAGATCGCCGACAGCCCGACCAAGACTGGTAACCTGACATCGGCGATTCGGGTGGCTTGCATACACGGGCTGGCGGATGAAAACATGGCCCTGCGGAAGCTTGCATCGATCAGGACGATCAATGCCATATTGCTTGCCTGCCCCTCGCCCGCTTTTGCCTTGGCGTCATCGAAGAAGATCCTGACTTTCAATGCTTCGTTCCAGCAATTCGTCAAGCGTCAGTTGCCGATCGGACCAAACAATGATGCACGACTAGATCTCAAGCTGGCGCTGGATCTCCCTGTCGCCGACATTTTTGCCCAACTCGACGCCAACGGCGAAGTACCGATCGCCAGCGGCTTTGTAATCGGGGCCGGCGAACGCCGGTACCGAGGTCAATTGAATGTAGTACGGGCGCCCGTACCCGAACCGGAATTGCTGATGGCGTTCGTCAACAGCTAGAACTGCGGCCTCCGGTGAGCGAGGCTCTATCCGGGCTGAAGATCCTTCGTGTCATTTAGCGCGAATAGGAACTGTCTGCGAGACTTCGATTAGGCCCGACCGCTATTGCCAGCCGACGGCCCGCACCGTGTGGCGGGAGCGGCACCATCACCAATCAACCGGATTCATTACAATGAAGGGCGACAACCTCGAAGAGAGAGGGCAAGACGACGTATTGGCGCCAGAGAAGGCTTGGCGAGCAGAAAAACGGGATTGGATCCGGACTGGGCTGATCGTCGCGCAAATCCGCGCGGAAAAGCTGCGGCAAGCTCCAAGAAGAAATTTCGCAGGATCGAACACATGTGTTGGCTGGAAAATAGAAAGCTTATTCGCTCCGCGAAAGTCATTGCCGAGGCTGAGCATGCCGAACGTAGCGAAAAGACAGCAAGATTGAGATCGCTTCGGATGGCAGCTCAGAGTGACCTGAAGGTTCCGTTCCTTGAGGAACTCGATTGCTCTCTACTTGTCGCCGCACTGACTCAAGGCGAATTATCGGCTAAACTTCCCGACGGATCGCATTGGCGGGGCCGAGCAAGGGCAACAGGCAAAAACCAGTATTCCTCCGCGCCCGCCAATTCGGACTAACGAGTGTTCTCTCGCCTGATATCGAATTCAGAAGGCGATCTCGAGACCCAGCTTGCCGCTGACAGTTGACTGTCTTGAGACCACTTGCCGCGAATCTCACTGCTGAGCGTTGATCGATTGAGACATTTTCAGGTTGAAGCCAGACGGAGTGCCACTGAGAAGTCTGCGTCTTCAAACTCACACTCTCCCTTCCGTCAACGCATGCCGTGTTGGAATAGCCGAAGCCGAAAGGCGGTAGCGCTCCTCAAACCCACTATCTCATCTCGGGTAGCAGGTGTGGCGATGTAGCCCTCGTCACAGGGCTAACCCCAGTGCTTGCACTGGCCAGGGGCCACTTTCGATGCCACGCTGCGGAGCGCCGGCGGTCCGAGCACAGAGCATCGCTTCGCGAAATTTCCCTAAGGGCAGTCAGACATTGTTCCGATCAGGTTGAACGAGATAGGTTTCGATCCTGCCGACACCTGCCAGTTCTAGATTACAGCGCGGTTCGAGCTTCCAGGAGGTGCGCAGGGCCTGCTTGGTTGCCTCCGAGATTTGCATGCGGTCGGCCACGCCCTGGGACTCGAGCCGGCTTGCAATATTCACGGTCTCGCCCCAGAGGTCGTAGACGAACCGATGCCGGCCGATCAGGCCCGCGGTCACCGGTCCCGTGTGCACGCCAATGCGGATCCGAAAACTATCGTTGCCCCAAGCTAAGGGCTTCAACGCGTCCAGCATGGATTTCCCGAGTGCCACGATCCTGTCGGCATGGTCAGCTGCCGGTTCGGGAACACCGCTCGCAGCCATATAGGCGTCTCCGATGGTCTTGATTTTCTCGACGGAATGCTTCTCCGCCAAGACGTCGAACGTGCCGAATAGCCTGTCGAGGCGCTTGATCAGGTCCGACGGCGGCAACCTTGCCGCTATGCTCGAGAAACCGACAATATCGGCAAAAAGAATGGTCACTTCATCGAACCGGTCGGCAATGAACTCTTCGCCCCGATGCAGCCGTGCCACGATCTGACCGGGCAGGATCGCATGAAGAAGCGAGTCAGCCCGCCCCTTCTCCACCTCGATCCGCTGAAGATACTGGTGCTCGCGGTCAAGCCAACGCTTCTTCTCCAAACTCGAGTTGATCCGGGCGCGCAGCAGGACTGGATTGAAAGGTTTAGGCAAGTAATCGTCGGCCCCCGCCTCGATGCAGCGGACCACTGCGTCCACTTCGTCCAACCCCGATATCATGATGACAGGGATATGCCGCCATCGGCGCTCCGCTTTCAATCGTGAGAGCACCTCGATGCCGTTCATGTCCGGCATCAGGAGGTCCAGCAGAACCAGGTCGAACTCGTGTTCCGCAAGGTGAGCCAGCGCTGACAGACCGGACTCGGCAGAGACTACCTGATGACCGTCACGTTGCAAGCGGCGGGAGAGGAGACCGCGGTTACTGCTGATGTCGTCGACGACAAGTATGCGGCCACAGCCGGAGCTTACGGGGTGCTCCGTCTTGATCAGTGCCCGTTCGAGTCCTGCCGCATCGATCTCAGCCTGATCCGTGGTCCGCGGTTCCTCGCTGTCGGGTGCGCGCGAGAGGCCGGCGATTGCATCGACATGCGCCAACAACTCGGCCGCCGCGGCGAGCATCACCCTGACATCCTCTTCCAGCGCGTATTCGTGCAATTCTTCGGCTTCTTCACGAATCATTTCGGAATAGCCGATGATCGCGTTGAGCGGCGTTCGCAAGTCGTGGCGCAGTTTCGCCTCGATCTCGACCCCTGCCCGGTTCTGATTGTCGGCTTTGCCATAGATCAAGCTGTCGATCAGGCCATTCAATTCGCAAGCAGCGGCGCTGACCTTCTCCAGATCCGGTGTCATGTGGACCAGACCGAGATCCTGCACCTGTTCGGTCAGCAACTCCTGAAATCCTGAGATTGCCCGCGCCGGTCCGGCGAGCTGCTGTGCCAGATGGACGGCGATCGCATGGCGTTGGAACTTGTTCTTGGCAGTCATGTTTTCAAACCGTCGGCCTGGGCCTCATCGATCCCCGGCGAGCAATTGTTCAATTTTCTGGACAAGTCGCGACAGGTCCACCGGCTTGCTATCGTAGTCATCGCAGCCGGCCTCGAGCGCCATTTCGCGATCGCTGGCCATCGCGTGCGCAGAAAGCGCAATGATCGGGATCCCGGAGGTGGCCGGATCAGCCTTGATCCGCCGGGTCGCCTCCCACCCGTCCATGACCGGCAAGCTCATATCCATGAGGATGAGATCCGGCCTTTCCGAAACGGTGAGTTCCACGCCCGACTGTCCGTTTTCCGCAATCAGGACTTCGAACCCACGCCGCGACAACCGCCGCGAGAGCATGTCGCGATTCAATTCGTTGTCTTCTACGAGAAGGATCCTCGTCATCCTCGGCTTCCTTCAGCCATGGGGGCGGTTCCGGGATCGGCAATGCTGGCACCTGTCGATCCAAGTGGGAATATCTGGCGCTCGAGGGCCTCGACCAACTGAGACCGACTGTTTGCGCCCTTGGTCACAACCGCGACCGCCCTGTCGCGAAGCCATTTGAGCTCGTCCGCCGACAAATCCTTGGAAGTCACGACGACGACCGGAATGTTCTGCAGCTCGGGCACCTGCTGCATCTCATTCAAGGTCTCGAATCCGTCCATTTCGGGCATCAGCAGATCAAGCAGGACCAGACGCGGCAACAACCGCTTCATCAGCTTGAGGCCGCGCAGGCCATCGCTTGCCTCGTGAACCCGCCAATCCTTCTTGACCAGAATACGCCGAAGGAAATCGCGCGAGGCTTGATCGTCATCAATAACAAGCACATCGCGGTTGCCACTGCCGCAAGCCTCTATCGTTCGAACAAGCTTCCGCGTGTCGATCGGCTTCGTTAGGTATTCGACCGCACCGAGTGAGAGGCCGAGTTCGCGATCTGCAAGTATCGTCGCAAGGATTACTGGAATCTCGCAGAGCTCCTTGTCGCTCTTCAGCGAGCGCAGCACTGACCAGCCGTCCTGATGCGGCATGATAATGTCGAGAACGATTGCGACAGGGCGATGCGCTCGCGCAGCGGCTATTCCTTCCTCGCCGCTTGCTGCTTCGATCGACGCCAGTCCCGCTTCTGCCAAGGCCCTGGCGATAAGGGTTCGGGCGGCAGGCTCGTCATCGATGATCAGCACCGCCTTGTCCGACGCCCTGGACGACAGCGGTTCGGCGAGTCGCTGCTCGCTAGATTCCTCGTTGCACTCGGCTGGAATCTCCATTGTGAAGGTCGAGCCTTTTCCGAACTCGCTCTTGACCGTTACAACGCCTCCGATCATTCGGCAGAAACTCCGGGTTATGCTAAGGCCCAATCCCGTTCCGCCATAGTTGCGAGTGGTGGACGCGTCTGCCTGCGTAAAAGCGTCAAAGAGCCGTTCTTGTTGCTCTGGCGTCATCCCGATCCCGGTGTCAGACACTACGAATATTAGCCAGTCGCCATCCGATGTCCTGTTGCGTCGAACCGCCAGCGTTACACGGCCCACTTCGGTGAACTTGGCCGCGTTACTGAGTAGATTGAAGAGGTTATGACGCAACTTCGTCTGGTCCGAATGCATTTTCCCAAGGTCTCCCGCGAGGTCCAGCACGAAACTGTTTCTGTTTTTCGCCATCAGTGGCGCTACTGTGGCCTGGACATCGCGCAACAAGTCGGCGACGTCGAAAGTCTCCAGGAAATTTTCCATCTTATTTGCCTCGATCTTCGACAGATCGAGGATGTCGTTGATGAGCGCGAGGAGATGGCGACCGGCCCCTGCGATCTTTTCCACATCTGGGACGAACTCGTTCATTTGCTCGTCACTCGCCTCTTCGATCAGCATCTCGCTGTAGCCAATGATCGCGTTCAATGGAGTGCGTAGCTCGTGGCTCATGGACGCGAGGAAGCTGCTCTTGGCCTCATTTGCCGCTTCAGCATGGCTCTTGGCCCGCTCGAGTTCGACCTCTCTCTGCTTCAGTTCCGTGATGTCGGTGTAAACGGCGACGGTCCCGCCGTCAGGGGTCTTTCGTTTGCTGACGCGGACCCAGCGTTCTCCGAAGCGACCCTCGTGGACGAAGCCTGCCGGATCCTTCTGGATGCGCAGCCTCTCCGCAATCCATTCCTCCGGCGACGCGCCCTCAAGGTCGACGTGCCCGCTCGCCAAGCGTCCTTTCAGAATATCCTGAAGGCTTTGCCCAGGAAGAGTAGCTCGCTCATTGCCGGGAAAGATTTCGCAGTATTTGCTGTTGGCAAGAAGGACCTTGTCCTCCGAATCGAACAGGACAAATCCGTCAGAAATCGCCTCGAGTGCCGCTGCGATCGTCCGTCTTTGCCGCTCCGCCTCATCTTCCAGTCTTTGCTTTTCAATTGCGCTCGCCCGGAAAAGCCGAAGCGTCCGCGCCATCGCGCCGAGCTCGTCGCCTCCCTCTGCCTGTATTTCGACGTCGTAGCGTCCTTCCGTCAGATTTCCGATCACCCGGTTCAAGCGCCGCAACGGGCCGACGATCGAGCGAAGAACAAGGATGGTGAGAAGCGACCCGATCATCACCACGATGGCCACCAGCACGGCAGCGGTCGTCGCCGTTTTCTGGGTTTCCGTTACGACCTCGTTGCGAGCGGCTTCTGCCTCGGCGCTCGCTCGTTCGACGAGTTTGTTAAGCGCGGCATCCACATTTGCGCTGTGGGTGCGCGCCTCGGCGAGGAGAGTGTTGCCGATGATGCGGTTGTCTTGAGTATAGCTGTCTGCCGCTCGTAACGCCGTTTTGACATAGGCATCGATCTCAACGCGGATTTCCCTGACCGCATCCGGTGATGATTTCGAAAGGCGGTCCAGATGTGCCAGCAGTCGCTCGCGCGCCTGCTCGGCATTGCGCTGAGAATTCATCAACAAGCTAACCGACAAATCAGTCAGCCAGTATCGCAATTCGCCGAATGTTACGTGGGCCGCAGCCGCAGTGGACGCGACGTCGAAAAATGCCTTGGTCTCCGCGGTTCGATCTGCACTGCGATAAAGTGCCTGGGTGAGAAAGATGGACGATACGATGAGGCTGACAAGGCCGGCCGCTGTCAGCGCAGCTATGCGGGCCGAAATCGGTAGATTGGCGAAGCTACGCGCAAGTGGCCTCGCCGGCGCCGATACGGCTTCCACTTGGTGCGGTGATTGTTCCAAAGCGCTCATTTGAACAAGACGATGCTGATCGCGCCTCCCAGATCGCCCGCTTTGCCGCCCTCCTTTGGATATCCTGTCACGTCGATCTCGCCCTTCGGCTCGCCGTGACAGGAAAGACACGAGCCGGTATAGTATTCGGGCAGCAGCATTCGAAATGCCGGGCGTCCATCCGCCTCTGTGACGTCCGTGTAGGCTTCTCCCTTCGCTCTCTGCGGATCCACCAAGACCTTTTCGATGATCTGTGCTTCCCAGGCGTCCGGAAGCGATTTGCGGTTGCGCACGAGTTGCTCTGGCGCAGTCACGCGCACCCGAGCTTCGTTGCCGGCCTTGGCGACGAACTTGTCATTCATCAGACGCGCAAACACGGCTGGCACGAAGCCCTTGAAAGCGATTCCCGCGCGGTTGATGTTATCTTGCTGTTCGTCCACCACCTCTCGCATCGCCTCAATCTGGACTTCAAGCAGACGCCGGTCGCGCTCGGTCAATTCGCCGGAAAGCGGGTCGTTGCCGATGTGTTTTGAGTATTCGGCGATGGCCTCTCTCGTAATGCGCTCACCGTCGAGGTGCTTGTCGCCAACAGCAGGATCATTGATGAGCGTCTGGTAGTTCGATATGATACGTCGCCCCGCACGGAGCAATTCCGCGAGTCGCGTTCCCGTCGCGACATCCTCGGTAACTCCCGCTCCGATGGCAGACGACACGACGGGCGCGCAGCCGACAAGAACAGCGGCAATGAAAGTCCGCGTCAACGCTGACATGCCGGACATTTCCGTTTCCCTTCCAGGAAGGCCACTAACAGCATAGCACGATAAAAGCCGGGGAGGCAGCGACAAACTTCGAAGCTCAGGGAAGGAGGGAACGAAATATTCGCCGTCTGTTCCGAAGCGTCCCTGGCGTGTAACCCATCTCCGCCGAACGTCCCTTACCACCCCATCGCCACCCCATTGCCAACCCGCAGCCTCGACCAACTGGATGACGGCTTCGGGTGATGGCCGTGAATTGGCCCGGAGCAAGCGAGCTTCCGCTTAGGGTCGGAACCGGCATTCCGCTTAGGGTAAAGCCACTGGGACAGCTTCAGGCGGAGCCATCACCTTCAGCACCGCTTCGCGTCGTGCTGCTGGCCGGAGACGCCCCTCTTTGGCGGGCACGGCCGGCCTTCGCCTTACGACTGCGCCAACCGCGATCCGAACCGACGAAGGCCTCCAGCATGTGCGGAATCAGGGCAGCGGTGTCCACGGGTTCATAGAGCCGGCTGTGCTCGGCCGCGTACTGATCGAGTTCCTCCTTGAGAGGCTCCGGCAGGATGATGGTCATGCGGACGACGCCAACCTTCGGCAGCCGACCGAGCCTCAGATCTGGCATTGTTCACCTCCTGCGTGTGAGACAAAGACATGTTGCCTGTTCAGATAATCTGCGTAGGCGACGAGGTCGCGATGAACGGCGGCAGGCAGTTCGACGGGGATCTTGACCGGACGGTCATCGGGAATGGCGGAGCGTTTCAGCTTGGTCATGACGGACCCTTTGACTTCCCGTAAGGCACAAGAACAAGGTCGCGATTGACAATCACGCGAACCGGAAAACCGGGCCGCACCGTGAGCGTCGGCTGCACGTTGAGCTGATTGCGCACGATCTGCTGGCCAATATCGGAGGCCGAGTCCTGCGCGCTTTCGCGGATGGCCTTGGCGATTTCGCTTTCGTCGTCGCTGGACCCGAGCGATGTCCCAATGCCCAGCAATGTCGAGAGCGCTGCGGCCCGGAACATCTGGCCCCAATGATGGTCAACTTCGTCTTCAAGGCCAGAAAACCCTTGCGTGTCTGCGCCCTGCTGGCGCTCCAGCACGATCGATGTGCCATCGGGCATGATCAGCCGGTTCCAGACCAGCAGCAGGCGCGACTGGCCGAACGCGACCTGGCTGTCATACTGGCCGATCAGCCGCGCACCCTGCGGGATCAGAAGGTATGAGCCGGTTGGGCTGTCGTAGACATTTTCCGTGACCTGAGCGGTGATCTCGCCGGGCAGGTCGGAGCGGATGCCGGTGATAAGGGCAGCTGGAATGACGCTGCCGGCTTGCACCACGTAGGGCGAGGCCTTCTCGGCGAGCCGATTGGGGCTGACTGTGCGACGGTCTGGCTCGGCATTGACGAAGGCCAGCTTGCGATCCTGCACGTTTTGCGCGGCGCCAGGATCGATCGGTGGCGGCCCAAGCGGCGGAGTCAGACCAGATTGGGTGTCCGGTCCTATGACCCTGCTGCCAGCATCCTGTCGTGTGGGACCAGGTCTCGTGTTCGTATCGGTGAAGAGCTTCGCCACGCGTGCGGCCTCGATCTCGGCCAGTCGGCGCTGCTCCTCCGGATCGGCGCGCGGGCCACTGACGTTGGACGCCCCAATCGGCTGGCCGCGCTCCTGCGCGCGCAAGATCGGCCGGCCCAAATCGCCAGGCAGCGCGGGGCCGAGTTGCGGAACACCGGCATAGTCCTTCGGCAGCTTCTGTAGCCCGTCGGCCGTTGAGCGGTTTTCGGTGGTGAAGAGCTCGGACGGCTGTTCGGTTCCGCGCTGTCTGGTGTCGAGCGCCCAAATCAACGTGCCGAGGATCGCAGCGCTGGCAACTCCACCAACGCCTATCAGCACCTTGCGCGACAGTCGCGTGACCCTGGCCGGTTCGGGCCGAAGGCGCAGTTCCGCTCGAATGTCCTGGTTGGGTGCATTTGCAGGGTCGCTCATCGGAACAGCCTCGTGCTGGGCGAGGTTCGTTTGCCGTCCGTACGCACGATGCGGACGCGCTTTTCGCTTGTTTTGTCGCCGAGCCTCAATTCAGCGGCGGCAAACAGCCGATCAACGACGTAGTAGTTCTGGCGAGCACGGTAGTTGACCAGCTCCGAGCCGCCCGATGGGCCGATGACAAAGAGTGGCGGCATTTCACCTTGCCCTATGCCAGACGGGAACTCGATGTAGACTTTTGCACCGTCATCGAAGGCGCGAAGCGGCCGCCAGGGCGCCATGTCGCCTTCGATGCGATAGCGGAAATTCAGTTTCTGGATGTCGACGCCGGACGCGACCGGCTGTGCGGCGGAAGCCTGCGCGTTCTGGCGCCGCAGCGCAATCAGCTGGTCCTGCGGGTACTGCCAGGAGACCGAAGCCATGTAGGTCTTTTCGGTCGAACGCAGCTCGAGATGATAGGTGCGGCGGTCGCTGTTGATGACGAGATTGGTCTGCAGATCCGGCCGTGTCGGCTTCACAAGAATATGGACCTGCTGGCGCTCCCCTGCCCCACTTTGCGTATCGCCGATGATCCAGCGCACCGTGTCGCCGGCGGCCACAGGCCCGGAGCCGACAAGCTGCTCGCCGGGCTGCAAGGCGATGTCGGTGACCTGGCCGGGCGCGGCATAGATCTGGTAGAGCGCGCCCTCACTCCAGGGATAGAGCTGGATGGCATTGACGAACCCGTCGCGAACCGGCTGCATCCTTGCTGCCTCGTTCGCCTGGCTGATACGCTGCTTCGGATCGGTCGGCTCCGGCTTCACCTTCGTAGCGTCGACTGGTTTCAACTGACCAGGCAGCGGAAGCGGTTTCGGCACTTCCACCACTTTGACCGGACCAGGCGGCTCGACCCTGCGCACCGCAGGCACCGCATCGTCGTAGGCGATTTCCGGCGGAATGTATTTCTTCGATGCACAGCCGGCGAGCGCCGTTGCCGACAGCAGTGTCAGGGCAAGCCTACGTGCCTTGGGCGCATTGCGCTTGGCCGGTCTCGCCGATGTTCTTGTTGGTGCTGCACCCATCATGAAAACTCCTTCGACCAGCTGATGGCGTTGACATAGACGCCAAGCGGATTGGCTTTGAGCCGGTCAGCGTCGCGGGGTTGCTGAATCACGATTGTGAGGATTGCGGTCCAGCGCTCCGTGCCGGCCAGGTTGCCATTCTCGTAACGGCGCTCGATCCAGGCGACGCGAAAGGAATCGGGCGTAGCACGGATGACGCTGGAAACCTCGATGGCGATCTGGAGTTTGCCCAATTTGGCAAAAGGGTCGTTCAACCGGGCGTAATCATTGAGGGAAATGGCGCCGCGGTCTGTGGTGTAGTCGTAGGCGCGCAGCCAGTTTTGGCGGACGATGACCGGGTCGGCCGGAATGCTTCTAACCTGTTCGATGAAGCGGGCCAGATGCCAGGCGATCTGCGGATCGGTCGGCCGATAGTCGGCAACGGCCGGAGCGACAACTTGCGCTTCGCCGAACTTGCCGACTTCCACCACCCAGGGAACCACTGAGCCGCGCGTCGACTGCCAGACCAATGCGGATGCAAAACCGCCGGCCAAGACGAGAGAGCCGAAGGCCATCAGCCGCCAGTTCTTCGCCTGGACGCGAGCCGAGCCGATGCGCTCGTCCCAAATCTGGGCTGCGCGCTGATATGGCGTCTCAGGGTGAGGCGTTTTTGAGTAACGAACAAAAGGGCGTCTAAAGGGTGTCATCAGCGGTCGTCCTGATCGAGGGAAACATTCATCGAGCCGCCGCCATCATTGCTCGAGTGGACCGAATGGGCGGCGATGCTGGCGCCATGGCTCATGGCCTGGCTGCGTTTCATGCGTTTTGCCCATGCTGGCGGAGAGTCGGCACTGGCCCCGGTGGACGGCCAGTCGCCGGAGGAGGCCGTGCCCGACGATCGCTCTCCACTCGTCGCAGTCCAAGCCGCAAAGCGGCCGGCCTCATAGCTGTCGGACAACGCCGTCGCAGCGCGCGACATGGCCTGCTTCACCGGTCGAACGGCAGCGCTGGCACCGGCCCTGGCGACACCTGCCACGCCGGCGGCGACCGAGCCTGCACCACCTCGTCCAGATGTCGCTGCGCCAAGCTCCCAGGCGGCCGAAGTGCTGCCGGCCAGGTGTGCGCCACCGCGTGCGGCCGCTGCCGACATACGCACCCCGGCATTGAGTGCGCCTGCTGCGCCGCTCAATCCGGTGCGAGCACCCATAGCGCCGGCCGCGCCAAGGCCGCCAGCGACGAGGCTCGTGCCAACAGCGGCACCTGCGCCAAGTTGGGGGGCACCAGAGACCAGCCCCGTCGCAATGCTTGGACCGAAGATCGACAGCCCCATCAGCGACAGGGCGCCCAGGACAAGCGACAGCGCATCCGTGATTGTGGGCTGTTCCGCGCCGAAGCCTCGGGTGAACTCGGCGAACAGCCCCGAGCCGATGCCGACGATGACGGCAAGGACCAGGATCTTCACGCCGGAGGCAACGATGTTGCCGAGCACTTTTTCGGCAAGAAAGGCGGTCCGGTTGAACAGCGCAAAGGGGAGCAGCACAAACCCGGCAAGCGTCGTCAGCTTGAATTCGACCAGCGTGACGAAGATCTGGACGGCCAGAAGAAAGAACGCAATCAGTACTATCGCCCAGGCGATCATCAGCACTACGATCTGGACGAAATTCTCGAAGAACGAGACGTAGCCCATCAGTTGGCTGGCGGCCTCGAGGATCGGATTGCCGGCATCGATGCCGACTTGTGCAACGCGGCCCGGCTGCAGCAATGCCGAGCCTGAAAGTGCCGAGCCTCCAGCCTTCAGGCCGAGCCCGGAAAAGCTCTCGAAGACGATGCCGGCCAGACGATTGAAGTTGCCGATGATGAAGGCAAAGAAGCCGATATAGAGGGTCTTCTTCACTAGCCGGTGCAGGACGTCCTCATCAGCACCCCATGCCCAGAACAGGCCGGCCAGTGTGATGTCCATGACAATGAGGGTCGAAGTAAGAAACGCAACTTCCCCACCGAGCAGACCAAAGCCGGAATCGATATAGCGGGTAAACGTCTCCAGGAAGCGATCGATCACGCCGGTGTCGTTCATGGCGCCACCGTTTCCGGATGGAGCCGGTCTTCCGCGCTAGGCGGAGTTGGCGGTTGGAGCGGCAGCATTCGGCTCTGGTCCTTCTCGATCCACGGACCCGCGTTTGGCGCGATGGGGCGGGATGGTTGCAGGAAGCGTCGGCGGCTTTCCGCCCAGGCTTTCCTGCAGGCGTCGTCATCAATCGCCGCCATGCCAATGTCCCGGCATCGGGCAAGCTCGACCCCAGCCGGCTCGCCGCCCGGATATGCAGAGCGCGGGGAGGACGCGTTCTGCGAGCCGCCGCCGCGCAGCGCCATGGAGGCGGCGGTCATGGCGGCGCCAAGGGCAAGAACGGCTGTTATCCGGGCGGCGATCTTGAGATCCATGCGGTCTTTGCCTCAGTCGTGGAACATTTTTACAGATGACGCGCTGTAGCTGCTGCCCGTCATAAAACGGCTGAACTGTTCCCGTGCCTGCTCCTGCGCGGCCGCCCGCCTCGCCTGCTCAAGGGCTTCGGCTCGTCCTTGTGCGGCCAGCATCGCAGTGAGGTCGGCAACTTGCTTGGCTTGGACCGCGAGGAGCTGGTTGCCGGCCTGCGTCGCCTGAAGCAAGCCGACGGCGGACTGGCTGGCACCGACCAGCGCACTCGTCTGCTCTTGTGTCGCGGCGATGTTGTCGACCGCGACGGCGCCCGCCTTCAGCGAATGCTCGAAGGCCGACACCGAGGTCTGCCAGCGTTGACGCGCGCCGTCGACAAGCTGCTGGCTGGAGAGATTCGAACCGAAATTCTCGTAAGCGGAGGTAAACTGGCTCTCGACCTCCTGGACGCTATAGGCCAGCTTGTCGGCCTCGCCGAGCAGGCTCTTCATCTCTGCAAAATTGGCCTCGATCTGGCCCAGCAGCGAGGTCGGCAGCGAAGTGAGATTCTTCGCCTGGTTGATCAGCATCTGCGCTTCGTTCTGAAGCGAGGTGATCTGGTTGTGGATCTGCTCCAGGGCGCGCGATGCCGAAAGCAGGTTTTCGGCGTAATTCCTGGGATCGAACACGATCAGCGCTGATGCTGGTGCCGATGACAGCGCCGTGGCCACGGCGATGGCGCCGGCTGCCGCCACGCGACGGATACGGCGACCTGCAAGAACGGAATTCATGACGAAATCTCCTCGGTGGACTGGTTGATCAAGTTGGTGAGACCTGGGATGAGGTCGGCCGCCCAGGACAGACTGCGCTCCGCTAGCCAGGCCTCGAGGAAATGGTCTCGGCCGGCCTCGGCGACGATCCGGCCGATCGCGGCCTGGTCGGATTTGGACGATGTGGCGCAGAGCGCCAGCGCGATTGGACCGAGCCCTAGTTCGAACAGACGATTGCCGCGGCGGCTTTGACAGTAATAGTCGCGCTTCGGTATCGCCCGGGCGATGATCTCGATCTGGCGATCGTTGAGACCAAAGCGTCGGTAGATCTCGGTGATCTGCGGCTCGATGGCGCGCTCGTTGGGCAAGAACAGCCGCGTCGGGCAGCTTTCTACTATTGCCGGCGCGATTGGCGATCCGTCGATGTCGGAAAGCGACTGCGTGGCGAAGACTACGCTGGCGTTCTTCTTTCTCAGCGTCTTCAGCCATTCGCGCAACTGGTCGGCGAAACCGCCATCGTCGAGCGCCAGCCAGCCCTCGTCAATGAGCAGCAGCGTCGGCCGTCCATCCATCCTCTGCTCGATGCGGTGGAAAAGGTAGGCAAGCACCGCGGGAGCAGCACCCGTGCCAATCAGGCCCTCGGTTTCGAACGCCTGGACGGTGGCTTCGCCGAGTCGCTCATGCTCGGCATCAAGCAGCCGGCCAAAAGCGCCGCCGATGCAATAGGGACCAAGCGCCTGTTTCAGCGGCGAGGACTGCAGCAGCACGGATAGGCCAGTTAATGTCCTCTCCTGGATTGGCGCAGAAGCCAGCGACGTCAGCGCCGACCATAGATGTTCCTTCACCTGCGGCGTGATGACCACGCCTTCCCGCAGAAGAATGTCGAAGAGCCAGGCGGCCGCCCAGGCCCGCTCTGGCGTATGATGGATATGGGCAAGCGGCTGCAGCGACACGGCCTGAACGTCGTCCGACAGATCGGCCAAGGTGAGCGAGGGCAACGGATTGTCAGAGCCCTGTCCGCTTTCAGCATTGCTTCCGAGACTGTGCCAATCACCATTCATGGCGAGCGTGGCAGCGCGGATTGAGCCACCGAAATCGAAGGCAAAGACCTGGCTGTTCTCGTAACGCCGGAACTGCAGCGCGATCAGCGCCAACAGGACCGACTTGCCGGCGCCCGTCGGGCCGATGACAAGGGTGTGGCCGACGTCTCCAACATGCAGGCTGAACCGGAACGGAGTGGCGCCCTCCGTCCTGGCGAAGAACAGCGGCGGCGCTCCAAGATGCTCGTCCTCGGTCGGACCTGCCCAGACCGCGGAGAGGGGAATCGCGTGCGCAAGGTTGAGCGTGGAAAGCGGCGGCTGGCGAACATTGGCATAGACATGGCCGGGGATGCCGCCCAGCCAAGCTTCGACAGCGTTGACGCCCTCGGCGATGCAGGTGAAGTCTCTGCCCTGAACGATCTTTTCGACTAGACGCAGTTTTTCGTCGGCAATCGATGGATCAACATCCCAGACCGTCATGGTGGCGGTGACATAGGCTTCGCCGATCTGATCAGAGCCCAGGTCCTGGAGCGCCGCGTCCGCATCGGCCGCCTTGTTGGCCGCGTCCGAGTCGACGAGAACAGACGCCTCGTTGGTCATCACCTCCTTGAGGATCGCGGCAACGGATTTCCGTTTCGCGAACCACTGACGGCGTATCTTGGTCACCAACTTGGTCGCCTCGGTCTTGTCCAGCATGATCGCCCGCGTTGACCAGCGGTAAGGGAAGGCAAGCCGATTAAGATCGTCGAGAATCCCCGGGAAGGTCATCGTCGGAAACCCGATGATAGTGAGTGTGCGCAGATGCGCATCGCCAAGCCTCGGATCGAGTCCGCCGGCCAACGGCTGATCGACAAGCAGTGCGTCGAGATGCATCGGCGTTTCTGGCACGCGAACGCGATGCCGCTTGGTCGAAATGGTTGAGTGCAGGTAACTCAGCGTCTCCCCGTCATCGAGCCAGTCAGCTTCGGGAACGAAGCCCCCGATGAGGTTGAGCGCGCGATCGGTGCGATCGACAAAAATCTTCAGGAGTTCCCAAGGATCGACGCCCGTCTTTTCCCGGCCTTCATAGAGCCAGCTCTCCATTCGCGACGCTTCCTCAGCCGGAGGCAGCCACACGAATGTGAGAAAGTAGCTGCTTTCAAACAGCACACCGGAGGCTTCGAACTGTTCGCGACGCTCGATGTCGAGAAGTGCCGATGCGCAATCCGGGAACCGGCTGTCTGGGTAGCCGCTGGCAGGATTGCGCTGCGCTTCGACAAAAATTGCCCAGCCGGAGCCGAGCCGGCGTAGCGCGCCGTTGAGCCGCGCGGTCGTGCCGACCAGCTCCGCCGGCGTGGCGGAGTCCAGGTCCGGCCCGCGAAAACGCACTGTCCTTTGAAAGCTGCCGTCCTTGTTGAGCACCACGCCCGGCGCCACCAGGGCGGCCCAAGGCAGATAATCGACGAGGCTGGCACTCTTCTTTCGGTATTCCGCGAGGTTCATCATGATGAAGGACCTCAACAGCCGAAGTGCGAGGGATAGCGAAGGTGCCGGCGTGCCACATCGACGAACTGCGCATCGCGCTTTGCCGCCCAGACGGCCACGAGATGTCCGACCAACCAGATGATGAGCCCTGCGACCCACAAGCGAAGTCCTAATCCGACCGCGCCGGCCAGCGTACCGTTGGCGATGGCAACCGCACGCGGCGCGCCGCCGAGCAGGATCGGTTCGGTGAGTGCGCGATGCACCGGCGCGAAAAAGCCGCGGACTTCCTCCTCCATCAGATCAGCGCTCCGCCGCCGAAGGAGAAAAAAGACAGGAAGAACGAACTTGCCGCGAAAGCGATCGACAGGCCGAAGACGATCTGGATCAGCCGGCGAAATCCGCCCGATGTGTCGCCGAAAGCGAGCGACAAGCCGGTGACGATGATGATGATCACCGCCACGATCTTGGCGACTGGCCCCTCAATCGATTCGAGAATTTGCTGAAGGGGCTCCTCCCAGGGCATGGAGGAACCGGCAGCATGGGCGGGCGCAATCGTCATGATCGCGGCGGTCGTCGCATACGACAGCTCCACGGCAAGTTTGCGGACAGCCGATGAAGTGAAGCGGATCGGGGTCATTTTGAAGCTCCAAAGGGCGAGTGGTGATTCACGGTCATTGTGGTCTCGAGATTTGCTTCCAGGGTGCGGTAGTCACCGGTGGCCGGATCGAGCCCGTCGACCAAGGCGATTTCGACGAGCCGGCGCGCGGAACCGCGGCCGGCGAGGACGGCGACGAGGTCTATGGTTTCGGCTATCAGCGCGCGCGGGACCGTGACGACGGCCTCCTGTACGAGCTGTTCCAGTCGCTGCAGTGCGCCAATGGCAGAATTGGCGTGAATGGTGCCGATGCCGCCGGGATGGCCGGTGCCCCAGGCCTTCAGCAAATCGAGCGCTTCGGCGCCCCGTACCTCGCCTATCGGGATGCGGTCGGGCCGAAGCCGCAATGATGACTTCACCAGATCGGACAGCGAGGCGACACCATCCTTTGTGCGCAGCGCTACAAGATTGGGCGCAGCGCACTGCAACTCGCGTGTGTCCTCGATCAGCACGACGCGCTCGGCGGTTTTAGCCACCTCCGCCAAAAGCGCGTTGACCAGCGTGGTCTTGCCCGTCGATGTACCGCCGGCCACCAGCACGTTCTTGCGTGTCTCCACGGCAAGCTGCAGGACGTCAGCCTGGCCTTCGGTCATGATGCCGGCAGCGACATAGTCTTGAAGCGTAAACACCGCGACTGCCGGCTTGCGGATGGCGAATGTTGGTGCCGTGACGACAGGCGGCAAAAGGCCCTCGAACCGTTCACCGGTCCCAGGCAGTTCAGCCGAAACGCGCGGCGAGCCCGAATGCACCTCCGCACCGACATGGTGCGCGACCAGCCTGACGATCCGTTCGCCGTCTGCCGCGATCAGTGTTTCATTGCTTGCAGCGAGTCCTTCGCTGAGACGGTCAACCCACAGGCGACCGTCGGGATTGAGCATCACCTCGACAATGGCTGGATCGTCAAGGAAGCCTGCGACCGCCGGGCCGAGGGCGGTGCGCAGCATGCGCGCGCCGCGCGATACCGCTCCCTTACTGGCATGATAGTTGGTCGCCATGCGGGTCCCCGTTTCTCGCCACGAACTGGTTCTTGCCGCGGTCGGGGATCATTAGAAAAGGCAGGAGCGCCGGCCTTGCAACAAGCAAAACCGGCGATCGTGGCATGACGTGCAGAGACTTGCGAAATGCGGTGCCGCGACCGCCTGGCGATTGTGGTGGTCAATCCGGCGCGGGTGTGGGCGAAGGCTAGCAGGTATGTTGAAGAGCTAGAGAATTGTGGTAGAAATTGCCAGAAAGGTAGATTTTTGGAGTTTCTCGTGTCCCTGAACATCAAAAATCCAGCCACCGTTGCTCTCGCCGATGAACTCGCACGCCGCCAGGGTATCAGTAAGACAGCAGCCATTCATCAGGCCCTTAGCGAGCGCTTGCACCGCTTGGGCTTTGGAGAGACCGCTCAGGAGCGTCTGCTGGCAGAATTGCGCGCCATCCGAGAAAGAGTGGCACGATTGCCTGAACTGGATTGTCGCAGCGACGAGGAGATCATCGGGTTTGACGAGCATGGAATCCCTAACTGATGGTGATCGATACCTCAGCTGTTGTAGCGATCCTTCGGAGCGAGCCTGAGGCAGCAAGGCTGGAACGAGCGCTGGTCTCCGACCCAATCCGTCTGATCCCGGCAAGCTGCGTGCTCGAGGCACGCATGGTGCTGGTCAGCAGGCGCGGCGAACACGCGTTGGCTGAGATCGATCTTTGGCTGCGCAACGTCGAGGCCGACATCATTCCTGTCGACTCCGAATTGGTTGATCTGGCGACCCAGGGTTGGCTGACCTACGGCAAGGGCCACCACCGGCGGCGCTGAATTTCCTATGCTTTGGCAAAGCGTGCAGACGAACCGCTGCTTTTCATCGGCAAAGACTTCTGCCAAACGGATATCGAACCGGCATGAGCACGAGATTGTAAGATCATCGGCTGTCTCCAGCTTGAACCTGTAATAGCACCCAATTAGTTTCGGCCCTGTCGGCTGGGCCTGCATCGAGGGGCGTCATGCCAATTGGTGCAAAAGCAGAGCAAGCTGGCGTCTTTCGTCCTTCCGATCTGGTGCTGCTGGGCCGCGTCTTGGATGGTTTGGAAGTTGAGGGCCAATCCAGCCGGCCAACTTGTAACTCAGACATCACGGCCGCGACGCTGGCTGCACCAATAAATGATGGGCCTCGTCGAAAACAGCCCTGGGGAGGGCCCGAAGCTCGCTCGCTTCGTAGGTGAGATGCTCGAGATAGGCGACCGGCTGCCGATTACCCATGAATTCCTGTCGGTCATGTTGGGTGTACGACGGCCGGGCGTCACCGTGGCACTTCAAATGCTGGAAGGCCGCGGTCTGATCAGGTCAAATCGTGGCGAGGTCATCGTCCGTGATCGAACTGGTCTCATCATCTTGGCAAACAGCTCATATGGCCAGCCGGAGGCGGAATATGCCCGCCTGATCGGCGAGCAGGCATCTCCATGATCCAAGCCAATATCGAAGTCCGCCGATGGGATGAGACAAACTGCCTAAAACGGCAGGCCATCGCTAATGCTGGGCGGGGGTCTCGATCCGCGAAGGGCAACCCGTGCTGGTTCCGTGGAGTGAGGCACGCCAAGTGTCTCCCTTCCGCAAAGATTGATACTTGAGACTGGAGGCTCTGTCAGCGCCGTTGGCGACCAGAGCAGGATATGGCTGCCAGTCCGCGCGGGAACTACCATCCAGCCGCAGTCGACGTGTTGTCCGGGTCCCGGCCAGCGTCGACGTTACTCCGGCCGATCCCACACACTGACCAGGTCGGTGACGAGCAGCCCTGCAAACGGTCTGAGAAAGCCTACCAAATGTAGCGGAACAAATCATGATCGTTTCTCATTGAGCTGATCAATCAAGGGGGATTGACCATGGGCGATCGGCACAACCCAAAAATCGAGGCATCGGCAAATTCGGAAAAGACCCGGAAGATTGGGTCAGCGGAGATGACCCCCGCACAAGCCTCATATCTGAAAACTCTGGCCGAACAGGCCGACGACCCTGACGCCTATGCCGACGGCCTTAGCAAGGCGGGAGCTTTTAAACGCATTGATGCACTCGGGGAAAAGTTAGGCCTGTAGCGTCCGCCCGTGGCTTTTCGTCTCCAGCGAAGGACAGCCGATCGGGTTGGATTGGGAGAGTTTTGCTGCAGGTTGTGACCCGCGCAATGAAATTTTCTGAATTCAGTGCATCGTGGCTCGACTGGCGATCGAGAGGACAAACGGCGGATGGGAGCGGCTCATAGGGTACAGCCCGGCATTCGCCCTGAACCCACCGAGACCTCGCGCCCGCCGGTCGAATCCTACTGTCGAAACAGATCAGGACCTTCCGATGAGGGCGATGGTCACCAGAGACACAAAAAGGACAAGGGCGATTGCAGCGCCCCAGAAGAAGACTTTTTCGGTGCCGCGTTGCTCTTCCTCGCGAGATATGTCTTTCGCCATTGCATGCATCCTTTGAAGGTCAGCGACTGAGCAACGTGATGTGCCAAGGCTGGGTTCCGATAAACTACTTGCCCGCTTCGCACTGTGAGACAGCTCTCGGAATGAAACTCCAACCGTCGGTTGGTGGACGCATCGCAGCTGGTGCATCTAAAGTTCGCGTGGTCCGCGCGCACCGGGCATGCCCGACCCCGAGCCCCCCGCTCGGTGCAACACGTTTGATCGACCCGCCGCATCAACCTGTGCGGCGGGCTTTTTTCCTCACGCGATGGAACACCGGCGCTCAGGAAAAGTTCTGCCCACGCAGCAAACTCTTTCCCTCATTTTTTTGCTGCCAGATCGGATATCTCCGATCGGCCCGCGTCGTTCTTATCCTCCGGCGACGCGGGCTCGCTGTCCTTGCTCGGTCGAGGAGCCACAGAACAAACGAAAGCACGATGCTGTCAGGACCCGGTGCCAATCGGAGCACAAAACGTGAAGTTCTCACGTTGGAGCTTGCGCGGATCCTGGTCAACCGTAGCGGCATATGTGAGGCGGGAGCGCCATTCTTTTTCTGGGACCGGTGAAACATTTCTCAGGGATCGCAGTTCTGGATGCAGAGGAATTGAATAAGGGAAACCTGATTGCACGGGAGGAGCACGGACGGCACAACTATAAATACGCTCTGCAGAGAATACTTCGCAACGGGAAGCTCTCGCTTGTCTTGGTTGCCGCCGAAGCTTGTTTGAAAGACGGCGATCGCCGCCGAAAAGATTTTCTAAATGAAAATAGCCCAGATCGCACCGCTAACCGAATCCGTGCCGCCCCGAACCTACGGTGGAACCGAGCGAATTGTTTCGTATCTGACCGAAGAACTTGTCCGACAGGGCCACGAGGTGACGCTGTTCGCCAGCGCCGATTCTCGTACCT
>NZ_JAMYMD010000051.1:0-37448 GCF_040318335.1 Mesorhizobium sp. M1182
CGGTATGATCGATGGTGTCGGGCAGGCAGGGACTGGGCAGGCAGCTTGTTCGGACTGACGCGGTGGTCATGGCATCGATATCCGTAACCAGCACCATTCTCGCGTAGTGCCGCGGCCACAGCGGCTCTCCAAACAGGACGAAGACGCCGCCAATCATCAAGGCCAGCAACATGAGTGCCGTAACATTTGCAAATATCTCGCCGTAGCGCATGAAGGCAGCCTGTCCCGTTCGGAAAGCGATTTCAGCCTGTGACAGCGGCGACCAGGACGGCGCCGAAAGCCGGCGCTACTATCCTTGACGCCCCGCGAACGCCGCCTTCCATTGGATCCTCCCCGAACAAGCCGGGTAAATAACGGCACTCTCGGTGCTTTGTTCCCGGCCGTGTGGCCGGACGACAGCCGCGTCACACAGGCCGTGTGTGGGGCGGCCTTTCGTTTGCAAAAGGCACTCTTCGCTCTCATTGATGTGCGGCAGCGAGGTCCTTGACGTGACGTTCGTGCATTTGCAGCACCGGCAGCGTCTTCTTGGCAAACTCCTTCATCGCCGGATCGTCGCCGGAATTCGCGTAAGCGGAAAACAGCGCCACCGCTTCTTTATGCGCCTGGGTCTGCATGTCGATATATTTCGATTGGAAACTGTCCCCGCTGGCCTCCTTGAGTTGATCGAGCAGCGCTTGGTGCTTGGTGTCCAGCGACGGGCCGGCCGGCGCGGTGGCCGAAGTCGTCTGCCCCCTGCTGAGCGCCGCCTTGAAGTCCTCGCCGGCCTTGGTATGGTCCGTGACCATTTGCGCCGCGAAGGCCTTCACATCGTCAGCCGTCGCCTGCGTCTGCGCAAGTCGGCTCGATTCGATTTCAAATGTATTGGCGATGGGCACGGTCTTGACGAATGTCGCGGTGTCAACCTTGCTCATGGTGTCGGTCGTCAGCGGCGTCAGCGTCGCCGATTGGGCAAAAACAGCCAAAGGCGCGCCGGCCATCATCGCTGCCGCAGTGATGGATAGAAGCGTTTTCATGGGGGTTCTCCGAGGCTGATGTCATCCCTCCGATGGCTCAACGCGGAAGCTGCGACGAGGTTGCCTGGTCGCAGTGGCCACAGCCGCCGCGAGCCAAACAAATGATTTGGATAACACAAAAATACAAAAATAGAGGACGCCGGCTGGGTCCTGCAAAGTGCAACGCAACCCGTAGGACCGTACGGAATCGTACAAGCTCTTTCGCTTTGCCGCAGTCTTGCTATCGTCTGCCGGGACAGATGGGTGGAGGCTTCCGTGGGGCAGATCAAGTCGCCGCTTGGAATCGGTATTGATACCGACAAAGCCGTTCATATCGTCATGGCCGACTACAATTCGGGCGACATTCTCTCGACCACTGTCGTCATAGCCGATTTGCGCAAACGCTTTCCCGGGTTCCGGCAAACCGACGAGGAACTGGTTGGCTTCATCGTTCGGGCGCTGGACGGTCGGGATATCGCGGTCAGCTTCGACCACCGCTGCCGTTAGACGGCCGATTTTCAATACAGCTGCGGAGCGTACGCTCCGCAGCCTCATCACAGACTATGATAAACCGGGCGCTTACTTGCCGCAGTGGTTGTCGTTCACCGTCGGCGCCATCGTGCCCGGAGACTTGCCGGTCGCGTCGGGCAGAGCCCCCTGCGGGCCTGGTGGGCAATTCCGGTCGGCATTCGAATTCGTCGTTGAGAAATCGCGAATGCTGTTGGTGATGGTCGAATCCGTGCCGGTGTCAGGGCCGCCATTATCCGGGACTACTATCGTCCGCCCGCTGCCGTCGGCAGCAGCTCCGGAGGGATCGCCGACGTTCTGGGCCATCGCTGACGTGGCCAGACCGATCGTAAGCGCCGAAGCTGCGAGAATTTTCGTGAGCATGATGCTTCTCCTTTTTACGAGGGTCGTCGCGTTGCGACTACGAAAACAACCGTTCGGGCGGGCGAAGGTTCCGACAAATTCCCCATGAATTTCAGCATGTTCTTGGGTGTTCAAGGCGGCCGCCATGCCATTCTCCGCGGGCATGCATCCGTGGACTTTTCTGACGGCCCGGCCCGGCATTTTGCTCGCCGCATGAGCGTACGCCTTACCGTCCCGCCGGAACAGGAATGCTCCTTGTGAGTTCATACCTTTGTACAATGCGACGCGCTGATGCGAATGGCGGCAGCGCAAACAAGGAGAGCAGACATCATGGGCCTTGGAACCATTCTCATCATCATCTTGGTCCTTGCCTTGCTTGGCGGCTTCAGCGGCTTGGGCGGCGGACCGTTCTATGGCACGGGCTATTACGGTGGTGGCGGCCTCGGCTTGGTGCTGCTTATCGTCATTATCCTGGTCCTGCTTGGGCGCATTTGATGCATGTCGTGCAAAAGTGTGCAGCGGTTTTGTGATAACGACATGCATAAAACAGGAAGCTAAAGCGCGTCGCATGAGGCCGGCCAAACGCGACACGCGTTAGTGTCACGCTCGCGACAAAAACGCCTGCCGCTTGGTAATTAGCGCCGGGCGTTTTGTCGTGAAAAGACTAGATTTCCAAGATCCTTGGCAAACCGGGACCCTGGCTAGAAAGGGCGACTCGGTGCCGAACCTTTCGGCGCCGAGGACGCCACCATAGCAGCAGCTTATTGTTGGCGATCGGCGGCCAGCGCTTCTTTCAGATCGGCGTTGAGCACACCCTCGTTGAACAGCGACATGATACGGGCTGCCAACCGCTCGCGGACAGGACTGTCGTCCGCAACACCCAACTCGCGGCAGCAGTCGTCGAGCGCTTTTCTCAGCACGCTCAGTTCGGCTGGAGTTGCTGCACCTTGCATCGGCATGCCATCCTCCCTTGAAAAGGGCGAAAGCGCGAAGCGTCTTTCAAGCGTCCACTCGCCGTGCCTGTGTGGACGACTCCAATTCAATTAGCGCCGCTCTCGTCCAAACTCAATGTACGGAAATTACCAAGCAGACAGTTTGGGAACGACTGCCTTGCACCTGCATTGTTGCTGCGATCCAACCCACCCCTCATTGGATCACTGGGCGTAGCCCACGACGCCCGAATGGAGCCCGTTGCATCCCTCGCGACGGGCTCTTTTCGAGCCCGGCGATCTCAATTGTCGTTTTCGTACCAAACCGACTTTGGTACGTTTCCAACTCTAACTTTCAGTCGGATGTTTTCGTAGGCAAGCGGCAGGAGAAACTGCCGTGCATCGATTCATTTTTTTATTTAGTAGGCTCCATACCTTTCAGTGCTTATATAAGCGTTATCGTCCGCAGGTTATACCGGGCGCGGACGGCTGGGAGATAAAAAGGCTCTTGCCCTGTTTTGGGCCCAGCTATGTCTGATCCAGCAAATTCCAATAAAAATCCGTACAAAAACAAGCTGTTGCGCCGAATGAGCGCCGGCGATTTCGCATCTCTCGAGCCGCACATCGAGCGCTGTTCGCTGGAGTTACGGCAATCGCTCGAAGTGTCCGGATCGCCGATCGAGGCCATTTATTTCCTCGAGGACGGCATCGGTTCGGTGGTTGCGAAAATGCCGAACGGCAGCGATGCGGAAGTTGGCCTTGTCGGCTTGGAAGGTATGACCGGCTCGGCCCTGATAATGGGCGACGACCGTACGGTCCATGATTGCTATGTGCAGCTGGCGGGAGAAGCTGCCAGGATCGACGCCGAGCCGTTCAAGGCGGCGCTGACGCAAAGCCCGACGCTGCGGCTGTTCTTGCTGCGCTACGTGCAATATCTGCATGTCCAGACTGGCTATACCGCGCTGGTCAACGCGCGATCGAAACTTGAAGACCGGCTGGCGCGCTGGCTTCTCATGTGTGACGATCGGGTGGACGGCGGCCGGCTGACGATCACGCACGAATTCCTGTCGATCATGCTTGGCGTAAGGCGCCCGGGTGTAACGGTCGCGCTGCAGCTGCTCGAGGGGCGAGGGCTCATCCGGTCCCGCCGCGGCGAAATTATCATCCGCGATCGCGATGGTCTCGTCGCACTGGCGGATGGCGGCTACGGCTTGGCCGAGGCCGAATATACCCGCCTGGTCGAGCATATCGGCGAGCGCTGACGGCGCTTTTCTGGCCGATTGCTGCCGCAGGTCGAAGGCCCCTGCGACACCACACGGCGGGTCGGAAAAATTTGCAAAGCTGCCGGACCGTCAGGGAACTTGTTTCCCGTCGGAGGGTTATCGGACGCCTCCACTTTGCGAGGCGGCACCAACCATTCGGGAGAGGATCATGGCGACTACGAAAAAGGCCGCGAAGGCGGCAAGCAAGGGCCTTGAGGATCTGTTCCTCGACGGGCTCAAAGACCTCTACTACGCCGAGAAGAAGATACTGAAAGCGCTGCCCAAAATGGCCAAGGGCGCGGAGTCGGAAGAAGTGACCGCCGCCTTCGAGAAACACCGCATGGAAACCGAAGGACATGTCGACCGCCTCGAGGAGGTGTTCGACAAATTCGGCAAGCCGGCCCGCGGCAAAACCTGTCCGGCGATTGACGGCATCATCGAAGAGGGCTCGGAAATGCTCGAGGAGTATAATGGTGCTCCTGCACTCGACGCCGGACTTGTCGGCGCAGCGCAGTCTGTCGAACATTACGAGATCGCTCGCTACGGCACTTTGATCGCGTGGGCGGAAGAACTTGGCAAGAGCGACGTTGTCGAGCTGCTCAGGGCAACTCTCAAGGAAGAGATCGCGACCGACGAAGCGCTTTCCAAGCTCGGCGAAAGCGGCGTCAATGAGCGCGCCATGCAGGAAGCCGCCTGATTTCAAAACCGCAACCGAGCCTTGGTTGCCAAGGCTCGGTTGGCCGCGGCGAACCGGTGAAATGATGCATTGGTCCGTCATGAACGGTAGAGCGGGCAGCAAGCGCCTTGAAGCGGTGTCTCGGATCGGACTTACTCGATCTGCTCGAACGTGCATTGCCGCGGCTCCTTGTCCGGCCGCCAGCGCAACAGCTTGGTTCCGTGCCGGAACCGGTCGCCTGTCACATGGTCGAACCGAACCTCGACCACCAGTTCAGGCTTTATCGGTTCCCATTGTCCGCTCCGCTCCGTGCTCCAGCGGCTTGGTCCGCCCGGTGCCTTGCCGGTGAAACCTGGTTTGGCCCGCAGTTTTTCCAGCCGTCTGGTCAGCGCCGCCCTGTCGTCCTTGCCGATGGTCGAGGTGAATCCGACATGATCCAGCCTGCCTTCGTTATTGTAGAGGCCGAGCAGCAGTGATCCGACTTCGTTGCTGCCGGCGAGATAGCGAAAGCCGCCGACCACGCAATCCGCAGTGCGCAGCCGCTTGACCTTGACCATGGCGCGCTCGCCGGGCCGGTATGGCCCGGCGATCAGTTTTGCAACAACACCGTCGGTCGAGCCGTGGCCGGCGCCCTGCAGCCAGCGCTCGGCGGTGGCGGCGTCGTGCGTATATTTGGACAGGTGCAGTTGGGGCCGTGCCGCCGACGCGACCAAGGCCCCAATCGCCTGCCTCCTGGTGGTGAGAGGCTCTTCGATGATGATCCTGCCGCCGGGCTCGGCCAGCATATCGAACAGGATCAGCATGGCGGGCGTCTCGAGGCTTAATTTGCGGATCCTGCTTTCGGCGGGATGGAGGCGCATTTGCAGGGCCTCGAACGAGGACGATCCGTCGACCTCGATGACAATCTCGCCGTCGGCAACAAACCGTCGCGAGCTCACATCGCGCAGCACCGCGACCAGTTCGGGAAAATAGCGGCCAAGCGGCTTGCCCGATTTTGCACGCAGATCGACGGCATCGTCGCCCTTGAACACGAGGCAGCGAAACCCGTCCCATTTCGGCTCGTATTGCCAAAGCCCGTCGCCGCCAGGGATTGCATCGGCGGCTTTGGCTTCCATCGGACGAAGGTCGAGCGGCAACGGAAATGCGGTCATGGCTGGTCCGCGCCGCCGCTACGGCATTCGCTACCGCCGTCGGCCATTCCTCTGTGCCCCGCTCTGCCGCCTCGGCGCCTTGCGGCCGGTTTGCTCGGGCGAAGGCGACAGCGGATCGACCTCGCCGGACCCACCGATCTCCTTGGTGATGCGATAGGCCAGATAAGCGACGGCTCCAGCAAGCAGCAAGCGGACCATGACTGCAAATCCTTCGTTGGCGTGAACCCACCAACCCGCGGGGCGAAGGTTTTGTTCCGCCGCTGCCAATCGCCGGAGTGAATCGTCGGCGGCGCAACCAAAATCCAGGCGCATCGTTTGTTGCTTATCGACGAAAAGAATTTGCGATGAAGACGCTCTTGCCCTTGTTCGCTTTGACCATGGCGCTATTCCTGGCCAGCAGCGCTTGGCCTGACGGGTGACCGCGATGCTCCTCGTTGTTCCGGTCTGGCAGGACATCGCGGCACGACTGCTTCTGACCGCGCTCGCCGGCCTGTTGATAGGCCTCAACCGCGAGGCGCGCGGGCACGCGGCGGGGCTACGCACCACCGTGCTGGTCGGATTGGCCGCCGCCATCACAATGATCCAGGCCAGTATTCTGCTCGAGACCGTTGGCAAGCACCCGGATTCGTTTGCATCGATGGACGTCTTGCGCTTTCCGCTGGGCGTGTTGACCGGCGTCGGCTTTATCGGCGGTGGCGCCATTCTTCGCCGGGGCAATCTTGTCAGCGGCGTCACCACGGCCGCCACGTTGTGGGTGATGACGGCGATCGGATTGGCTTTCGGTGGTGGCCAATACGGCTTGGGCGCGGCCGGCACGGCGCTGACGCTGGCCACCTTGCTGGTCCTGAAATGGGTGGACCTTCGAATGTCGCGCGAACACCATGCCCAGTTGGCACTGACCTGGAAGGCCGCAGCCCGACAGGAACTCGATACGATGATCGGGCCGCTTGGCTACCGGGCACGCCTCGTCGCGATAGAGAGGCGCCCGGATCTCAAAGACCCTGTTTTCTCGTTCGAGATCAGTTGGAGGCGGCCGGACACTGGGGCACCGCCAATGGATCTGCTGGAATCGGTGGGCGAGCATTGCGAGATCCAGAAGTTTGATCTCCTCAGCGAACCTGCCCGCTAGCTGGCGGCTTGCAACGATCGCGGCATGAATCAGGCCATAGCTTCTCCACACCCCTTTCGATACCTATCTGTCGAGGCAGGACTCAAGGAGCAAGCAAAAGACCGTGGCACAGCGATCGGGAAGTGCTGATCTCCCACTTCACGGCGGGCGCGTGCCGAAATGGCTCGGCGACCGCATGACGCGGCTTGGCGCGGTCATGTGCGAGGCGATCATCCACCATTACGGCCGCGATGAATTGCTGCGCCGGCTGGCGCATCCGTTCTGGTTCCAGTCTTTTGGCGCCGTGATGGGGATGGACTGGCATTCCTCCGGCATCACCACCAGCGTCGTCGGAGCGTTGAAGCGCGGTCTGTCGCCGCTCTCCGGCGAGCTCGGCATCCACGTTTGCGGCGGCCGCGGCGCGCATTCGCGCAAGACCCCGCACGAGCTTGCCCTGATCGGCGAGCGTGTCGGCCTCGACGGGCAAGGCCTGGCGACTGCCAGCCGGCTTGTCGCCAAGGTGGACAGCGCCGCGGTCCAGGACGGTTTCGATCTCTATCTGCACGGCTTCATCGTCACCGATGACGGCAACTGGGTGGTGGTGCAGCAAGGCATGAACGGCGACAGCAAGGTGGCGCGCCGCTATCACTGGCTGTCCGAGGGCCTGAAGAGCTTTGTCGACCAGCCGCATGCTGCCATCGAGGGCGCCAATCAGGGCGAGATCGTCAACCTGACCGACCGCCGCGCCGAAGCGTCGCGCCAGGGACAACTGGACCTTCTGCACGGCCTTGGACCGGATCGCATCGTGAGGGAGCTTGCCGCTTTGGAGCGGGGTTCGGCGCCAGCGCCGGAGCCGGCACAAAAGCTGCTGCCGCATCTGGTGATGCCGGCGCACCACGATGTGCGCGAAAGCGATGTCGTCATGCGCCGCCTGCACGGCAACATCGCCGCGGCGGCCGAGCGCGGCCCGACAGATTTCGCCGGGCTTCTCCTCGTGCCCAATGTCGGCGCGCGCGCGGTGCGGGCGCTGGCGCTGGTCGCCGAAGTCGTGCATGGCGCGCCGTGCCGTTTTTCCGATCCAGGCCGTTTCTCGCTGGCGCATGGCGGTAAGGACAGGCACCCGTTCCCCGTGCCGCTGAAGGTCTATGACGAGACGATCGGCGTGCTGAAGTCGGCTGTCCAGAAGGCCAGGCTCGGCCGTGACGAAGAGATCGGCGCGTTGCGGCGGCTGGACGACCAGTCGAGGCAGGTCGAGCGCTATGTCACCGGCCCAAGCCTGAAGGAAATAGTCGCCGGGGAGTTCGAGCAATCGCATCTGCTCGGCGGCCGCAGCGTCTTCGGTTGGGAGGTCGTACCCGAAACGGCCGCAGTCAAATCAACGAAGTGATCGGCTCGGATCAAGCCTCCAAGTCGATCAGGGCGACGCCGAGTTCGGGACGGTGCCTGCGGCGCAGATGGCCAGGCGTCTCCACCAATGTGACCTCGAGCGTCGGCCGCACGATGCCGTCCAGCAGATGACCGCCCCTCGTGGTGCCGTCACTCAATCCAAGGACTGCGTGGACGTGCAAGCTGGGCCTGCCGTCGTCGCCGATGGCAACATCGCCGATCGCGCTCAGCACTTCACACTGTTCCCGGACGGGGATTTTCCGGTAGGTCCTTTCTCCAGGGTCGAACCAGCCGACGGTTGCACTTTCGAAAGCGCCGAGCGCGGTCAGCGACGCGCCGCCGACGCCACGGTCGACCGCAAATGACGTCAGCTGCGCAAACGCCTCTTCGCCGGGATCAAGCACAACGACGAACGTTCTCTGTCCGGCGCTTTCGGCGACAAGCTGTGATTTCATGATCTTGCTCCAGCCGTGAGGAATTCAAATCCACCAAACCAGCAATGCCAGCAAGACGAGACCCACCAGGCCGCCGATGAAAATGATCCGGCGCGCCCGCGTCCGCAGGATGATCTCGCCCTGCCGCACCTGCTCCGCCGAAAAGACAGGACCATTCTTGTCCCGGTCGCTGCTCATCCATCGTCTCCTTCCGGGGCATTATTCGGCATTGAATGGATCTGGCGCCCGATAGAACACAATCTCGTTTGGCGGATGAGGTTCCACGGCGGGGCGCCGTTGCAGCTATTCCTTTGGCGCGGTGGCGGGCGCGGTATAGCGGCGGCGCACTGCGTCCAGGATGTGGTTGCGGCTCTCCTGCGCCGAAAGTGTGCCGTCTTTCTCCGCTTCGGCGGTTTCGCGCGCCAGTTCCTTGTCCCTGATCTGGTGGCGAAACCATTCGGAATAGTCGCCGGCGCGCAAATGATGTTCCCAGGTCCTGTCGTCGATGCCCTCGGCGATCTGGGCGAAAATCATCAGATTATGGGCGCGGAGGTTCATCGCATTGTCGGGGCCGCGGAAATAGAAGCTGCCCTTCTCGTCCAGCTGGCCCTCGGCATATTTGCGGCTGTGGCGCTTGAGCGACTGCCGCGGTTCGATCGGCTCGACCATGGCAGGTTTCTTGCGCGCCTGCGGCCGCCAGAACAGCACGCGCTCGTCTTTTGGAGAGTTCAGGTCCTTGTCCTTTGGCGGTTCGGTGCCGGTCTCGTGACAGAACGTCTTGATGACCTTTTTCGCCTTGGGGCCGAGTGCGATGACGGCGGTGACCAGCCGCAATGCCTCGGTTGAGATCGCGTCCGGATGAACCGTGATCAGGATCGTGCCCGGCAATTCCATGGCCAGCACCATTGGCGTGTCGTCGCGCCGCTTCGGCAAGAGGTGATGCGCCTCGTCGATGATCAGCCAGTGTGGTCGTGCCGTGCGGAAGCGAACACCGCCAAGGCCCGGCAACAGGTCGGCAAAGAAGTCCGGCCGCTCGTTAACGCGCAGCGCCAGGCCATTGACGACCAGATTGTTGTCCGGCTTCTCCAGGAGATCGAGCAGTTGCGTCTTCGTCGGCGCGTTCGAGCCGTCGCCCAGCCGGACGGCGCCTTCGAGGCCGTCATAGTCGCCTTCCGGATCGAAGATGCAGAACTGGAACTTTCTCTCGACGAAGCGCTCCGTCAGTGCGGTCGCCAGGGTCGATTTGCCGATGCCGGAGCTGCCGGCGATCAGCACCGTATCGGTTGGCGACAGATACACCTCCTTGCCATTCTCCGAGCCAAGCACAATGCCGTCGCGGCTCGGCACAAGCTCGCGATCGCGCTCCACCACCTTGGCGATCAGTTCCTCGACGCCTTTTCCGCGCGCGCCGCGTGTCACGAGATCCGCCGTATCCTTGACTGCCGGCAGTGCGTTGTCGACGGCCACGCTGAAGCCGCAGGCGCGCAGGAAGGCGTGGTCGTTTTCGGCGTCGCCGACACCGACGACGTTGTGCGGCGACAGTCTGAGGTCCTGAAGCGCAGCTGTCAGCCCGGTCGCCTTGTTGATGCCGCTGGGCAGGATCATCACCGCGCCCTTGTTGAAGATGATTTCCAGCTCCAGCCCCAATTTCTTGATGACCTCGAGCGCGGTAGCCTGATGCGGTTCCCAGGTTGCGACGATCGAGCGTCCGACCGAAAGCGGTTTGACACCGCGTTTCCTGAGTTTGGCGATGAACTCGGGGGCGGGCGGCGGAGATATCGTCCGCTCCTCCTCGCTGGCCGGCGTGTAGATCAGCGCGCCGTTTTCGGCGACCACCTTGTCGAAAATCGCGGCTTCGGGAAAGACGCGCTTGAGGTCGGGCAGCTCGCGCCCGGTGACGAGAATGAGTTTGCGGCCGCTCTTCTTGAAGCGTTCAAGCGCCGCAAGCGTCTTCTCGGCAACGATCCCTTCATGCGCCAGCGTGCCGTCATAGTCAGTGGCCAGGGCAATGAAATACATGCCGTCAATAGCCGCCCACGATCGGCAATATCTCGCCGGTGATGTAGCTCGAGCAGTGCGGCGAGGCGAGGAACACGTAGGCCGGCGCGATCTCCTCCGGCTGGGCCGGCCGTTTCATCGGCGTATCAGCGCCAAATTTCGAAACATCGCCGGCTTCCTTGTCCGAGGGGTTGAGCGGCGTCCAAACCGGGCCTGGCGCCACGGCGTTGACCCTTATGCCCTTCTCGACAAGGTTGCCCGAGAGCGCGCGGGTGAAGGCATGAATGCCGCCCTTGGTCATGGAGTAATCGACCAGTTGCTTCGAGCCCTCGATGCCGGTCACTGAACCGGTATTGATGATCGCCGAACCGGGTTTCATGTGCGGCACGGCCTCCTGCGCCATGTGGAAATAGCCGTAGAGGTTGGTCTTCAGCGTCGTGTCGAAATGCTCCTCGGTCAGCTCGCTGAAATCGCTGGAGTGGATCTGGAAAGCGGCGTTGTTGACCAGCACGTCGATCCGCCCAAACTCCTGCACGATCTCAGCCACCGCGTTGTGGCAGTGGTTGCGTTCGCTGACGTCGGCCTTGATCAGGATGCAGCGCCGGCCTTCCGCTTCGACGGCCCTTTTGGTATCTCTGGCGTCCCTATCCTCCGAGAGATAGACGATCGCCACATCGGCGCCTTCACGCGCATAGAGCACGGCCACCGCACGGCCGATGCCTGAATCGCCGCCGGTAATGACGGCCACTTTGCCGTCGAGCTTTTTCGATCCGATATAGTACGGCGCATCGTAAAGCGGCGCCGGCTCGATCGCCCATTCATGCCCCGGCTTCGGCTGGTGCTGCTCGGGGAAGGGCGGCTCGGGATATTTGCGGGCACCGGCCTGCATGGCGCCTTTTTGCCTGCCATTGGATTTGGACTTGTCCTTCTCGTCGATCCGGCGCTGGATGTGCCGTTGCTTGGCGGCCTCGCCGGCGACTTCCGATTTCATCTGCATGGTCATCTCCCTGGCTTGAAACCCAACAACGCATGTCCGGCGAAAAGGTTTATGCGACCACGTCATTCCTTGAGCCCGGCGACACGCTCCAGCAGCGGCCGTTGCAGCAGCGGCAGATGGCCGACGACGCTGAAGGCTGCGTTCCTGACGCCTTGCATGATGCCGTTGTCCGATTGGGCCAGCGACAGGATGCGCTCGCTGAGCGTGATCCACCGTTGCCCCACCGGGTGGCGTTCGCTTGTGTAGCCGGCAAGCGTGCCGTCGACGAAACGCCTGGCGAATGACGCGGCGTCCTCGATGCCGAGATTCATGCCGCGCGCGCCCAGCGGCGAATGCACATGCGCGGCATCGCCTCCCAGGAAGACGCATGCGGTTTGATAGCGCGGCGCCTGTCGTACCGGAATATGGAAGCGGTCGGCCCGCAACAACCGCGTGATCCGGTAATTGCCGGGGATGCGCGCCAACGCATCCTCGCTGTTTGAAACCGCGCGATAGCGCTTCTCGCCGATCGGGATGATAAAACCGACGTCGCCGTTCCTGTGAAGAAATGCGTGGGCGGCCATCGGCTCATAGGGCCAATCGTCGATGTCGGCGTCGGCAATGCTCCATTGCCGCCGATGCGTGTAGCCATCGAAGCCGATGCCCATGGCATCACGCACCGTGCTTTGCGCACCGTCGGCTCCGAAGACAAGGTCGAAACTTGCCTCGTCAGGGCCGTCGGGCGCCTCGATCCGCACCTCGGCCCGGTCTTTGTGCTCGGCCATGCCGACAAATGTGCTTCGCCATTCGACGTCGACGCCAAATCCCTTGAGCGTATCGGTCATCAGCGATTCGGTATCGCGCTGCGGCAGCGACAGCAGGAAATTATGGCGGTGCGGCAGGATCGAGAAATCGATCTCGCCGAGCGCTCGTCCTTCGAAGTAGAAACGGGCTCGGCGAATTGTCAATCCTTCGGCGAGCAATCGGGCAGCGACTTTGGACGGTTCAAGGATGTCGAGGCTGTGCGAACTGATGCCGACCGCCTTGGCGAGCGGCGTAGGGCCTTCCTTGCGGTCGATGATGCGAGGTGCAATGCCGCGCCTTGCCAGTTCGACTGCCGCCGTCAGCCCGGTCGGGCCGGCGCCGACGATCAGGATGGAAGCGTCCCGCGAAGCCGTCATCGTCGGGCGTCAGCTTTTTGGCAGTGCGTAGGCAATGATGGCGTCGCCGATCCTGGTCTCCATGAAATGGTGGCTGCCGGGTGCGAGGGTCGCCAGCCAGATCAGGACATAAAGCCATACACCGGCGGCATTGCCGGCAAGCAGCAGGCTGCCGGCGGCCAGCAGGGCGATCCCGGCGGGCAGGTAATACCAGGATCCGCCCAGCGCAATCAACCAGGCACCGCCCCCTCCGATCAGCAGGCCGAGGATCGTCAGCAGCGCGCCGACGAACATCGTCCACCAGAAGGCAATGCCGGACCGGCGGCGCATGGGATGGGGGTCGGGGATGGTCATGATGCTTATCCGGGTGAAACAAAACGTGACCCGCATCCGAACGCACGGACGGTTCGATGGTTTCCGGTCAGCCCGACCTGATGGGCCAGGGCGGGGTAACCATTCTGTGATCTCCGCTGCTCCAGCCGGAACTTACCCACGCAGCCGCAGTTAGGGTTTTGGGGGGTGAATACGGTTTGCTGGATGCGAAATCGGCGAGGGAATGCCGCAGGTCTTTTCGAGGAGCGCCAACGGCATTTCACGCTTCGCTCTGTGGGGCGCGTGTTTCATGGCGATCTTTGCGGCTCTCGGTGGCACCGCCATCCTGCGTTCGGACTTCGTCACCGGCGTTGGCCGGCCGTTGGCGCAACCAGTGCCGTTCAGCCACAGGCACCATGTCGGCGAGCTTGGCGTCGATTGCCGTTATTGCCATAGCGGCGTCGAGACTTCGTCATCGGCGGGTCTGCCGGCGACCGAGGTGTGCATGACCTGCCATTCGCAGCTTTTCACCAACGCGAACATGCTGGCGCCGGTACGGGCAAGCCTTGCCTCCGGGCAGCCATTGCAGTGGCAGCGGGTGAACAGTGTCCCCGACTTCGTCTATTTCAATCATTCGATCCATATCGCTAAAGGCGTCGCCTGCGAGACGTGCCACGGCGAGGTCGACGACATGATCGGACAATAGGCCGAAGCGGCGCACCTCGTGATGCCTTGCCTGCGCTCGGACCGGCCTCATACGGCCCGCTTTTGCCCGGCCGCCAGCGTAGAAATCTTTTGGCCGTGGCCGTTGAGTTGCCGGGCCTCGTCCTCGGCTGCGTCTTCAAGCTTGGCGACGAGCAGGTCCTTGAGGTCGCCGACCTCTTCCTCGATGTCTTCGATGGGTACGCCGGCATCGGCAGCCTCTTCCTTGCATTCCCTGGCGAGGATTTCCGCCTCCCTTTCAAGCTTGATCGGAGGCGGCGGCACATGAACGTTTTCGTGGATCCAGTCCTGCAAGAATTCTATCGCACTATCACTCATGGCGCTCACCTATAGCGGCAACCTGTAGTGCACATTAACGTACGTGCTGCGAAATGGATGCTTGGCAACGCCGGATTTCGAATAGCGATACTTGACGATAGCGTGATCGCAGTAGGGGATAGAGCTTCTGCAGCCAAATGGGATTATCGGCGTCGCGGAAATGCGGCTAGCCAGACAGTCGGAGCGGGATCATTCTGCCCTTAGGACGTATTGCGCCGCCGCGCCGGTTCTGCTCGATTAGGATCGCCTGACGGCCGAACAGCGTCATCCGCAGCAGCCGGTCGTGCCGGCCACTCGGCGGCGCGGTCGGCGCGCATTTTGCGTTTATGCGCCATCCAGAACGGCAAGAGCTCAGCAAGAAAACTGTATATCGTGGTCTTCATCGGCATGCTCCGGACACGGGTTACAACTCGTGATCCCCGAGTTCCGTTCCGACAAAGAGTTCCGTTCCGACAAATCCGTCGCTTCTACAATTGCGATTCGATCGGCAGGCACCCGACCAGCGCTGCAACGATGCGCCGATAGAGACTGGCCTCCGGTTCACGCGAATATTGCCGCATCTCGCCATCCGCCATGCCGAGCCACCGCAAGGCGCCTTTGTCCAGGACCAGCTGATAGCTCGTCTGCGGTGACTTTTCGTGCTCGAACAGCCGGCGCAACTCCATCACCAGATTGGTATCATGGAAAAGCACGCCCATTTCCGCATTCAACGACACCGAACGCGGATCGAAATTGAAGGAGCCGACAAACCCGAGCGTATCGTCGACCGTGAAGGCCTTGGTGTGGAGGCTGGCTCCCTTTGAACCGAAAACGGAAATGTTGGCCTGGCGGTCGAAGGGCTGCAATTCGAAAAGCTGGATACCTTTTTTAAGCAGCTTGCGGCGGCATTTGGCATAGGCGCCGTGCACGGCGGCGACGTCCGTCGCGGCGAGCGAGTTGGTCAGGATTGCAACCTTGGCGCCACGATCCACCAGCTTCGACAGGATGGCCAACCCGGTGCGGCTGGGGATGAAATAGGGCGAGATGATTTCGAGGCGCTGCCTGGTCGCCGCGATAGCGGGAAGCAGCTCTTTGGTCAGCCAGTTCCTGCGCCGCTTGCCGCGCACCTTTTCCGGCGGATCGGAAATGACGCGAACGTCTTTGGTCCAGCAGACGTCGCTGTGCGCTGCAATGAACTCCGTGATCGTGCGCCAGGCACTGAGGCTGTTCAAAAGCTGGCCGTCTGCTGTCGCATCGAGATTGTCGAGGAAATCGGCGCGCGAGACCACCGCAGCCGGGTTGAGCAGCTGGATCGGCTTTGCCGCCTCGCAATTCCAGAACGCCTCGAATATCTGCATCGTCTGCCCTACGGCAGGACCGAGAAGCAACAGGTCGAGATCGCGAAAATTCGTCTCCGCAGCGTCGAAATAGGCATCGCCGATATTTCTTCCGCCGACGATGGCCAAGCCCTCATCGGCGATCCAGGCCTTGTTGTGCATGCGGCGGGTCATCGCAAACAGCCGGGCGACCATCTCCAGCGAGCGAAAGATGCTGCCGTTCCTCATGCCGCTGGGGTTGAACAGCCTCAGCTCGATGTTCTTGTAGCTGTTGAGCGCCAGGTAAGCAGCGTCGCTGTTGCGCGGATTGATATCGTCCAGCAGCATGCGGACGCGGACACCGCGCTCCGCCGCCTTGACGACCTCCTGCATCAGCAGCCGGCCGCTATGGTCGTCGTGCCAGAGATAGTACATCAGGTCGAGGCTGCTTGTGGCACTGCGCGCAGCAAGGATTCGCGCGGCAAACGCGTCATAATTGTCGGCGATCAGCAGCAGCCCGCTATTGCCGGCAGCGATCTTGTCCCGGGCAAACCGCGAGATGGCTGTATCCATGAAGTGCACCGATAAACATCAGCGAAGCAAACCGTCTGAAATCTGACTAACAACCCTTCAGGTTCATTCTGGTTGCAGCCGCGGCTGCCGTATCGCGTCCAGGTTCAGCCGGGCCTTGATCGGCAGATGATCGGAAGCCCGCTGCGCCAGCGGCGTCTTGTGCACCTCGATGCTGGAAATCAGGTGCGGCGGCCTGGCCAGGATGCGGTCGAGCGCAAACAGCGGAAAGCGCGACGGAAAGCTCGGCAGAACCGCATCGATCGGACCGAAATGCGGCAGCAGGGCCAGCAGCGAAGACCTGTTGCGGACGCGCCATTCGTTGAGGTCGCCGAGCAGGATTGTTGGCCGCAGAACCGGGTGCGTGGCTTCGACAAGTGCGTTGACTTGCTGCGAGCGCGAGCGCCGCAGCAAGCCGAAATGCGCGGCTATGATCCTGAGCGAGACGCCCTTCAGCTCCAGGTCCGCGATGACCGCGCCGCGCGGCTCGAGGCCGGGCAGCCGGATCTGGTTCACGCTTTCGACCACGCCGCGCCGCGCCAGGATCAGATTTCCGTGCCAGCCATGGCTGCGGCGGTTTTCCGGGACATGGGTGGGGACGAGGTCGCTGTCCCGCTCGAGCGCCGCGAGATCCAGCAATCCCTGCCTGCTTCCGGTTCTTTCGTCGGCCTCCTGCAAAGCAATGATGTCGGCGTCGAGTTCCTTAACCACGGCCGCGACCCGCTCCGGATCGAACCTGCCGTCGGTGCCGACGCATTTGTGCACGTTGTAGGATGCGACCGTGGTGCACGAAATTTCATTGCCGGGTGCCGTAAACCGCGGCACTTCCCTTCGCAGCGCAGCGCCAAGCGACCTTGGAAGGGTAGGCGATCGATCCAGCATGTTATCCATTTGCTGTTGAGTCGGTGAGTGGCGGCCATTGCGATTATGGCGCGTGCGGAGGTCTGAAACAACGACGACCTTGCAGAACCGTTCCACCATCCGGGCTCGGCGCGCCGGCGGTCTGGAACCCTGACGGGCAACAACACGTTTCGGAAAGGCAGCGCAGTCAACGGAGAAGTCGAATGCAGTCCTTAGCCGCAGATTCCGCCCCCCGCCCAGGCCCGCTCAGGATTGTCCCGTTCGATGGAACCGTGACCGTCCGGTTCTCCGATGCCATTATTGCGTCGAGCGAGCGGGCAAAGCTGCTCTATGAAGACGGCCATGATCCTGTTTTCTACATACCCTTCGAGGACATCTATTTCGACCTTCTGGAGAAGACGAACACGACGAGCCACAGCCCGCTGAAGGGCACGGCAAGCTATTGGCGGGTTCATGCGGTCGGTTCGTCGGCAGAAGACTTCATGTGGGCCTACGAGACGCCCGACACCCCGGCATTGGCGATCGCCCGCCACGGTGCGTTCGATCCCGGCAGGGCGCGGATCGAGGCCGATCCCGCGGAAGACAAGCGGCACACACCGCACGTCACCGAGTAGACCCACATCGGCGACAGCCGCCAGCGGTCCGTCAGCTCGCGAACTCTTCTCTGAGGATGCGCAGGCCGTCTTCGTATTTCGCCGTCGAGGCCCCGATCTGCCGTGCCTGCCATAGATTGTCGGCAAGATCGGCGCGCTTGACAGGCAACGCCAGCGGGTTGGCCGCAGCCCTGCGAACGAACGCGGCATCGTCCTCGTTCGGCAGCCGCGTCATGGCGTCGACGGCAGACACGATGGACGGCCCGAACCCGGCCGCCTCAAGCCGGTCGCGGTTCCAGCCGTCGCCTTTTTCGATGACGTCGTGAAGATAGGCGATAGCTTTCTGGTCGAGCGTTTCGACGGCATCGACGAGCCGGCGGCAATGTTCGATATATGGCCGCCCTGTCTTGTCCGTCTGCCCGGCATGAGCCTGTTCGGCGATTTTCGCTGCGCGATAAAGCACGCTCATTGGGTCGACCCCGTAACGAACAGAGCATGTCCTGGCGCACCAACGCGCCATCGTCGGTGCGAGTTCCTACGCGCCGCGGCACCCTGCTGCCTCACTTGCGAGCGGCGGGCGCGACGCGTCAGGACACGCGTTCAAAACTGTCGAGGCTGGTTCCAAAGGCGCGCCAGGCGGGCAGTTTCCTGGCTCGGGCCGGGGCACCTTCCTTTTCCGCCGACAAAGCGGCATCCGCAACGGTGTGCCACAGCATCTCCAGCTTCCCATCCCTGAGAATGCCGGTATAGCTCACCGCTGCGGCTCCGACCCGCCCTTCGGCCGCGCAAGTGAAGCCGATGACATCTCCATGGCAGGCTCCCAACAGCGGCAACGTCATGCCGAAAAAGGCGCTGTCCTCCAGCGCCGTCCTGAAGGTTCCGTTGATCCGTCCGCCCTCTTCGCTGGTCAGTTCGACCACCGACCCGTACTGGTTTTGCCAGATGCCCAGCCAACTCATCGCTGCTCCTCCTGATTGCCTCCATGGGGATTGTGCTGCCACACGGCCGCCAAGCCGCGGCCGGTGAAGCGGCCTTCAATCAGCCGCGATGCCAGCCGTCGACATCTGCACGAAGCGTAGCGGCGCTTCCAGCGTCCAGGTGATGCCGTGCCTGGCGAATTCCAGGCGGCCGGTGCCGCTGAGCGCCTGCGGCGTGACGCGTTTGAGCACAACCGTTCCGAACCCGCGTCGCGTGTTTTCATCCACCAATGGCCCGTCCAGTTCCCGCCAGACAAAGCGGAAGCCATCGCTGCCGTCGGCGGCTGGCGTCACGGTCCATTCGACCTCGACCCGTCCGTCATGGTGCGACAGCGCTCCGTGCTTTACCGAATTCGTGGCCAGCTCGTGAAAGGCAATGCCGAGATATTGCACCGCGTTCGGCTGCAGCATGATCATCGGCCCGCTCATCGACAGACGGGCCTGTGTCGCGAAGGCCTTGGTCTGGGCATGGATCAATTCGCCGATAGTCGCCCCACGCCATTCGGCATCGACCAGCAGATCGTGCGATTCCGATAGCGCCATGATGCGTTCCCGGACCTGTGAAAGGAAAGCCTCTGGCGTCCCCGCCAGCTTGCTGGTCTCGCGGATCATCGAGACGATCACCGAATATTGGTTTTTGACGCGGTGGTTCACTTCGCGCATGAGTGTGCGGATGCGCCGTTCGCTCTCCTTGTGCGGGCTGATGTCGCGCGCGATCTTGGAGGCGCCGATGATACGCCCGATGCCGTCGCGTATCGGCGAGATGGTGAGCGAAACCGGAACCAGGGTGCCGTCCTTGCGCTGCCGGATAGTCTCGTATGAAGGAATCCGTTCGCCGGCGCGAATGCGGCTGATGATCATGGCTTCCTCATCCAGGTGGTCGGGCGGGATGAGGATCGTCACCGGGCGCCCGATCGCCTCGGCGGGCGTATAGCCGAACAGGCGTTGTGCCGCGTCGTTCCAGCTGGTGATAATGCCGTTCAGGTCTTTGGACACGATGGCGTCCATCGAGGATTCGACGATGGCGGCGAGCCTTATGCCGGCGTCGTCGGCCAGCGTCTGCACGCGCAGGTCGAGCAGGGTGTTGATGGCGCCGACAACCTCGCCCGCTTCATTGCGAAGCAGGACCGGATGCGCACTGAACGGGATGAGTTGGCCGTCCGGCCGCTCGGCGATGGCTCGGCCCCCACGAACGTCCCGCTCCTCGAGCAAGGCAACGGCCATTGGACACTCGTCATGCGCCATCGGTCGCCCGTCGAGGTGGCGAAGTTTCCATGACCCGCACCAGCGATCCTGGCCGATAACCGGACGATATCCCCAGAGATCGGCAGCGGCTTCGTTGAAGAAGGTGATGTAGCCCTGTCTGTCGGTGGTGTAGACAGCCACAGGCAACGCCTGCATCAGATCGGCGGAAGAAACTTGCGGGATTCCGCCAGTCCTTAGTTCAACGACGTCCACCAGTCCCCCGCTCCGCTTGGATTGCCGACGGATTGCTACGTCATCTAAATGCGCGCGAGTGTTTTCGGTTCCGTTCGATCTGCTTTCGGACATTCAGGCCGATTTGCGTTTCGCCGCCGCCCTCGGACTTTTGTTCGGAGCCTTGCCGCCCTCCTGCGCCAGGCTCTTGCGCAGAACATCGGCGAGATTGACGACGTTCGTCCTCGGCTCGGGTGCCGGCTTGGGCGGTTTCTTGCCCTTGCGCTTGGCGTCGATCATCGCAACCAGCGCCTGTTCATAAGTGTCTTCGAACTTCGACGGGTCGAATTTGGCCGGCTTCTTGTCGATCAGCAGTTGCGCGATTTCCAGCATCTCGGGATCGACCTTGCGAGCCTTCAGCCCTTCGAACACCGCGTCCGCCGCGACCACTTCATTGTGGTTGCGTAGTTCCGTCATTACCATGCCCTTGCCAAGCGGCTGGATCAGCACCTCTCGGCCACGCTGGTACAGCACGACGCAGGAGCGGGCTGCCACTTTCTTCCTGGCCATGGCGTCCCGGATCACCGCGAAAGCCTCCGTGGAGGGCGCGTCGGCCGGAACCAGATAATAGGGTTTTTCGAGGTAGCGTGCGTCGATTTCGGCGGCGGGCACGAACTCGCCGATCTCGAGCGTATGCTGCGATACCATCTTCAGTTTCTTGATTTCGTCCGGCTCTATATGGATGAACTCGCCCTTTTCGACCTCATAGCCTTTTACCTGCTCCGCCGCCTCGACCGTGTCGCCGGTCTCCTCGTCGATATAAGCGCTCTTGACCGGGAGACCGTCCTTGCGGTTCAGGATCCTGAAATGCACTTTCTCGGCCTCGCTGACGGCGCCGATGATCTTGACGCCACAGGAAACCGATCCGACTTTCATAAAGCCCTTCCAGGCAGCTCGCGGCGTCGCCATGTCGATCACTCATTTGTCGAACGGACGGAACGGCTGCGAGCCGAAATCGTTCCGCCATGGCAGGCTGTTCCATATGCCGGCCCGGACGTTCGTTTCAGTTTCGTCAGGGGAATAGCGGGATGGCCCAACGCAGCGCAGGATTGCTCATCTTTCGCCGAAGGGAAGGACATCTCCAGGTCTTGCTGGTGCATCCGGGCGGACCATTCTGGGCGAAGAAGGACGACGGCGCATGGTCGATCCCGAAGGGCTTGGTCGACGAGAACGAGGACGACCTGGCGGCAGCAAAACGCGAGGCCGAAGAGGAGCTAGGCGTCGCCATCGATGGCGTTTTCGAACACCTTGGCAGCTACAGGCAGCCGGGCGGCAAGCTCGTCATCGCATGGTGCGTCGAGGCGGATTTCGACAGCGACGCCATCAACAGCAACACCTTCGTCATGGAATGGCCGCCAAGGTCCGGCTCGATGAAGGAATTTGCCGAAGTCGACAGAGCGGGCTGGTTCTCCCTGCCTGAAGCCAACCTCAAGATCCTGAAAGGCCAGCGCGCCATGCTGGCGGAGTTTGCCGGTCGGCATGGCGACGGATGAATTTGTTTCAGCCCAGTTCTTAAGGGCAGTGCTCGGGCTTGCTCCCGCTCTGCTTTAAGCGCGTTGCGGCCGCAGCGTGCGCAACGTGATCGAATAGCGGTGCTCGGCAACCGGCGGAATGCTGTGCTCCCATTCGTTGCGCGCAGCACCCGTCATCAGATAGGCCGATCTTGGATCGACGGTGACCGTCTTGCGGTCCCATCGCGTGCCGTTTTTCCGGCGCAGGCGGAAGCTGCAGGCGGCCAGCAGCGAAACGCCGGCGACCGCCTCGAAATGAGGCTTGTCGCGGTGCCAGCCGATACCGGCGCCCGGCCGGTACTCGTTGATCAGCACCTGCACGAAGGTTTCGGCGGGCAAGCGGGCAAAGGCTGCAACCTTTTCCCTGAGCGGCAGCAGAAAGCCGGGTATTGGCGGCGCCTCGACGACTTCGCCCCGGTCGTAATCATAACGCTGCCCAAAACCGACCACCCGCCGGTTTGCCAGATGGCCATAGAAGTCGAAGGGCTGAAAAGGCAGGGTTGCGAGCTGGCTCGCCAACGCTGCCTCCTCGTCCGGCGTGATCAGTTCGGGCTGGTAGCGGAATCCTTCCGGCAGGTCGTCGGCGGCGGCAAAGAGATCGCCCTGGCGGGCTGCAGCCGATGTCTTGAGCGGTGGCATCAACCGTATTTGGTGAAGCCGGCCCGTAGCGGCAAGGCTACTTCGGCAGGAAGGAACCTCGCTCTCCGTGCAGGGTTATTCACACGACGGCGTGGATTGGACCTGTTGAGAATGCCTTCAACTGCGATCAGAAGCATCGATTACCAGCCGGCGACGAGGGTACTCTCCGTATGGTTCGTCCCGAGCGGAAACCGCTATGATTACGAGGACGTGCCGCCGCAGGTCCACGCGGCATTCCGCAAAGCCTCGTCGAAGGGCCGGTTCTTCAACGCGCATATTCGCGACCGGTACAAATACCATCTGGTCGAGCAGAGCCATTCGAGCTGAGCCGAGGCCATCCGCCTCAGCCGGGCCCCTCCATCACCTTGCGCGTGTGGCGGGCGATCACACCTTCCTCGTCGGTCGCGACGATGCGGACTTCCACTTTGCTCTCCGCCTGGCTCATCAGCGCGGCATGAGAGCTGTTGGCGGCCTCGTCGATCGCCACGCCGAGCCAGTCAAGCCTGTCGCAAATCGCTTTACGGGCCGTGGCCGAGTGCTCGCCGATGCCGCCGGTGAACACCAGGCATTCCAGCCCGCCCAGCGTGTTGGCGAGGGCGGCAACTTCCCTGGCGGCGCGGAAGGCGAAAAGCTCCACCGCTTCGCGGGCCCGGCGGTCGTCGCTGGCCTCCAGCGTGCGCATGTCGCCGGAAATGCCGGACACGCCGAGCAGGCCGGATTCCTCGTAGAGCATGTCTTGCAGCGCCTCTCCGGAAACGCCTCTTTCCAGCAGCAGGTACAAAAGCACGCCCGGATCGATGGCGCCGCAGCGTGTGCCCATGACCAGGCCATCAAGCGCCGAAAAGCCCATCGTCGTATCGACGCTTCGCCCGTCGCGCATGGCGCACAGGCTCGCCCCGTTGCCGAGATGGGCGACGATGGTTCTTTTCGCCGCCAGATCGGGCGATATCTGCTTGAGCCGGCCGGCAACATATTCGTAGGAAAGCCCGTGAAAGCCGTAGCGGTGGATGCCGTCCGCCTCGTAGCGGCGCGGCAGCGCAAAACGGCTGACCAGAGGCTCGATGGTCCGATGGAAGGCCGTGTCGAAGCATCCGACCTGCGGCAGGTCGGGCCGCAGCGCGGCAAGCGCCCGGATTGGTGCGAGGCTGCGTGGCTGGTGCAATGGCGCAAGCGGGGTCAGCCTGTCGAGAGCCTCGATAATTGTCGGCGTCAGGCGGACAGGTTCGACGAACTCGCGTCCGCCATGGACGATGCGATGGCCGGCGGCGATCAACTTCCTTCCGCCAAGTTCGTTCTCGATCCACTGCAGCATCTGGCCGAGGCCCATGTCGCGTGATGCGTCCGCGGCAAGTGGCCGATCGCACTGCAGCTCCCCATCGGCGGCTTTCGCGGTCAGCCTTGGCGCATCGCCCAGATCCAGCGAACCGCGCGAGGCAAGATCCGGCTCGGCGGACGCTGCAAGGTCGTAAAGTCCGAACTTGATGCTGGACGAGCCGGCATTCAACGCAAGGATCGATCGTCGCATCAATCGCCGGCCCTCGTCGCGCCGTCCTGCGGCCAGGACCATTTCTGGATCTCGGGCATGTCCTCGCCATGTTCGCGGACATAGGCCGTATGCTCAGCCAATTTCCCATGCAGCGCCGCGGCAAGCTCCTTCGCCCGCTCGGCCAGCCCCGGCACGCGCGCGATCGCAGCGAGCGCCAGATGATAGCGGTCGAGCTGGTTGAGTACGACCATGTCGAACGGCGTCGTCGTCGTGCCTTCCTCGCGAAAGCCGTGCACATGCATGTTGTCGTGATTGGCGCGCCGGTAGGTCAGACGGTGAATGAGATAGGGGTAGCCGTGATAGGCGAAGATGACCGGCTTGGCCCTGGTGAACAGTGCGTCGAATCTGTCGTCGGCAAAGCCATGCGGATGCTCGGAATTCGACTGCAAGATCATCAGGTCGACGACATTGACGACGCGGATCTTCAGGTCCGGAATGCCCGAGCGCAGGATGTCGGCTGCGGCAAGCGCCTCCAGTGTCGGCACGTCGCCGGCGCAAGCCAGGACCACATCCGGTTCTTCGCCCTTGGCAACCGTCCCGGCCCATTCCCAGATGCCGGCGCCGGCCTGGCAGTGCGCTTCCGCGTCCTCGGCCGACAGCCATTGCGGCGCCGGCTGCTTGCCGGCGACGATGACGTTGATGCGGTTGTAGGTTTTCAGGCAATGGTCGGTGATCCACAGCAGCGTGTTGGCGTCGGGCGGGAAATAGAGCCTGACCGTGTCGGCCTTCTTGTTGGCGACGAAATCGGCAAAGCCCGGGTCCTGATGGCTGAAGCCGTTATGATCCTGCCGCCAGACATGCGAGGTCAGCAGGTAGTTGAGTGAGGCGATCGGCTTGCGCCAGGCAAGCTCGCCGGAGGTCTTCAGCCATTTGGCATGCTGGTTGACCATGGAATCGACGATGTGGACGAACGCCTCATAGCACGAGAACAGGCCATGGCGGCCGGTCAGCAGATAGCCCTCCAGCCAGCCTTGGCAAAGATGCTCGCTGAGCACTTCCATGACGCGACCGTCACGGGAAAGATGGACGTCGTAGGGCTCGATCCGCTCCATCCAGACCCGGTCCGTAACCTCGAACACGTCGTCGAGGCGGTTGGAGGACGTCTCGTCCGGTCCCATCAGCCGGAAATTCCTGGCATCGGCGTTCAAGCGGATCACGTCGCGAAGATAGCTTCCCACGGTCCGCGTCGCCTCTCCGACAGCGCCGCCGGGACGCTGTACGTCGAGCGCCAGGCCTCTCCACTCGGGCAGCACCAGGTCCTGTTTCAGCAGGCCGCCATTGGCGTAGGGGATTGCGCCCATTCGTCTTGGTCCTGTCGGCGCCAGCGCCGCGAGCTCCGCCAGGAGATGGCCGCCTTTGTCGAACAGTTTTTCCGGCTCGTAACTGCGCATCCAGTCTTCCAGGATCTGGCGGTGCGCCGCATCGCCGCGTGCATTCGACACCGGCACCTGGTGCGAACGCCAGAAATCCTCGACTCGTCTGCCGTCGACCTCTTTCGGCCCGGTCCAGCCCTTTGGGCTGCGCAGCACGATCATCGGCCACAGCGGCCGGTCTCCCTTCCAGCCCGCGGCTCGTGCCGGCTCCTGGATGGAGTGGACCCGGTCGAGCACCGTATCGAGCGTGCGGGCCATCTCGCGATGCATCGCGGCAGGTTCATGACCTTCGACAAAAAAGGTTTCGTAGCCATAGCCGAGGAACAGGCTGCGCAACGCCTCGTCTTCCATGCGGCCGAGGATCGTCGGGCTGGCGATCTTGTAGCCGTTGAGATGCAGGATCGGCAGGACGGCACCATCGGATGCCGGGTTCAGGAACTTGTTGGAATGCCAGGCCGCGGCGAGCGGGCCGGTCTCGGCCTCGCCGTCGCCGACGACGCAGGCAACGACAAGGTTCGGATTGTCGAAGGCGGCGCCGAAGGCATGGACCAGCGCATAGCCGAGTTCTCCGCCTTCGTGGATCGAGCCGGGCGTCTCCGGAGCCGCGTGGCTCGGCACTCCGCCGGGAAACGAGAACTGCCGGAACAGCTTTCGCAGGCCGTCTTCGCCCCTGCCGACCTCGGGATAGATCTCGCTGTAGGTGCCCTCGAGCCAGGTGTTCGCGACCATTGCCGGGCCGCCGTGACCCGGACCGCAGATGAACAGGACATCGAGACCACGTTCACGGATAATCCGGTTCAGATGCACATAGATGAAATTGAGGCCCGGCGTCGTGCCCCAATGGCCGAGCAGCCGCGGCTTGATGTGCTCGGGCCGCAAGGGCTCGCGCAAGAGCGGATTGTCGAGCAGATAGATCTGGCCAACCGAGATGTAGTTCGCGGCGCGCCAGTAGCGGTCCATCAGATCGATCTGGTCAAGGCCGGTCGTATGCGCAGCGGTGCGGGCCTCGTCGTTCATGGAAATGCCTCCGGAATACACTCGTCCGTCGTTATCTGGAGTGGCGTCGCGTCGGAGAAAGGATTTGCCTCGAAATAAGTTTGGGCGGCGCGGCCGGCGCCCGCTTGTCGATCCTGCAACGCGCCTCGCCAGACAAAAGCGGGTCGGTCTTTTGGGGAACCTCGGGGCTTGCCAACGGTTAGGAAGATGCACCGCATTGCTTGAATCCAAGGGGACCGCCGAGGCCCTGAGATATGAGCCGGCCGAAGTGCCGTTGAGCAGCTTGGGCGATTGCAGCGGAAGCCCTAGGAGGAGCAGAAAGATGCTCGATCTCTCCCATGCCCGCAACCAAATGGTCGATATCCACCTGAGCCGCCGTGGCATTCGCGACCGCAATGTCCTTCTAGCGATGCGCGAGGTCCCGCGCGAGGCTTTCGTCGAGCCTGGTTTCGAAGAATTCGCCTATGAGGACGGGCCGCTGCCGATCGCCGAAGGTCAGACGATATCGCAGCCCTATATCGTTGCGTTCATGATCGAAATGGCGGAGGTCGGAGCCGGTGACCACGTCCTCGAGGTCGGCACCGGATCAGGCTATGCGGCTGCCGTAATGAGCCGGATCGTCGAACGCGTCTACACGATCGAGCGCCACGCCGTGTTGGCTGAAACGGCAAGGCAGCGGTTCAAGAAGCTTGGCTACGACAATATCGAAGTCCGCACCGGCGACGGCACCAAGGGCTGGCCCGAGGCGGCACCCTTCGATGCGATCCTGGTTGCGGCCGCCGGACCCGGCGCGCCGCTCGCCCTGCAGGAACAGCTCGACGTCGCTGGCCGGCTTGTCATCCCGGTCGGCGATGAATTCGACTCGCAGCGCCTGCTCAAGGTCACCCGTACCGGCGCCGCAACCTACACCGAAGAGGATTTCGGTGGCGTGCGGTTTGTTCCGCTGATCGGCGAGCAAGGCTGGGGCGAGCCAGGCAGCGACAGCCAGATAGCGGCCGAGCTTCCGCACCGGCATCAGCGCAGGAGCAGCCTGCCGCAGATGATCGCGGCCGCCGCCGAGCCGCTTCCGGATTTCGACGATCCGGCCTTCGGTGCGCTGTTCGACCGGTTTGCCGACCGCCGCGTCGTCTTGCTCGGCGAAGCCAGCCACGGCACGTCGGAGTTCTACCGCGCGCGCGCCGCGATCACTCGCAGGCTGATCGAGAAGCATGGCTTCACCATCGTCGCGGTCGAGGCCGACTGGCCCGATGCCGCGGCGATCGACCGTTATGTCCGCCATCGGCCGCCGCGGCCGGGCGCCGCGCCGCCGTTCCAGCGCTTTCCCACCTGGATGTGGCGCAACACCGACGTCGCGGCGTTCGTCGACTGGATGCGAGTGCGTAATGAGCGGATCAGCAAATCCTCCCGGCGGGCCGGATTCTATGGCCTGGACATCTACAATATGGGCGGATCGATTGCGGCGGTCCTGCAATATCTCGACCGGGTCGATCCGCAGGCGGCGAGGATCGCGCGCGAACGCTATGGCTGCCTGACGCCGTGGCAGAACGACCCGGCCACCTATGGCCGTGTCGCACTCACTTCCGGTTACCAGAAATGCGAGAAGGCCGTGCTCGAGCAATGCCGGGAACTGCTTTCCAGAGAGCTCGACTATGCGCAGCAGGACGGTATCGATTTCCTCGACGCCACCCAGAACGCCCGCCTGGTCGCCTCCGCCGAGCGTTATTACCGCACCATGTATTATGGCGGCGCGCAGTCCTGGAACCTGCGCGACACCCACATGTTCGAAACGCTGGAGCACCTGCTGCAGGCCCGCGGCCCGAATGCCAAGGCGGTGGTGTGGGCACATAATTCCCATATCGGCGATGCCCGCTATACCGAAATGGGGATCGTCAGGGACGAACTGAATATCGGCCAGCTCTGCCGCCAGCGTTTTGGCGACGAGGTTGCCTTGATCGGGCTCAGTATGCATTCCGGGACGGTGGCCGCCGCCACCGACTGGGACGGCGACATGGAAGTGAAACCGGTTCGGCCTTCCCACAACGACAGCTATGAGCGGCTTTGCCACGACAGCGGCGTCTCGCCTTTCCTGCTCGATTTCGAGCGCGACGACACGCTGCGCGAACGGCTTCTGGAGCGCCGGCTGGAACGCTTTATCGGCGTCATCTACCGGCCCGAAACCGAGCTCCACAGCCATTATGCGGACGCCTCGCTCGCCCGCCAGTTCGATGCTTTCGTCTGGTTCGATGAAACCAGTGCCGTGACGCCGCTTGGGCCGGAACATGCGGGGACAGGCCTTCCCGAGACCTATCCTTTCGGGCTGTAGCGAATTTGGACCCTGGGAAAGCGGAAAATCAAAAGAAGGAGGTCACCGATGGCCGGAAAAAAGACTCATGAGCAGCAATTGCGCATCATCGAAGAGCGCGAGAACACGAAAAACGCCGGCAAGGATTTCGACGCGGAAGCGGATTTGAAAAAGACCAGGCAAGAGCGCGAGGCGTTCCGGCGCGGTGCCGAGCTCAGATCGGACCCGAAGGATATTGCCGATCCCGACGATCGCAACATCATCCGCGGCGAGCACCAGGAAAGCGCCCACAACAAGCATCGCGCCGACCGCTGAACGGCCGGATCGCTTGACGTTAAGACAATACGGCTCCGGCTCCGTTCCCTGATCTGACGGATGCAGCGTTCGTGGCCGCAAAATTGGCGGACGAGGGCGCCGTCTTGATCCCTGGGGCTATTCGGCAAAAAATGTCGCGGCGACAGCAATTGAGACGAGGCTCAGTATCGCCAGGCCTGCCCTGGCGACATGCGAAGCCTCCCAGACGTTGCGCAAATCTCTCCAGTCGCCGGTCTGCTTTCGAGAGAACATTGAAAAGAACGTCGCGGCGGATTTCGGCAGGGCAGTGTCTTGCACCCAGAAATTATTGACGGGGTGCGTGACCAACCAATAGGTCGCGTGCTCCGCCAGCAACGAGACAAACGCCGCCAAGGTCCACCAGAATCGGGCGCTTGGATAGGGCGTCAGGTAAAGCAGGACGGCGAGTGCAATGATGCCGCCGATCTCGGCGAACCCGCCGATCGTGAAGCCGGGATAGTAGATCGCCTGCACTGATCTGTAGGTGGCCTCCTTGAGGCGCAACTTGCCGGGCAATTCCAAAGCGTGCGCGAGCGAGAGCGCCATCGAGACGGCGACCAACAGAAGCGTGGCGATCGTCAATGCGCGCATGTTCCTGCTCCCGACCATGCCCTCGTGGTGCGCGCGTAGATAGGGTGGTTGATGATCCGGTAAAGGCAACGACACCCGACTGCGCTGGCAAGTCCGGTTCGGTCATTCCCCGATCTGGCTGGTCGACCGTTCGTGGACTGTGGCGCCGGTCTGCGCGTCGACCGCGACCATGCTGACCTCGTAGCCCCAGAGCTTGCGGATATGGCGCAGCGTGGCGTCGCGGCTGCCGCCTTCCAGCACTATGCCGTCCTTGACCTTATGCTGCAGGCGCAGATGCCGGTCGCCGAGCAGGTCCACGTCCACCACCTGGATGTCCGGCCGGCTGGCGCCGATATCGTAGCTGTGGGCGAGTGCGGCGCGGATGCTCTCGTAGCCGCGCTCATTGTGTATCGAGGCGACTTCGTAGTGCGGATCGTTGGCCGCATCGGCAAGCACAAAGAACCGCCATTTCCGGATCAGGGTAGGGCTCAAATACTGGCGGATGAAGGACTCGTCGCGATGGTTGGCCCAGGCGTCCAGCATGGTCTGGCGCCAGTCGCCATTGCCGGCGATATCGGGAAACCAGTCGCGGTCCTCGGCGGTCGGCGCGGTCGAGATGCGCTGGATGTCCTGCATCATGTCGAGGCCCAGCGCGTAAGGGTTGATACCGGAAAAGCGCGGATCGTCGAAGCCCGGCTGGAAGATCACGTTCGAATGGTTGCGCAGGATCTCCAGCATGGCACCTTCGCCGATCAGGCCGCGGTCGAACAAAAGGTTCATCAGCGTGTAATGCACGAAGGTGGCGCAGCCCTCGTTCATCACCTGCGTTTGGCGCTGCGGATAGAAATACTGCGCGATGACGCGGACAATCCGGATGACCTCACGCTGCCAGGGTTCCAGGATCAGGCTGTTCTTCTCCAGGAAATAAAGCAGGTTTTCCTCGGGCAGCTTGAGCGATTTCTTGCGCTCCGCCATGATGTCCGTCTCGCGGGGCTTGGCGCCGTCCTTCGAAGGCGGCAGCGTGCGCCATAGGTCGTTGTAGGAACGCTCCTCGTATTCCAGACGCTCGCGAACGCCCTCGCGCTGCTTTTCCGACGACAGCTTCGGCGGCCGGTGATATCTGAACACGCCCTGCTCCATCAGCGCATGTGCGGCATCGAGGATCTCTTCCACCGCATCGACGCCATGCCGCTCCTCGCAGCGGGCAATGTAACCCTTGGCGAAGTCGAGATAGCTGAGGATGGCGCTGGCGTCCGTCCACTGCTGGAACAGATAATTGTTCTTGAAGAAATGGTTATGGCCGAGTGCCGCGTGCGCCGTCACCAGGGCCTGCAAGGCCATGGTGTTTTCTTCCATCAGATAGACGATGCAGGGATTGGAATTGATGACGAGTTCATAGGCGAGCCCCCGTCCGCCTTTGCGATAGAGCAATTCCTGGTAGAGGTAGTGCTTGCCGAACGACCAGTGCCGGTACATCAGCGGCATGCCGACCGAGGAATAGGCGTCGAGCATCTGTTCGGACGAGATTATCTCCATCTGTACCGGATAGACGTCGAGGTGGAGCTCTTCGGTGGCGATCGCCTCGATGGTCTCGTAGGCGCGCGACAGCGTCCTGAAATCCCAGTCGGAACCGGAAAACAACAACCCGGATTTGCTCGCCATCAGCCCCCTCTTTCACCGCTCTTTTGATAACCCGGCTGTCTGGCGAAGAGCTGGCGGAAAACCGGGTAGATGTCGGCCGCCGTGGCGATGCGGCTCATCTGGAAGTTCGACCACCTCAGCTTGACCGCACTGTAGGCACGCCACAGCGACGTGCCGTTGTCGGTGGCGCCGAAGATGTGGCTCTCGCGCTCGTCGAGGATCTCGACATAGGCAAAGTACTGGCAAAGCCGCATGATCTGTTCGTCGAGCAGGGTGATGCAGCGCTCCGAATCGGTGACGAAATTGTCGCCGTCCGAGGCCTGGGCGACATAGATGTTCCATTCGCGGCTGGGATAGCGCTGCTCGACGATGCGGTGCATCTCCTCGAGCGCCGTGGAAACCACCGTGCCGCCGCTCTGGGTGTTGTAGAAAAAGGTCTCCTCGTCCACCTCCTGCGCCTCGTGCGTGTGGCGGATGAAGACCACCTCGGTCCGGTCGTAGCGCCGTTTCAGGAACAGGTGCAGCAGCACGAAGAAGCGCTTGGCCAGATCCTTCTCGCGTTCGCCCATCGAGCCGGACACGTCCATCAGGCAGAACATCACCGCATTGGCATTCGGCACCGGCTGGGCGTCGAAGCGGTTGAAGCGGATGTCGACCGGGTCGACATAGGCGATTCGCTTGCGGCGGCGCTCCAGTCGCTCAAGCTCTTCCTGCAGCGCCACGATGCGCTGGCGCATCTCGGCGTTCTGCGGCTTCGCCTCCAGCGACGTGATCTCCTGCGCGATTGCGTCGAGTTCCTCCTGCTTGGGGCGCCGGAGTGCTATGCGGCGGCCATGGCTGTTGCGCATCGTGCGCCCGACATTGATGTTGGTCGGCGAGCCGGTCGCGGCGAAGCCGGCCCGGCGCGGCTTGAAAGCGAGGATCTCCTTGAGGTTGAGCTTGACCATGTCCGGCAGTTCGAGGTCTTCGAAAAAGAGGTCGAGAACCTCTTCGCGCGACAGCACGAAACGGAAATCGTCCTCCGATTCGGTTCTGCCCGGGGCTGATCCCATGCCGCCGCCCTGGCCGGGCTTGGGCAGCCGGTCGCCTGGGGTGAAATGCTTGTTGCCGGGCAGGACGTGCTGGCGGCTGCCGCTGTTCCTGGCATCGTTGAAGCTCGGCTCGCCGGTACCCCGCGCCGGCATCGAAACGGCATGCTCGGCGTCCACGTCGGCGATCTTGCCGGCGCGGATCTGATCGCGGATGGTGCGCTTCAACTCTTCGCGCGCCCGCCGCAGGAAACGCTGCCGATTGCCGAGGCTTTTGTCCTTCGGGTTCAGTCGGCGATCAATGAAGATCGGCATATGTTACCCCGGGCTGGCTTCAACCCGCCTTGTTCACCCGCATGTACCAGTCCACCAGCCGGCGGACCTGGCGCTCGGTGTAGCCGCGCTGGATCATCCGCTGCACGAATTCGGTATGCCGCTTCTCCGTCACGCTGTCCTGCTTGGAGCCGAAGCTGATCACTGGCAGCAGGTCCTCGACCTGCCCGAACATCCGCTTCTCGATGACTTCGCGCAGCTTCTCATAGCTTGTCCATGACGGGTTGCGGCCATGGTTTCTGGCCCGCGCGCGCAGCGTGAACTTCACCACTTCGTTGCGGAAGTCCTTGGGATTGGCGATGCCGGCCGGCTTTTCGACCTGCGACAATTCGTTGTCCAAGACCTCGCGATTGAGGATCTGGCCGGTATCGGTATCCTTGTAGTCCTGATCCTCGATCCAGGCATCGGCGTAGGCGATATAGCGGTCGAACAGGTTCTGGCCGTATTCGCTGTAGGATTCCAGATAGGCCTTCTGGATCTCGTGGCCGATGAACTCGGCATAACGGGTGGCCAGCTCCGACTTTATGAAATCGAGATAGTCCGCCTCGGTCTCCTTCGGGAACTGCTCGCGCTTGATCGCCTCTTCAAGGATGTACATCAGATGCACCGGATCGGCCGCCACCTCTTCGGTGTCGTAATTGAAGGTCTGCGACAGGATCTTGAAGGCGAAGCGGGTGCTGACGCCGGTCATGCCTTCGTCGACGCCGGCGGCGTTTCGGTATTCCTGGACCGACTTCGCCTTGGGATCGGTTTCCTTGAGGTTCTCGCCGTCATAGACGCGCATCTTGGTGTAGAGCGGCGAATTGTCGTGTTCGGCCAGGCGGGTCGAGACGGTGAACCGGCTGAGGATATCGAGCACTTCCGGAGCGCAGGGGCTGTTAGCCAATTCGCTTTCGCGCAACAGCTTCTCGTAGATCTGCCGCTCTTCGGTGACGCGCAGGCAATACGGCACCTTGACCACCAGGATGCGGTCGAGGAACGCCTCGTTGTTCTTGTTGTTCTTGAACTGCAGCCATTCCGATTCGTTGGAATGGGCAACGATGATGCCCTGATAGGGGAAAGCGCCGAAATTCTCGGTGCCGTTGTAGCTGCCTTCCTGGGTGGCGGTCAGCAGCGGATGCAGCACCTTGATCGGCGCCTTGAACATCTCGACGAATTCGAGCAGCCCTTGCGTCGTCCGGTTCAGCCCGCCGCTATAGGAGTAGGCGTCCGGATCGGACTGGCTGAAGTTTTCCAGCTGCCTGATGTCGACCTTGCCGACCAGGGCCGAAACGTCCTGGTTGTTCTCGTCGCCCGGCTCGGTCTTGGCAATGCCGATCTGGCGCAGCCTGGACGGCATCAGCTTGACGACGCTGAATTTGGAGATGTCGCCGGACAATTCGTCGAGGCGCTTGGCCGCCCAGGGCGAGATCAGGCCGTTCAGCCGCCGTCGGGCGATGCCGTATTTGTCCTCCAAAAGGTCGCCCATGCGGTCGGGGTCGAACAGCCCGAGCGGCGATTCGAAGACCGGGCTGACCTGGCCGCCGACCTTCAGCGTATAGATCGGACGCTGCTCCATCAGCCTTTTCAGCTGCTCCGCAAGCGAGGACTTGCCGCCGCCGACCGGGCCAAGCAGATAGAGGATCTGCTTGCGTTCCTCGAGCCCTTGCGAGGCATAGCGGAAATAACCGGCGATACGCTCGATCGTATCCTCCATGCCGTAAAAGTCGGCGAAGGTTGGATAGATTTTGATCGTCCGGTTCGAAAAAATACGGCCGAGCCGCTCGTCCTTGCTGGTATCGACAAAGGTCGGCTCGCCGATCGCCTCGACCATCCGTTCGGGTGCCGAGGCGTACATCGACTTGTCCTCGCGGCAGGCAAGCAGATATTGCTGGAGGCTTATCTCCTCCTGAGCCGCATTCTTGTAAACCTCGGAAAACAGATCGAAGACGTCGGATTGATTCTCACGCATGGTATTCCTAGCCCCGGAGCCGGTGTGGCTGCACGTTTGTCTCTTGAACAACCAAATGTCAGAAAGCCCTTGTGGTTCCCTTCACTTCGCAGAGAGTGCATGTGATCGAAGGATAAGAGTCTAGATAAGGACATCCTGAGTGCAGACAAGGCGTGCAACGTCCTGACCGAGGCATAAAATCCTGAATTGCACCGCGCCTCGCTGACGACTCCCAACAAGACGGAGGAACGGTTCGGGTCCTTCCCGGTTGTGAGGGAAAGGAGACGGTCGATGTCTGGGAATAGTTTGTGGTTGCTCGTTGTTGCAGGCGGTCCACTGCTGCTGGCAATCCTGATCGCCTACGCCCTGCTCACGCAGCGCCGTCGCGGCCCGGCGGAGCGCAGGGAAAGCGAGCGCGCCACCGAGCGCCTGTATCAGGAAAAGAAGGACTGACCGACAGGATCGCAGCTCAGCTGCCGGCGGCCGCCAGCCCGGTCGCTTTTTCGGCGCGCAGCAGCATGCCAAACAGGTCACGCGGCTCATCGGGATCGGCCAGAAGGTCTAGTTCCTCGTAAAGGCCGGTCCGCTGAAGCTGATCGCGAACGTAACGCAACGCGGAAAAATCCTCGATCGCAAAGCCGACGGAATCAAACAATGTGATCTGTCGGGCGTCCGTCCGGCCTGCTGCCTTTCCTGTCATCACCTGCCACAATTCGGTGACCGGATGATCCGCATCGAGCTGCTGGCTCTCGCCTTCGATGCGCGTCTGCGGCGGGTATTCGACGAAAATATCCGAGCGCAGCAGAATGTCGCGATGCAGCTCGGTCTTGCCCGGGCAATCGCCGCCTACTGCATTGATGTGCACGCCGGATCCCACCATGTTGTCGGTCAGGATTGTTGCCGACCGCTTGTCGGCGGTAACCGTGGTGATGATCTCTGCACCCTCAACGGCCTCCTGCGCCGACGCGCAGAGCTTGATGTCGAAGCCCAGGCCGGCAAGGTTCTTCATGCATTTGGTCGAGGCCGCCGGGTCGATATCGTAGAGACGCAGCCTGTCGACGCCAAGCAGCGCCTTGAAGGCAATGGCCTGGAATTCCGATTGCGCGCCATTGCCGATGATCGCCATGCACCTGGCGGCCTCTGGAGCGAGGTATTTCGCCGCGACCGCCGAGCTTGCGGCGGTTCTGAGCGCCGTTAGGATGGTCATTTCCGAAAGCAGCATCGGATAGCCGTTGCCGACATCGGCAAGCACGCCGAAAGCGGTCACGGTCTGGCGGCCGTCACGCGTGTTCTTCGGATGCCCGTTGACATATTTGAAGCCGTAAAGCTGCCCGTCGCTGGTCGGCATCAGCTCGATGACGCCGTCAATGCTGTGCGAGGCGACGCGCGGCGTCTTGTCGAACAGCTCCCAGCGCCTGAAATCCTCTTCGATATAGGCGGCAAGCTCGACCAGAAAGCGCTCGATGCCGATGGCAAGCACCAGCTTCATCATGCGGTCGACGCTGACGAACGGGACGATGTTCAAATTGGCGGTCATGGCTCAGAACCCCCTCGTCGGGCGGTCCATGATCCGCCGGCCCATCAGGCTTGCGGTCAGGTCAACCAAAAGCGTGGCGGTGCGGCCGCGCTCGTCAAGAAATGGGTTGAGCTCGACCAGGTCGAGACTGGTGACGAGGCCGCTGTCATGCAGCATTTCCATCGCCAGATGCGCCTCGCGGAAGGTGGCGCCGCCGGGAACGGTGGTGCCCACCGCCGGGGCGATCGACGGGTCGAGAAAATCGACGTCGAGGCTGACATGGAGCATGCCATTGGCGGCGCTCACCCGTTCGAGAAAGGCGCGAAGCAGTTGCGCTATGCCGTGCTCGTCGATCGAACGCATGTCGTGGACCGTCACGCCGGCTCTGCGCAATGCATCCCGTTCCGCCAGGTCCACGCTGCGGATCCCCAGCGCGCATATGCAAGCCGGCTCCACCTGTGCTGCAAGCCGGGGGAAATAGCCCTCGAAGCCGGGCTGCCCGCTGGCATAGGCCAGCGGCACGCCATGCAGATTGCCGCTGGTTGTCGTGTCGAGCGTATGAAAATCGGGGTGGGCGTCGAGCCACAGCACGAAGAGCGGCCGACCGGCATTCGCCGCGCGGCGGGCTATGCCGGCGAGCGTGCCGGCCGAAATGCTGTGGTCGCCGCCGAGAAAGATCGGCATCGCATCGGCGCTTGCGGCATAGGCAGTTTCGCTGATCGCTGCCGTCCAGGCGGCGATTTCCGGCAGCGCCTTCACCGCCGCGTTGCCGTGTACGACAGGGCGCATATCGGCAGGGACAATCGTTCCGAGGTCGGTCAGCGTATGGCCAAGCTCGGTCAGCGCGCCGGCCAGACCGGCCGTGCGAAGCGCGCTCGGCCCCATCTCGCAGCCCATGCGGCCTGAGCCGGCCTGGATCGGCGCCCCAACGATCGTGCAATGCATTTGTCATACCCACCGAATTACGATGGCTTTATTGAAGCGGGCATCGCTGGCAGAATGAACATGTCAAATTGGCAAATTTGTTGAAGTGCCCTACCATTGTGGCACGATCTACTTCCGTTGTGAGCAAACATGGACCGTCTCGATGAGCAGATCATCACCTCTTTGCGGCACGACGCCCGGCGCAGCATTTCCGACCTTGCCGTCAGCCTGGGTGTCTCCCGGGCAACGGTAAGGTCCCGGATCGAGCGACTTGAAAGAGACGGCGTCATCGTCGGCTACACCGTCATTCTACGCGCCGACGCGGTCGATCAGCGGGTGCGTGGCATCATGATGATCGAGATCGAGGGCCATGCCGCCGATCGCGTCATCCGGGCGCTGGGCGGCTTCTCCGAGGTCTCGACCATCCACACCACCAATGGCCGGTGGGACCTGGTGATAGAACTCGGGACCCAGACGCTGAGCGAGTTCGATGCGGTGCTGAGACGTATCCGGCTGATTCCCGGAATTACCGGCAGCGAAACAAGCCTTCTCCTGGCAACGCCGCGCACCACCAAGGCGCGGCTGTGATCTTCGCCCTTGAACTCCAGCGGCAACGAAATCCCAAGCCAGGGAACCTTCAATTGCCGCCGCGGTTAGAGTATCCGTGTTGGTCAAGGGACAGATGGTGTCCAGGTCCGATTGTCCCTGAGTAGTGCGTTTGCGAGGATGATGAGCTTTC
>NZ_JAMYMD010000052.1:0-35336 GCF_040318335.1 Mesorhizobium sp. M1182
AAAGAAAGCTTGACCCCAGCACTCCGGTGCTCAGGTTCTCCTGGCTGCCGGATGCGCACGTCTGCGGTCTTCACCGGATGCGTACTGAGAATATGCATCATTTGCTTAGGAATGTCGTTATATTGGCTGCCCCCGACTATGTGGATCGAGGATGGTGCGTTTACGAGTACTTCGTTGCCTGTCTCACAAGATCAATCGTGTGCGACGAAGTGCAGGACACTCGTTTCGTAGCTTTGCGCAATTGGGTAGCGACGCGAGCTCGCCCTGCTGCAAATGTGTACCACGATGGTGATGAAGCGTTGTCGGCGAATTTCATCTCCCAAGCGGTGCTGGGCGCGGCAAACGAGCTGGCATCGCTTCTTCCCAGTGCGAACTTCAGTCTGGAAAAAGACCGATCGACTGTAAAGCGGCTCCTCCTCAAGTCACTGGAACTGGCGCTGCCCCGGAAGAGAGACCATGACCCATATGTGGGAGAGAGCACTCATAGTTCGTGGACCGAGAAAGAACTCGAAGCCGCCTTCGACGCGAAATTGCCTATTCCATCCCTCAAGACAACGTTAACTGACCCCTTCACGGTCGTCGTTCCATCTACATTGGGTGAAGCGTCGATTAAACAATATTCTATCGAAATTGAAGCCCCACTTAGCTACCGGATTTTTGAATTAACGGGTGGTCCGCATCACAAATTGCTGCAGTTCCTTTCGTCAAAAGCTTATGGCAAGATTGAGCCTTCCTGAGCCATGAGTGGTGTGTTGGATCCGACATGGTGCCTCCAGTACTTCTGGTCCCATCTCGCGATTGGCCGGCCAGGCAGAACGCAATCTCTTTTCGCCACTCGCTCGCCAAGTGGCGTGGACCGGGAGTTCTTCGCGCTTTTTGCACTGCCTGCCAACGGGGCGGACTCTAAACTCCATGGTACGAAGCTTCGAGCGGATGTCGATGACGCCGCTCCTACGCCTCTTCTCCATGCAACTAGGATCGCCAGTCGGCTGCGTAATTGCCGTCCAGAAACCGCGAGTGGACAACGGCGAACGAGTCCTGGCCGGCCTGCGAACCGCGTCGAATCAGGTCGCTGATCGCCTGTGTATCATCCAGCGATATTGAGCTAGAGGTTTACTCGTTGATCCTTAGAAACCGGGCAGAACTCACGAAACTAGCGGCGAGCTTGGCTGCCCCTTGCTCCTGCGCCGCAAAGAATAGGTCCGCGCTTTCCGGTGCCCAACCTGCCTTGCCCTTTCGAAGGGCAGCGCTGAAATCCGCTTCACTGCTCGTCGTCCCGACACTGAGCACGTCGATGCGCTCCAGAGGCACGTTGAGCTGACGTACGGCCTCGGCGATGGCGGGCAGTACGGGATTGTTCGCCCAGACCCCGCCATCCAGGAAACTTTCGACCGTGACAGGGCCCTCGTATTCATGTTCGTCGAAGTAGGTAGGCGCGGCGGTTGCCCCGGCAACGGTTCATCCCACAAAGCTGCTTTTGTCCAATCAATTCGCCGGATTCGGAAGTCTCGGGCTAGCAACGGTGAGATTACTAGCGTTTGTACGCGACTCGCTACACACTGTGGCCCTGTTCGGAGCACTCTCCAGGAGTATCGAAGATGTCGCAGCGTCGGCACGTGTTCATCAGCCATCACCATGCTGATGATGACCACGTGACCAATCTGACCGACTTGCTCGGCCGCAACGGCTTCGAGATCCGCAACAGTTCGATCCGAGCGAAGCCGTCCAACCAAGCCCGCTTGGACGCCAAACAAATTCCGGAAAGAACGCTCAAGCGGCTGCTGCGGATGAAGATGTCGTGGGCCGGAACCGTGATCGTGCTGATCGGCAAGGAAACACATCAACGGCCATGGGTGGATTGGGAAATCAACAAGGCAAATGAATTGGGGAAGCGCATCGTGGGCGTCTATGCCTATGGAGGGACGAGGGCCGACATCCCGCCCGCGTTCGAGAAATACGGAAACGCTCTGGTGAACTGGAACTCTGCCAGCATCATTGACGCCATCGAAGGTAAAGACAGTCCTTTCGAGGACCCAGGCAGCAGCACGCCGCGCGAACCTGTGCATGCCGCTCCAACGTCGCGGTGCTGAAACCTCTATGCCCAACGTCTACATGTACGTCGTCGCGAGAGATTTTGGTTTTGCCCCCAATCCTTTCCACGGCGTGTGCACGCTCGCGACATGCAAACCCAGGATCCGCAACACGGCTCAGATTGGCGATTGGGTCATTGGCATGGGCGGTGCAAAACTGAAAGCGGTCGGTCGATGCATTTATGCGATGCAGGTGACCGACACGCTCACCTTCAACGCCTACTGGCACGATCACGAGTATCTCTGTAAGCGGCCAGTCCGCAACGGCAGTCGCAAGACGATCATGGGCGACAATATTTACCATCAGCCCGCAGGAACGACGGCCTGGGTCCAGGAAGATTCGCATCACAGCCAGATCGACGGCAGCCCCGAACCGTCCAACGTCAAGAACGACACCCAGACAAACCGGGTGTTGACCTCGCGCAATTTTTATTATTTTGGCGATGCGGCTCCTGCAATTCCAAATCACATTCTCAATCAGCTCGGTTATCTCAACGGGATCGGCCACAGAAAATTCACATTAGCAAAAGCCCAGCCGTTGCTGGACTGGATACACGCCGAATACAAAGGACGCGCCAACACCGTTATCGGTGATCCGTATCAATTCATGAAGAGCAGTTCGCGTTACTCGAAGCGCATGGATAAAATCGTCGATTAGCACGAAGGTTTCTCATGATGAGCGAGTTTTCGGCAGGAACTCTGACGCTTGATGGGTACCAGAAAGCTGCCCACAAAACGGACAAGCTCTTCAAGACCGACCGGGGTCTGTCCTTCCCTCTTCTCGGCCTTTTCGGAGAAGCCGGCAGTATATTGAGCGAAGTAAAAAAGAAGCAACGGGATAAGACCGCCTATATTGGCTACCAGAAGACCGTGATCGAGGAGTTCGGCGATACGTTGTGGTATCTGAATGCGATAGCCTGCAGGTCGAACATCAGCCTCGCCTATGTAGGACACAACATTGATCGGCCGGTCGAAGACTGGCAATTTTCCGCTCCTGAAGATCTCAAATTTATCGATCTGCAGAAATCCGTCGCAGCCAGGGCGTCTGAACCGAGCAGCCAGTTTGAGCGACGGCTGCTGAAGCTTGCCTCAGAGGTCGGGCTTCTGGTCGTCGATTTTCAGGCCGGTCGCCTGGAAGACAACCAGGCCTCCATTGTTGGCAGGCTCGTTGCGATTCTGCGCAACCTTAGGGATGCCGCAGAGGAAGCCGGGCTCAGCCTGGCTGATGCGGCAGCGGAAAATCTCCGGAAGTCGTATGAACGCTGGCCACAGCAGAAGCGTTATCCGCCGCTGTTGGACGCAGATTTCCCCGAGCACGAGCAGTTTCCTCGGAAATTTTCCCTGACGCTCGTCGAAAATGGCGAACCCGGGAAGAGGCAGGTTACGCCTTTCTATGACGGGAGCCCGCTCGGCGACAGGCTGACGGACAACCGTATGGAAGACGACGACTATAGATTTCACGATGCTTTCCACATGGCATTCGCCGCGAAACTCGGATGGTCGCCCAATCTGAGACGCCTTTTGAAGCGCAAGCGAAAGAGCGTTCCGAAAATCGACGAGGTCGAGGACGGCGCGCGTGCGGTGTTGATCGAAGAAGGCGTTTCCACCTGGGTGTTCAATCACGCTCAGCGCCTGAATCTGTTCGAGGGTGTTCCCGCCCTGGACTATGGCCTTCTGAAAACAGTCAGAGAATTCGTTGAAGGCTACGAGGTTGCAAGCATGCCGCTGTGGCTTTGGGAGGAGGCCATCTTGTCGGGCTATGAAGTCTTCCGCGAACTTCAGGCCAATCGGGGCGGCGTTGTTACCGCGGACCTCGAAAACAGGACGCTCGGCTACTCCACGAATTCGTGAGTTCTAGGTGAGCGACAGCGACAGTTGCGGGTTGTCGCGTCTGTCCTTCGGCAGTTTGTAGAGTGTGGTGATCCCGGCGATGAACTCGGCCTGCCCCCCATAACTTGGGTGTCTCACTGCAACTGCGGCAATATCTAGGTCGGACAACGCGTTTTGCGCATCCTTGCCGATGGCAACTACATGCCGCGGGTTCAAAGCCCGCAGGAGCCATACCAGCAGGCTCCTGCAAGCCTGGCGCTCCGCCCTTGTGTGGCATCTGTTGGAAAGAGGGTCGCCTTCCTCGTGGGGATGGAGGGGAAACACGTTCCACAGAAACACGGGGCGTCCGATACTCTCCAGCATGCGCCAAATGATTGTCGCGGTGCGCTCTGCAACCATTGGGCCTTTCGTCGCGCGGGAAAGTGAGGTGCAGCCGAACATCGCAGCATGGGATGATAAATGGGCCTCGTCTGTCAGAGGAAGCCCGGTTCGCCTTCCCCCGCGATAGCCGAGGTCACGACCGATCCAGAGCGAATCGATTCCGTTCGTTGTCGCAGCGAGCAGTATCGTCTCCAGATTCTTGCGCCGGATAGCCGGGGCCTCGTCAATATCGTGAAGGGCGCACTTCTCAGAGTAAGGATTGAAGGCATGAGGAAAGCTGAGCCCCGAAAGATCATCGAGAAAATCGTTGACGTTCACGCCATCAATCTCCGATCTGGCAAAATCACGGGTGCACACTGTTGCAAACAGCGCTGCGATGCAAATCACTGCAGGCCCGCTCTATGACACAAAGCTCCAGGCAAGGGAATCAGCCATCATGGCGCACGACAATCGAAGAGATAGACCGTGTCCTGGGAGGTAGTCGCAACGGCCCTGAAACGACTAACGACATGACCTCTCGCTCGCGGCGGCTTAGCGTCTTGTGAGGCGGTTGGTGCGGGCGAGAACTGCCGTGCGGTGGCATCGCGCTTTGGCGTTGCAGTTTCCTCTGCGGTGAAGTGGTCGCAGCGTTACCGTGCCACCGGCTCGGTGGCGCCGGGCAAGATGGGCGGACACCGCAAGCGCGTTCTGGAGCCGCATCGGGCCTTCAGCGTGGAGCGGATCAATCAGACCTCTGATCTGACGCTGCATCGGCTGAAGGACGAGTTGGATGCGCGCGGGGTCAAGGTCTCGCACAATTCGGTCTGGACATCCCTGCGCCGCGAAGGTCTGAGCTTCAAAAAAACGCTGTTCGCCCTTGAGCAGGCGCGTGCTGATATCGAGTGGTCACGAGGGAAGAGAATGAGGACATCGTGCAGCTCGTCGCCGGGTGGTTTGGAAGGACAGCCGGACTGGACTGGAACTCGCTGTCGGCCGAAGACTGCGCTCGAGTGCTACTCCTGCTTCCTGCGACCAACGTTGAGCTGCGAGAGGAGTTGTTAACCCGCCTGCCGCCTGCCCTCCGCGTCGTCGCGCTGCCCGGAATTGTCGCACGGGTGACCCATCGTGCCTTCGATCAGCTGAAGACCGCCGCTCGCGTAGACGAAGCACAAGCCAGGTTTGAGGAGCTTTGCCGGACTGGCCGCGCCAGGGACTGGGAAGTCTACTTCCGTGCGCTCGAAGCGTTCGTTGGCGTGGACAGTCCCCTCGCGGACTACGATCACGTGCCGCTAGCAGATCGAGTCGACAAATACCTTCTACTGGTCAGCCGGTTCGCGCGTGTCGAGCTCGAACGTGGAAGGAACATGACCTGGCGCATGTTGTACGAGCCGGCGATCCTCAGGCCCCTTGCCAAGCTCAGCGTCTATGACAGTACCGGGACCGTTCCATGGCCACCTATAACGCGGTGCTGGATGCCATGGGAGCACCCGTCAGGAAGGACCTCGAGGCGCGGCGCCGCCAACCCGTCCGAACGACGCGTGAAATGGAACAGGCCGCGAGGCTCTTTTTGATCGAGGCATTCCGCCGGGGTCCCTACTTCATGCAGACCGAGCACGGGATCGACGTGCAACTCACCTCGGGTCAAGACATCGAGGAGTTGATGAACTTGGCACAAGAGGTCAGGAAGAATAGAAGACAAGAGGACAATGATAGCATGCAAGATTCCTGGGGACCGGTGTCGACCTATATTGATTTCCAGCCCCGTCGTAATTACGTTACAATAAGTAGATCTACCGTCGTTCTCTTGGGATTTTCTTAACCGTTCCGGCAACTATTACGTGTCCTGGTTATCAGGGGGTAAACCCGCCGACCTTCCATTCGATCGGCCGACGGAGGAAGCAGGCGAGTATCGGGATTTGGCTACGCTGACCAAGGATTGTGCAAAAAACGGCAATCTGCAATCTATTGACATTGCTTATCTGGTGATAGCTCAGTCACCGATCTAGCGATCTAGCAGCTGCGAGACAGGGATATGTCGAACCCTATTCTTCCGGGCACCAAACAGGCAGGCTGGAGCCAAGGGTCAGTTGTTTCGGCCTTGAGTTGGATTCGGAGTTTAACCTATTGGGTAGATGCCCTGTGGGGATATGACGTATTCATCGCCCATAGAAGAAGCGACGGGGAACAGTATGCAAAGGCGCTCTATGGTCTTCTTCAGAAAAAGGGCATTGGTTGTTTTCTCGATCAGCGTGTTTATGTCTCCGGTGATTCACTCCCTCACTCCACCAAGCGGAACGTCTCGAAGTCGACGATCTTGGTTCTGATCAGCTCCGCACAGTTATATGCTCGTCGGGCTTCGGGTGCTGATGGTCCAGACTGGGTGCTGGAGGAAGTAACCGATTATTTAGAATCAAGAAAAGAGAACCCAAAGGTACTTGTTATTGATTTTGACGACGAATTACAGCGATCAATTGATCATCCAATTGCACAGAGGCTACAATACTACCTAAGGGTCGCTCAACCTGGTGAAGCATTACAGCGCTTCCCGTATTCTGGAATCATCACGACGATTGAGAAACAGCTTGGAAACGAAAGGCGCGACAAAAGCCGTCTCCGGGTATTTCAAGCCATTGCAGTATCGCTTCTCGTCTTGGCGCTCGCTTCTTTAGCAGGATTGCTGTGGGCAACGCATGAGCGCGCTATCGCGCAGGAACAGGCGCGGCTAGCGCTGTCGGAGCTATTGGCCACAAAGGCGCTGAACGAGCGTAGTGGACGATTGGATCGAGCAGAGCTGCTTAGTCTCGCGGCCATCCGGATCAATGACAACGCTACAACAGAACGGGCTCTCCTGGACGTTTTGCAGTATCCCTCCAGGCGGTTTACGAGTGTTTGGGCGGGCCTGGGAGCGGTGAGCGACTTGGCTTTTAGTCCCGACGGAAAGTTCCTCGTCGCAGCCAGTTCCGACGGCGACGTAGCCCGCTGGTCCCTATCCGATCTGGCTCGTCATGGTGAAACAATGCGGGGCCACACTGCGGAGGTGAAAAGTGTCGCGTTTGCAGGTGATCTAGAGTTGCTTGCGTCAGCCGGCGCCGACAATCGAGTTCTGGTCTGGGATCTGACTCAGCAACCGGTAAATCCAAAAGTTTTGAACATAAGCGAGCCGAATCTGTGGAGAGCTGTGCTGCTAGACGCCCATCGGGTCGCCACGGTTCACTACGGGAAATTTCTTAGCATCGTTAGTATAGACACTGGGGGATCAATTGCATCACAGACAGGGCATGACGTAAATGATGGGCCGTATTATGCGCTAGCTTATAGCCCCCGGTATAGTCTGTTAGCCTCTGGTAGCGGAGCTGGTGTAATCCGATTGTGGTCGTCGATAGATCTCGCTCCCGATGGCGAGCCGATGAATGCCGGAGTCTATATTCATACGTTAGCTTTTAGTCCTAGCGAGTCTACCCTTGCTGTCGGGACTGCGTCCGGTGAGATTCAGTTGTGGGACACGGCGGCGAGAATGCGAGAGCCGAGATCATTGAACGGGCATCTATCTGATGTGACAAGCCTTGCGTTTTCCGCCGACGGCACGGTCCTGGCATCAGCTGGCAAAGACAATACCGTCCGGCTTTGGGATACGTCTTCAGGTACTCCTCTTGCTGGCTTCGAACCGCTTGTCCAAATGGGCGTAACTGCGGTGGCAGTGGATCGCAAAGGCCATTGGCTTGCTACCGGTGGTAGTGACGGTGACGTACGTGTTTGGGACCTGGATAGTCGGACAGGTATTGGGCAGGTGCTTGCAAAAGGTACCAATGCCGCCACTTCCCTGGCTATGGGCAGTGGAGTGCTGGCAGTTGGAGATTCGGCCGGATACCTGCAGATATGGGACCTGGCAACGCAGCAACCACGTTCGTCGACAAAAGCTCACGACTCCTCAGTTCTTTACGTCCACTTTATCAAAGGCGATCAGGAATTATTATCTAGTGACCGATATGCAAAGTTATGTCGGACAAATTTGGCGGAGGTACAGCCTACTTGTGTATCACTAAGAAACGCAGGGGGGGCTGCATACCCCAGTCCAGATGGGGAGACGTTTGCGTCGGTAAGCGCTGAGGGCAGGATGACCCTTTGGGACGCAACAGACGTTGCCCCCAGACCAATGTCATTCACGGAACCGGTCAATCCTAGTTTGGAACCGGTCTTTAGCCCTGATGGTCAGTTGCTGGCGGCGGCGTGTGGATGGGCATCGACAGCCAAGTGCTTGTGGACCATGGGTCCCATGCCAACCCTCTCAAAGAGCGATGCCAACCCGAAAGGAATATCGAGTCTCGCCCTAGAGGGAACGCTCGGTAAAGGGCGCTTGGCCACGGGCGGTTGGGATAATCTTGTCTATTTGTGGGATCTAGCCTCACCGCCGGTTCAGCCAAAACCGCTGGTCGGCCATATCGCTTCGGTCGACAAGGTATTGTTTAGCCCTGATGGGCAGTTTTTGGCGTCGACTGCGTCCCCAAGAACAGAGATCAGACTTTGGAATGTCGACAGCCCGGACACGTCCGGGATCATCCTTGATGGACATGCCGGTGCGGTTCTATCTTTAGCTTTCAGCAAAGATTCAAGAACGCTGGTGTCCGGAGTGGCAGATGGAACATTAGTTCTGTGGGATTTAGATCGAGCGTCTTGGCAGACGAGAATTTGTCGGAGTGCCAATCGGAACCTGACCAGGGAGGAATGGAAGGCTTATATAGGTGAGTTTCAGGAGTTTGAATTGCTATGCCCCGATGCTCAGCCAACAGCTCAGTGAGCTTGAAAGGTTCTAGCCCAGGCCTTGGGCCAAAATAATCTGGTTCAGCGGAAAGATGGTCATACGCGAGTGAAGATCCGCCGTGTATACTATTATCGACGGCCAGACAGTCCACGAGTTTCGTTCCAAGCGCTCGCGAAAGAGGTGGCCGTAATTTGAACTTTCACAAACGGCCGCCTATAATGTGTGGCACTTCCGCACCTTGGCGCGCCACCTAGCAAATCGGGCGCCTTACGCGTCGCCGCGTGGCATTGCTGCTGACGCAAGCGGTTCGACAATGACCGTATTTTTCCACGCCGCCAAGGGGATCAATGCCAGTCTGCGAAAGAAAAAAATCGACTCGTCCTAACGATAGCCCGCGAAAGCAAAGAATTCGCGAACAGCGAAAATTCCCCAATGAAATCAAAAGCCCAGATTTTTGACGGTATGCTCGACGGTATCTGTGTTGAACGAGAATAAATTGCCTTTCAAAATCAGTCGGTTATCATGGGCTGAACAATCGAGTGGGCATCATGCCCGTGAAACTCAGGCGGGCCGCAAGAACCGCTGCGTGCGCTGTGGTCAAGAGCCCGATAGCCAAGTTCATTCCTCCTTATTGTCCTCGGGTTCGCCAGACCATTTGAGAACATACGAAGGATATGCTTGGGCGAACCACCAGCTAATTTAACTGATTGTTTTCGTTGAAAAGATGTCCCTCAGCGACTAACAAATTCGTTATCGCTCAATAGCTTGCGGTGCGGTTCGCCAAGGTAGTCAAGGAGCTGGTTCAGCCATTCGCCAATCGGATTACCTTAAACCGAATGGCGGCGTTGCGCCGCAAGTCCGCCATTGAGGTCTCTTTCGTCATTTCCCGAAAGCAGACATTCGGCTCAGGCGGCATGATGTCCGGGTTTGGCCCAAAGTGGACTCCCGTGGCTCTGGCGACGCGTTTATGCCGGCCCTCCCGCTGGCGTATTCAGCAAGGGTGGAGGCGCGCTGGGTCCTCATGTAGCAGGATGCTACAGTGAAGCACCGCCTTTGATCCTCGCTTGTCATGCGCTGCACCTGAGGCCTTCCGGGCTGGAATTCTTCCATCAACGATAGGCCAATCTGGGGACCAAATGGGCCGACACCTTCCATGAGAGCTTGAATTTCGCATACACGTCGAACAGTGGTAGGTTGCTTGGCGAACACTGATGGTGTGGGGTGAGCAATGCGCACTGCTGACACTGACATCTTCAACCTGGTCAGCCTCCGAGGTTCGACTGGGAGCGCTCCCGTCGATCCGGTGCCGGGCGCAAGCGGCAGCATCGTCACTCCGATCCTAAAGACCGCCAATCTCGACCTTCGCAGCCCCAATCCTCAAGTCCTTTCCAGCTTGCCTGCAGGAGTAGCGCTGAGCGCAAAGACAATGACGGGGCTTAAGCTCGAAAAACTCGCTAAGGCGATCGATAAGCCGAAGTCGGTGTTGGTCTCCACCTTGGCGGCCTTCCAGACGGCGAACCGTGACGTCGATGCGAAGGCGGTAGGATCTGAATATACCCAGCTGCTGGACACTTGGCTCATTGCGCGTATCTCCAAAGACAATCCGCTCGCTGGCCAGGCTGAACGGCTAATAAAGGCTGGCCGCCTCTGGAACCAGTTTCTTGCCGATCCCGGACCCTTGAAGGCCCCCGGCGTGATCGCTGATCTGCTCGAAGCGAAACTTGTGTTTCCCCAGTACCTCCTCAACGCGGCGAATAAGGCTCAAGCACCGAGCACCAGCGCTAGTCCAACAATTGCCACGGATAAGAGGAAATTCGCCGAGATCAAACAGGACGTCGCAATCCGCGAGAGCATCAAAACGAAGGCCAACCAGCTCTACTATGAGAACTTGGCCAACAGCAGCGCGCAAAGGGTCAAGCGGCCACCTGCAAATGCGAATACGCGCAGCGCCTTCTCCAACGGGCAATCGCGAGCAGCCCGCCTTCCACCTTTGCTCGACAATGCCTTTTTCAAGGAACTCGACAATCGGCTTACGGCAACTGAGAAGCAGATACTCGGAGGTTGGGCTGGCGGGACAGGGCTCGGCGCGAGGAAACTAGGCCTCGGCACGTTCTTTGGCAGTGTCCTTGATGTCGATGGCCTTCTCGTCGAGGCCAATGATCTGTGTGCCAAGATCAAGGTGTTCGAAAGCGAGCAAGCTACGACGCTCCCTTCGCCCTCCGCAGCCCCGGTTGGAAATGAGCGTCCGGCCGTTCGTGCGATCGGCTGGGGCGACTTGATCGTCGCCCGCGAACGCCTGGTCGGATACGAAGCTCGTGAGATCGCTCACATTGAGAATGTCATGCCGGGTGAAGAGAAGACCAGGAAGCACGAGCTTAAGCAGACGACCGAGCAGGTCACCGAAACGACAACACTCACCGAACAAACACGGGAGAAGGATCTGCAGACCACCGATCGGCACGAGCTTCAGACGCAGGTCAATACCGTCATCGACGAGAAATTCTCGATAAAGGCGGGGGTGAACCTCTCCGGCCGTTATGGCGTAACGACCGTCAACACGTCCCTCGATACCGCGTTCGACAGGAACAAGTCGGAATCGCGGTCAGCGACTTCGCAAGTTGCCCAGGAAATCATTTCCAAGACGGTCGACAAGACCTTCGAATCCGTCCGCGAGCTCAGGCGGACGACGATCACGGAAGCGGTGCGGGAGTTCAACTTGCACTCCCTAAAGAACCTCGCAGCAAGCGGAAGCAACACCCCACCCAAAGCGATCAGCGGCGTCTTTTGTTGGGTCGAGAAGATTCACGAAGTCGGGCTGCGCCATTATGGCACGCGGCTGATGGTCGAGTTTCACATTCCTGAGCCAGGGCTCTCTTTATTCTCGCAGGCTCAGGCCACTCGAATCTCGGTGCCTAAGCCTGCGCCCCTTGCCCTCGGTCCGCTCGATATTCATCCGACCAATTATCTGTGCATCGCCAAGTCTTATGGCGCAGTAGGTGTCGAGCCCCCGCCGGCACAATTCATCGACGTCGGATACACGTGGCGGTCAGAGCCCAGCGAGGACGAAGATGGCGGCGAATCTGAGGACACGATCGCTGCGATGATCGCCATCCCGGACGGTTACCAGCCCATCTCTGGCCATGCCAGCCTTACGTCAATTCCACTCACTTCGGTCTCGACCGACCAAATCTACCTCTACGTCGCCATTGGAGGCCGAGAGGTCATCGAATCCATCGGCTACAGCAAAGATGCCGACTGGATGATCGAACGGGCCGCCCAATGGCCGAACGGCGTTCCAGTCTCGATGATGGCGCATGGCCATTGGGATAAAACGCTGACGCTCCACGCCACGCTGCGCTGCGAGCGCACGGCACAGGCGATGACCAGCTGGCAGCTGAGGACCTGGGAAAAGGTCGTCGACGCGCATGAGCGCCTCCAACAGCAATATGACCGGGCTGTGCTCGAGGCGGCCGCACAGAACGCTGCTCTGTTCGAGATCAGCGGAGCAAGCGAGGCAGTCAATCGCGAGGTCGAGCGCAACGAGCTCAAGAAGTGGGCGATCAAGACGATGCGCGTTGAAACCTTCGACGGTCCACTGTTTGACGCCATAGTGAATGTCAGCGATCAACCCGAGATCGATCCCGTCGTCAGCGACCGACAGAAGCCGATCGTGAGCTTCTTCGAGGAAGCCTTCGAATGGCGCGAAATGAGCTATTTTCTCTACCCCTATTTCTGGGGAAGACGGTCCGCCTGGAATGCGCGACTGGCGACAACCGGGACCGACTTCCGCCACACGGCCTTCCTCCAGGCCGGCGCCGCGCGTGTTATCGTGCCAATTACTCCAGGCTATGAGGAGCGCGTGCTTCACTATCTCGATTCCGACCCGGCCGAACCGGAGGTCGAGCGGATTGCAAGCCCGGCTCCGGGCGAAGTCCCGGCCGACAGCCAGAACCCGCAGCTTTGGCTCGATCTCATCGTCGAGAAGAATGCCGACCTGGCGCTAGGCAGCGGAACGCTTTCCGTTGCCAAGGCCAACGATCTCGTCACCATCAATTCCGACAGCCGCTGGACGCCGTCTGACCGCGATCTCGGGCGCGACGTCTTCATCGGCGGAGACCGCTATCAGGTCATTGAGGCGATCCCGGTCCAGCAGCAGATCCGGCTCGACCGGCCGTACGAACAGGTGACCGACACGGGCGCGGCCTACGCGACGGGAAGCGTCCCTTACGGCGCTCCCTGGCTGGTTCGGATCCCCACCGAGCTTGTCATCCTCAAGGAAAATATCGGCCTGCTCGCCATTCCCTGAACTGCTGTCCCCGCCCGGACCCTAGGGCCGCTGGACGAGCGCTAAGACGCGAGGCGGCGCATTCCGTACGAACGGAAGGACTCCGGAACGCGCCGAACCGAGCATCGATTGCAGAGTCTGGAAATCCTGCTTGGATCGGGTCCCGCCACCCTTGAAGGCGAGGTTCAGCTCGTCGATGTGCGCACCGTCGATATTCCGTGCGATTAGCTGCTGCTGGACGGGCGTCGGCGACTTCACCTGCTTCAGCATCTCGATGAACCGATAGACCGGTAGGCGGCGGTTCAGTCGCGTGCGCTGCACCAGCGCGTCGTCGATCGACACATGGGCCATGACGGTCGAAATGAGCCCCAATGCATTGTCGTCGCTATATACCAAGGGATGCGCGAGCACCTGGATCATCCTATAGAGATGATCGGCAAGCGCGGTTGCCGCATCGAGGTCGGTCGCAAGCTCCTTTTCAGTGGCGACTGTCGGCTCGATCCTCAAAATCTCGATGAGGTAGCCGCACAGCAGGGCGCAGCCGGCGTCGAACGACTTCAGCGTCTCAAAGAAATCCTGCCTGACGGCCTGCGTCACGCCGAATCCTATGTGAGACTTGTAGGTCGCCCAGATCGACGATGTGAACAGGCCCTCCGACGTTCGCGAGGTGAAGGACTTTGGCGAAAGGGCCGCGACGACGATCGCAAAGCGCGCGTCGTAAAGCGGCTGGGTGATGTCCGGCGCCCAGCCAAGGCCGGCTGCGGCCTCGCGGTCGACGGCGCCTTGGGGGAAGCGGCGGGGCACGGCAACGTCCGCATTGTTGACGCAAAAGCTCGTCTCCTCATGATAGATGACGAGGGCGACATGTTCAGGGATGAGAAGGAAGCGGAACCTCAAGGTCATGCCCCGGGCGGCTTGGGCGATTCGCATCAGGTCGAAGGCCGTTTCGACGGCATAGATGCCACAATCCATGAACTGCCGCCCGTTGAGGTCGGTGGGCCAGGCGCTCGACAGATAGTTCTTGCCCTCGTCGCGCATATTGTCGCCGGTATGCCGCGTGAAGTAATGGAGATAGCGGTCGATGAAGCCGATGATCAGGAGCAAGGCCTGGTCGTGGCTGAGCTGTCCGGCGAAGGAGCGCATGGCGGCCGTTAACGCCTTTCCGCGACTCTTACGGTCGATAAGGTTTAGCCTTGGTTCCTTCTGGACGGTCCCTCGAAAGGCGTCTCGAACCGCCTCGATGGCAAGGAGATCGGCGATCAGTTCTTGCTGTTCGCAGATGGTCTCCGAGACGCTGAAGCGGATCTGGCGCAGATATTCGAAGGCTTGGCGCCTTGAGCGCACAAGAATGGCGCGAGCAAGGCGGCCGAACCGCTTCGGCGGCCCGTTCGGCGGCATAACCCCGCGCCTTGGATAGATCAACGGAAAGCCCGTGTCGGCGAGATATCCCAGCATGTCCTGCCGGTTGGCGGGCACGTCGTCGAAAGCGAGGCCGTTGCGCAGGGTCGTCTTTTCGGTCACGTTGTTGACGCCGACAATTTCGGAAGGATGCCCGCTGGGCTTGGGAAAGCCCGCAAGGGTCGCGCACGGCCAGTCGGGCACGGAGTAGAAGAGCGCGAGCGTCGCCAGAAGATCGCGGCGGAAGCGCTGCAGCCAGTCGAGGGAAAAGGGATCGCCGTCCCGCACGGTCTGAAGGATCGTAGGATCGAGACAGCCGACCGTCTCGACGATCGCCGCCATGGGCCGCTTTGCTACCTCATACCAGTCGGAGACGTAGCGCTGATAGCTCTGGTCGTTCTGGAATCGCATCGCGAGCTCGACCTGTCCTAGGACATAGGCCATGCCAACGAGATGGACGGTTTCGTCGCTGAGGATCGGATCGTTGAGATTGACCCGCCTCAACTCGCGCTTCACGGCATCCCTTGCGAGCTCGAGCGGCGAAACGGGCTTGGGGTCGAAGGGGCTCGTCTCGAAACTCTCGCCGATCACCCGGGCGCCTGCCAGAGCCTTGTAGTTCCGGATGTTGGGCCAGAGCTTCTGGGCGGTGTCCGGGTGGATGAGCGGGCTTGCGGCAACCCATTCGCGCAGGAACTTGCCGAATGCGGCGCGTACAAGCTCCTCCTCGCCGCCCTGGCCTCCAGGCGCCGGCGGCGGAGCCGCGCGCGCGACTTCGAGGTCGACGAGGAACAGGTCGCCGCCGAGAAGTTTGAGCGCACGGTGGACCTTGAGGTGCGCCGCCTTGGTCGCGAGCTTCACGGTCTCGGGCTGGTCACGGACGATCCGTATCAGTTTCGCGATCTCGGAATTGAGCTGAGTATGGAGCCGCTTCAAATCCTTGGGCGCCGGCAGGCCGCTCGAGGAATCGAGGACCAGATAGAAAGACGCGATGATCTCCTCGCTTTTGAGGAGCTGGGCGTTGAGGATCTTGACCGTGTCCATCTAGCGCCGTCCGGAACGTCAAATCAGCATACGCGTTCTTGCCGGCTAGTAAACGCCCTCCTTGGTTACAAGCCCAGGCTTCAATGACTGACAAGCGGCGAGCGATTCAGGCAGCCAGTCATCTCATAGAACGAGACAAGGCGAGCGAACGCCGACGAGGTTGGAAAGGGCTAATGCACAAAGCCGGTTGATACCGCCGGATCAGGAGAACCAATTGGGCCGTGCACCTTCGAGTGCGAGCTTTCGATCGGGACCTGAGCCGCGCGAATGGCATTGTGGCCAGCATGTGAAGAGCCGCACTACAGGTCGGATACATGGCCGCACCAACCAGCAACTGCGGAGCGCTCAAATAGAACCCTTGCCAACGGAGAGCCGTCCATACCCGGCCCAAACCAGCCTCGCTCATATACCCTTATAGTCAACAAGCGTTCATCGACTTTGCGGGAAAACGAGACACCACTTGCAGGAAAATTAATCCTCCTCTTGATCCTTAGGTTCGCCAGACCATACGAGAGAATACGAAGGAAACGGGTTGGCGAACCATCCACTAACGTATTGATTTTGTGTGGAAAACGCTGACCCTCCGGGCCCACCATTATCGTTATCTTTCAATGATTTAGAGGCATTGTTGCACTTGGTTAGCCAAGTCAAGGCTGGCGAACCGCCGTCCATAGCGTTTGATTTTATTGACTTATGGTGGGCCTGTGGAGGCCGCAGATGTGTTGCCAACCGCCGGTGGAGTGTCAGGATCGTTTATCAAGTGCTTGAACGACGCCGGCACGGTGTTCGGAATAGAAAGCCGCGCATAGTCCCCTACGCAATCGACCTCGAATTACTGTCTGGATGCTACATCGGCCATCGCCGCACCCCACCCTGCGGCGATCTCGTAGCCCATGCGTGAGAAGCCGAATTCGCGATCGAATGTGTTCGGCGCTTTGACACGCCAGTTCTTCATGACCTCGCCCGGGAGGCCGCCAGCAGCGGCGACGACCAAGTCACGCTCGCCGGCACGGAGTTCACGACGGCGATCATTTGGCGTAGCTGGGAACAGGCCGGCTACGTCAGGCAAGACGGTCCGGCTGCAGCTAGGAAGTTAGTCGCGACCCACGGCGGACCGCTCCGTACGCGCGCGCGGCTTACGGCAAGCTGCTAGCCTCAATCTCCGGATGGGATCAGGGTCGCTCAGACCGGGTCTTCAGGATCTGGTACAGCACGTTTCGAATGCGCTGCCAAACGGTTAGCCGGCTGATCACGCCTTCGCCTCCTGTTCATCGCAGATGAATGGGCTGCGGTTCAGATGATCTGTGCCGCCAGCGCCACGCCGACCAACGACGTGCCGACGCCTGCCGTGCGGATGGCTCGCGGCCAGCGCCGAAGTGTCAGGGCGGCTAACGCGCCGGTCGCGTGAAGAGCCGAAGTAGCGACCACGAAGCCGATTGCATAAGCGATGCCGCTGGCCGTCTCGGGAATTTCGAGGCCATGGGCATTGCCGTGGAAGAGGGCGAAGAGAGCAGTCAGCGAGGCGGCCACAGCGAGCGGAAGCGGCTTGGCAAGCGCCATTATCGCGCCGAAGACCACCAGCGACAGCGTTATGCCGGTTTCCAGTGAGGGCAGGCCGATGCCGGCGATACCGAGCAGGGCGCCAGCGAGCATCGCCGAGACAAAGCACGACGGCACGATGATGATCCCCTTGCCGCCGGCGCGAGCGGCAATGATGCCTACAGCCATCATGGCAAGCAGGTGGTCCATACCGGTCAGCGGGTGCTGAAGGCCGTCTACAAACCCGTGGGCATGAAAACCGCCGCTATGGGCGAAGGCCAATGAGGGGATGAGGGTTGTGGCGGCTGCCAGGGCGAGTCTACCGAAGGATGAAAGCGTTCTGTTCATGGTTCTGGACCTGTTTGATAGGGGTGCGATCGGTTCAAGGCCGGTGCTCATTGTCCGGCCCCTGGCATGGTGAATTGTGCGGCGCCGGACCTGTCGGCCAGAAGTCGCGCCTCGCCGAAGTCAAGGGGCGTTTGTGCCTGGCCGTTATGGTAGACGAAGGCCAGGCGGCGCCGGCGCGACGTCAGTTTCGCGGGCAGCGGGTGATAGGTGACGCCGGCGCCACCAATCAGCGGCATGACGGCGCCGACATCGACCATGTCCTGCGTCTCGACGCGCAGAAGATGCAGCCGCACGCCGTCGGCGGTCTCGCCGACGAACGGAATCCCGGCGAGGCGCAGGAAACTGGACGGGTCGGGCGCCCGCGAAAACCCTTCGAGAAACGCGATCTCGACGAGATCGAGATCGGTCGCCCGCGCGTCGGCGGGTTCGGGCGCATGGTCGTGCGGTAGATGCGGTGTCTGCCATTGCAACGGCTTGCCGGGCGGCCCGTTGTGGCCGACGGGGTGGGGATGGTGATGATGACCGTTCGGCCCGTGATGGTGACCGTCGCCATGATCATGGCTGTGGTGGTGATGATCATCGTGCATGGTCAAAAGCTCGTCGGCTTGTCGATGATGGATTTGTGTTTGCCGAGATTGCCGTGCGCGACCATCGAGCCTAGCGCCTCGACGACAACCCGCACGCCAAACAGCGCCGTGATGTCTGACGTGTCGTAGGGCGGCGACACCTCGACCACTTCCAGTCCGCAGATGCCGGGCGCCGACACTAGCCCGAGCAGCTTCAGTGCCTCGCGCGGCAGGAAGCCACCGGGCTCCGGCCAGCCCGTACCCGGCACGAAACCGCAATCGATGCTGTCGACATCGAAGGAGATGTATACGGCGTCGGTGTCCTTCCATGCGAGCTCGAGCGCGATCTCGGCCGCCTTCTCCAGCCCCATCTGTTCGATATCGGAGATCGTCAGCACGTTGGTTCCGCGCTTTCTCGCCTCGGCCACGCCGTAGCGGGGCACCTGCCAGCCGCCGATACCGAGCTGCACCAGATTGGTGGCCGAGACGTTCGGCAGGTTGGTCGCCCAATACCAGGGCGTCGTGTGCATACGTTCGTCGAGATCCTTTTCCTGGATGTCGATGTGGCGGTCGAAATGGATGATGCCGATTCGCTTGGAGGTCACGTCGGCGATACCGCGCACGCACGGAAACCCGATCGAATGGTCGCCGCCGAGCATGATCGGCAGCGCGCCGGACGAGGCGACATGGCTGACGCCCTTGGTGATCTGGTCGAAGCTCTTTTCGAGATTGGCGGGGATGGTGAAGACGTCGCCGGCGTCGCAAAGCGTCATCTGCTCGCGCAGGTCGACACCGAGCTCGTAATTGTAAGGCGTGTAAAGCGCCGAGATGCGGCGCATGCCTTGCGGCCCGAAGCGGGTTCCGGGCCGGTAAGTGGTGCCGCTGTCGAGAGGAATGCCCATGACGGCAGCGTCATATCTGCCGACATCGCGGACGTTCTCGACATAGGGCGCCTTGAGGAAGGTGTTGATGCCGGCGAAGTGCGGCAACTCGCCTCGCGCGAATGTCGGGATCGACTTGTCGATGATCGAATCCGATCCGGGCAGGCCCATGTCGAGTGCCCATTTCTGTTCCTTGCGCCAGCCGTCCTCGGGCAGCTTTCCTTCCGCCTCGATAGACTTCCAGCCCTGCATGTCGCGGATCTCGAAGTTCGGATGGTGGAAGCGTTGGCGTGGCTGGTGGTCGGTGAGCCCGGCGCGACGATGCCGGCGTTCTGGACTATCTCTGTGCATGAAACCTCCTTCACGACGCCGTCGTCGCGATTGCGCTATCCAGTCGGGTCGTCCCGACCATCGCGGCCACTTCGGCCACGTCTCGTGCTGAAGCCCGGTGCTTGCGGTCGAGCTTCAGATCGTAGGTGATCGTCGCGCCATAGGCGGACGGGAACTGGGGGTCGTGGCGCACCTTGTCGAAGACCAGCACGCGGGTGCCGAGCTTGAATGCCTCGCCGATATCGTGGGTGACCATGACCACGGTCATGCCGTGCTCGGTCCAGAGCTCGGTGAGCAGCTCATGCATCTCGATGCGAATACCGGGATCGAGTGCGCCGAAGGGCTCGTCGAGAAGCAGGATCTGCGGCCGGCCGAGCAAGGTCTGCGCGATCGCCAGCCGCTGCTGCATGCCGCCAGAAAGCATGGCCGGATAGAGGTCGCGCGCATGGCCAAGCCCGACCCGTTCCAGCATGGTTTCGGCTTCTTGCCTGACGCTTTTGCGCCTGGCGCCGAAGACGCGGCCGAACGGTCCGCCCGAACGGAAGTCCTCGACCAGCAGCAAGTTCTGCAGCGCGGTGAGATGCGGAAACACGGAATAGCGCTGGAAGACGATGCCGCGCTGCGGCGTCGGCTCCGGCACGATCGGCTGGTCGCCGACGACGACCACGCCGCCACTTTGCTGTTCCAGGCCAAGCAGGATGCGCAGGAACGTCGATTTTCCACAACCGCTGGCGCCAACCAGCGACAGGAATTCACCCGCTTCGGCGAAGACATTGACCCGTTCCAGTACGCGGGCGTCGCCGTAGCTCTTCTCCAGCCCATGGACGAGGATCCGGCTCATCTGGTCCGCACCGGATGCGCCCAGGGCGAGATGATGTGAGAGAGCCGCACGAGTAGCCAGTCGGTCATCACCGCAAGCAGCGTGATCCAGGCGACGTAAGGCAGGATGACGTCCATCGACAGGTAGCGACGAACGAGGAAGATGCGGTAGCCGAGCCCCTCGGTGGAGGCGATGGCTTCTGCCGCGATCAGGAACAGCCAGGCCGGCCCAAGCGCCAGCCGTACGCAAGTGATGAGGCGCGGCATGACCTGTGGCAGCACCAGCCTGAGCACCATGGTCCAGCTGTTGCCGCCGAGCGTCTGTGCCTTGGCGACGAGCTCCGGCGGCAATTCCATCACCCGGTTGGCGATGTCGCGCACCATGACCGGTGCGACGCCGAGAGCGATCAAGGTGATCTTGGCCGTTTCGCCGAGGCCGAGCGCAATGAACAGGATCGGCAGCAGCGCCAGTGGCGGGATGACGCAGACAACTGTGACCAAGGGCAGCAGAAAGGCCCTGACGCGCGGGATGAAACCTATGGCGACGCCGAGGCTGAGCGCCACCAGCGTGGCCATGCCGACTCCGGCGAACAGCCTGATCAGGCTGGCATAGGTGTCGGCCCACAGGATCAGGTCGCCGGAGCGCTTGTCCGGCACTGTCGCTAGGTCTGAAAATGCCGACCACATCTGTGCAGGGGAGGGCAGCAGCTTGTCGCTGGGATTGACCGCCAGCCTTTGCGACGAAGCGAAGAGATAGGCGATTGCCACGGCGGCAAACGGCAGCGTCCCAAGCAGCAACGCTCCGCCGCGCGAGACCGTCGCGTTGATGAGGCGAAGCCGCGCTTTCGGCCTGCTACGTTGCAGGCGCGCGACTTCGGGGCCTGCCGCGGCCTGCATGATGCCGGTTCCTCTGGCTAGCATGTCGCGCTCCCGCGTCAGAGCGTTCCGCCCGCCGCCTCTGCCATAAAGGCCGGATCGAAGCGCAGCTTGACGTTGTTGACATCGCCCAGCGTCGAGCCATCGGGAAAGCTCATGCCGATCACGTCGACGCTCGGCGCGTTGGTACCAAGAATGCCGTGGCTGAACAGGAAGTTGCGCACCAGATCCATGGTCTTCGGCAGTTCGGCGCCGTTGGTGAATGCGACCGCCTTGGCCGGCTCGAAGAACATCGCCGTTGATGCAAGCTGAGCGTCGAAACCGGCAAGATCCGTCCCCGACGCCTTGGCCATCTCTTCCTTGGCCGCCTTGCCTTCGGGCGTGCCCGACGTCATCAGCGCCATGGCTTCATACCATGCACCGACAAGCGCCTTGCCCAAGGCCGGATTGTCCTTCAGCGTCGCGGTGTTGACGACCATCATGTCGATGATCTCGCCGGGAATCTCAGTCGAATCGAATACCTTGTGGGCGCCCGGCATGGCAGCGATTTCCGAGACCAGCGGATTCCAGGTGACGACGGAGGTGACGTCGCTGGTGCCGTAGGCAGCGACCATGTCGGCATCGGAGGTGTTCACCACCGTAATGTCCTTTTCGGCCAACCCTACCGTCTCCAGCGCGCGCGCAAGTAGGTAATGTGAGACGGAAAGCTCGACGAGATTGACCTTCTGGCCGGCAATATTCTTGAGCGCGGTCTTGTTCTTGAGGATGACCGCGTCGTTGCCGTTGGAGAAATCGCCGACGATCAAGGCCGTCGTGTCAACACCGCCGCCGGCCGGGATCGAAAGCGCATCCATGTTGGTCATCGAACAGCCGTCAAAGCCGCCGGCCGTGTACTGGTTGATGCTCTCGACATAGTCGTTGATGCGGGTGATCTCGACATTGATGCCGTATTTGTCGGCCCACTTCTTCATGATGCCGCTGTCGGAAAGATAGCCCCACGGCATCCAGCCGACATAGATCGACCAGCAAATCTTGAAGTCTTTCTTGGGCGCTGCTTGCGCGGCTGAGATGAAGGGGAGGCTGAGTGATGCGGCTAGGATGATTGTGGCCAGTTTGCGAAGCATTACATACCCCTGTTTGCGATCCGGATTGCGTCCGAACGTCTGTTGGGGGGTTCACGGAGCGCGCATCCGGGAGAGGTTCGCGCCAGCAAACCCGTGCAGGGTTCTCCCGGGATTTTGGCCCGCCGTGTTCCGCCAGATGCCTCAATGCATCTCAAGCGGTCGCGTCTCTTGGACCAGCACCGTGATCGACACGGCCGGAACCCTAGACGCTCTGCACGTGAATAACGAAGCAAGGGGCGTGCCAGTCCGGAAAGCCGTCTTGAGGCGGCCTTTCCCCGGATTTGCAGGCAATCGCGTTATGCTGATGCCACAAAAGTCATCGCAACGCCGACGGATTAGGCAAGGAAAATCTAGCGTCAACCAATATGAGCAGGCTTGTGCCCTGGGGACCTCCGCTGATCGCACCCTGCTCTATGGTCGCCCACACATACATGCCCAATAGGGACACGTTCGGGAAGGGCGTGAGCGCGCGGCGGATCCGGATGCCAATTGGCGCCGACCCATGTGACGAGTGCGCCCGATCGTGCAAGGGCAATTCGTGAAATAAGCGCGACTGCAATGATGCTAGGCAAGCCCGATCGCGTGTCGGGAGGCAGTTGTGAAAGTTGCGATCATCGGACCAGGCTCGCTCGGGAAGGCCTTGGCGAAATGTCTTGGCCTCGCCGGGCACGAAATTCGCCTCAGCTTCAGTCGTGACGAAGGCAAGTTGCGCGCAATCGCGGCAACCCTCCGTGTTGGCTTCGGTGCCCCTGACGAAGTAGCGAGATGGGCCGACGTAATTGCCCTGGCGACGCCATGGCCGGCTCTCGAGCTGGCGATGGACGCGCTTGGCGATTTGTCGGGCAAGATCGTCTGGGACAATACCAATGCAATCGCGCCTGACCGTTCCACGATGCTGCTAGGCACTACTACGTCTGTAGGCGAGGAGGTTCAGAGGCGCGCGCGGGGCGCCCTTGTCGTCAAGTGCATTCCGACCTTTGCCGAATTGCTTGACAGGGATGATCCGCGTCTCAACGGCGATCCGGTGACGAGCTATGTCGCCGGCAATGACGCAGATGCCAAGGCGGCGGTTTGCCGGCTTCTCGCCGATCTGCCGACAATGCCGGTCGATGTCGGCGATCTCACGGCCTCGCGCCTGATCGAGCCGATGATGCTGCTATTGGTCCAGCTCGCCTATCGGCGCGGGATGGGGCCGACAATTTCCTTCAATCTCATTCGACAGGACGGAACCGGTTCATGACTGATTATCTACCCGCGCGGCGCAAGGCGATTCCAGTAGGACGTCTGCTGATCGATGGCCAATGGCGCGATGCCGTCAGCGGCGAGACTTCGACGACTTTTGATCCGACCACGGACGCGGCGATCACCGATATTGCGAAGGCGGACGTCACCGACACGAGCGATGCCGTCGCGGCCGCGCAGCGGGCTTTCGAGCAAGGACCCTGGGCGCGGATGCATCATGAGGAGCGCGCTAAAATCCTGTTTCGCATCGCCGATCTAATGGACGAGCGGGCCGAGGATTTCGCAGTGCGCGAGGCGATGGATATGGGTATGCCCTATCGCGATTTCCGCGATATCATCATGCCGCACTGCTCAGGACTGTTCCGCTTTCATGGCGGGCTCGCCATGAGCGCGATGGACGGCGCCTATCGTACCAGCTACGAACCAAATATCAGGATCCTGACGCGGCGCGAGCCGCTCGGCGTGGTCGCTGCGATCACCCCGTTCAATTTTCCCCTCGCGCTGTCCTGTTCGAAAATCGCGCCGGCACTCGCGGCGGGTAACACGGTCGTTCACAAGCCTGCGACCGACACGCCCCTGACGGCCCTCGCCTTGGCGCAAGTCATCCTCGACGCGGGCGTGCCGCCGGGCGTCTACAATCTCGTCACCGGCCCGGGCGGCACCATAGGCGACGCGCTGGTCAACGATGTCCGCGTCGACAAGATCGCCTTTACCGGGTCGACCGCCGTCGGCCAGGGCATCATGCGCAACGGTGCCGGGACGATGAAACACCTGACCATGGAGCTCGGCGGCAAGAGTCCCAATATCGTTTTCGCCGATGCCGATATCGATGCCGCGATACAGGCAGCCTTCTGGGGCATCTTCTGGAACAAGGGCGAAGTCTGCGTCGCCGGATCGCGCCTGCTGGTCGAACGCGCCTGTTATGACGAGGTCGTCGAGAAGCTGAGCGCCATGGCGAAGTCGGCGACGCTCGGCGATCCGCTGGACCCTGCGACGATGATCGGGCCGATCGCATCGCGGGGCGAGTATGACAAGGTCTTGAGCTATGTCGAAGAGGGCAAGCGCACCGCGCGACTGGCCGCGGGCGGCGGCACCCGCCAGGTCAACGGCAAGGGCCTCTTCATCGAGCCGACCATCTTCGCCGATGCGACCAACGACCTAAGGATATCGCGCGAAGAGATTTTCGGCCCTGTCCTGCCGGTGATTCCATTCGACAGCGAGGAGGACGCGATCCGGATCGCCAACGATACGAACTACGGGCTCGCCTCGGGCATCCAGACCAGCGATCTCGGCCGCGCCTTGCGGCTCGCCGACCGGATCAAGGCAGGCTCGGTCTGGCTGAACTGCTGGCACAAGTACCATCCTAATGCGCCGTTCGGAGGTTTCAAGATGAGCGGCTATGGCCGCGAGCAGGGCCGCGAGGCGTGGGAAAGCTACACCCAATACAAGACGATTTGGGCGAATCTTGGCGAACCGGTCGAGATGGCCCGATGAGCGTGCGCGATTCCAACCCACTCGACCCGCGGCATCCCAAACGCATCGCGATGGTCCTTTCCAACCCGGCTGTATCGATCACCACCGGCTGGCCTGTCGGGTTTTGGTGGAGCGAGTTGACCCATCCCTGGCTCGCCTTCACCGACCGCGGATACGAAGTCGCGATCTTCTCGCCTGAGGGCGGCAAATGCGAGGCGGATGCGTTGAGCGACCCGCGCGATCCGTCCGGCTATTCGGATACGGATCTGATCTCGCTCGGTTTCCTGTCGACGCCGAAACTGGCGGCGCTGGTGGAGACGACCCGGCCCATCGCAGAGCTGTCGGTCGACGCGTTCGACGCGATCGTCGTCGCTGGCGGCCAAGCGCCGATGTTCACCTTCCAAGGTGCGACTGAGTTGCAGCGGCTGTTCGTCGCCTTTTTCGCGGCCGGCAAGGTCGCGGCTGCCTTGTGTCATGGCGTCGCGCTGCTGCGTTACGCGCGCCTCTCAACCGGCGAGCTGCTGGCCAAAGGGCGCACTGTTACGGGGTTCGCCAATGTCGAGGAGGACTTCGCCGACAATGCCGTCTGGGAGATGGGCGCGCTGCCGCACGGTACGCATCTGATGCCATGGCGGATCGAGGATGAGATGCGTGCGCTCGGCGCGAACTATATTCAGGCCGGGCTGTGGCGCGATTTTGCCGTGCGCGACGGCAATTTGATCACCGGCCAGCAGAACTTCTCCGGAGCGGCGACCGCCCGTCTTGTCATCGAGGCGCTCGGTGGCTGAGGACCAAAGACCGCTCCTGTCGGTGAAGTTCGGGAGACAAACTCGCCGTCAGGGCGGGCGATGCCAAACGACATCGGCCCAATAGGATCCGGGGTCCGTCCAAGAACTCCACCTCAAACAACCACTATCAGCAGCGAGGATGAACCATGGCCGTAGTGACGACACTTGATATTGCCGGCCTGACGGCCGAAGATTATAGCCGCATCCTCGATCGGATCGGCGTGGAGAAACGGCCCGCTGGCGGCATTTACCAGCACATCGCGCATGCCACAGACGATGGTTATCGCATCATCGAGATATGGGACGACAAGGCAGGCCTGGAGCTCTTCTTGCAGGACACATTGTTTCCCGCCGCACAGGAACTGCAAGTTCAGCGTGAAATGACCATTATGACCCAGACACTGCACAACATCTTTGTGCCCCGGATTGGTGAACTGACTGCCCTGGCAAATGATGCGCCTGGTGGACCCGACAAACGGGCAAAAGTGTAGGCATCAAGGATCGAGGATGCGGCGATCGATCATCGAAGTCCTGGAGGAACTTGCGTCCGGACGCCCGGTACAACGATGGTGATCGCGGCAAGTGCAAAGAGGTTGTTCTTTCCTGCCGGCGACTATCGCCATGCGCCGGCCGGAGTCGTTCAGCTGCGTGTGATTCGCAGCGGTTCATCCTATGCAGAGATCGATCTTGGCCGCGGGCTGCGGCGCGTCTTCACCCGCCCCGGCGACCTGCTGCTCAGTCTTCCCGAGCGTGCCACGCGGTTCAAGATCGAGGAGCCGCGAGAGCTGACGATGATCACCGTTGACTCCGCGCTGGCGTCAAGGCTCCTGGTATCCGCAGGCGGGACCCCCGAGGACCTGGTAATCCTGACCGATCGACCGATACGCGATTCGCTGGTGGCCGAGTTGTGTCGACGCCTCGAAGGCGACCCGCCCGCCAACCCGATCGTCCGCGAATGGACGCTGGGCCTGGTTTTCGCGAACCTGCTTCGTCTCGGGCATGCACGCCAGCGGCAGCAGAAGTCTCCAGTCCTAACCTCGCAGCGGTTCGACCGGGTCCTCGCTGCGATTGATGGCGATCTGGAAAAGGGGGTGTCGATCGACCATCTTGCCGGAATCGCGGGAATACCACGACGCGCCTTCACCGCCGCCTTTCGCGAGGCGACGCAATTGCCGGTACATCAATTCATTTTACGCCGCCGCGTTGATCGCGCGGTCGAGCTTTTGGAAAATAGCGATCTGCCGCTGGCCGAGATTGCTCAGCACGCGGGTTTCACTCACCAGGCCCATATGAATCGCGTCGTGACCCGATTGAAAGGGCTGTCGCCAGGCCGGCTGCGGTCTCGCAGGCGCGACGGCTGACTTGTGATCTATTCCAGCATCAGGATTCGAATGGCGGAGATGTGAGTTGCTGAAACGTCCGTTGGCTAAGATGCCCGACAGTTTGCGTGCAGAGCTCGAGGCCGCAAATCTGATGACTGCTTTCGAGCAACGGCCTCCCTATCAGCGCAATGATTACTTGCATTGGATCGAGCGCGCCCGTCACCCGGAAACACGCCGAAAGCGCATAAATCAGATGATTGACGAGCTTACGAAGGGAGGAATCTACATGGGCATGAAAAAAAGAGCTGAGATCGCCGCGAAGCTAGCAGATCCGTCAACGATCATCTTCCAATCCGTGCTTTCCGCATCGATCTTCATCGATTTCCCCACGTCTTTGCGCAGATTATGCAGGGAGCCAATAGTGACAATCGAACCTATCCTTCATTTTCGTTCGCGGCAGGTGGCCATATGATCGTGACATCGCAAACCAATAACGTGCTCGGCAGCACGTCGGGAAGGTGGCGCGTCTGGTCGCTCTCGGACGGTTACGTCGAGATGCCGGCGGACCTTTTGCGGGACCCGCAGGATAATCCGGTGCCGCAAGCTGCGTTGGCAGGGGCGCTTCGCCTGTCTGTCAATTGCTTCGCGCTGGTAGGTCCAGGCGTTGACGGCGTTCTAATCGACAGCGGAGGAGGGGGCTGGGCCCCGACAGTGGGGCGTCTTGAGCAGGCCATGGCGGAAGCCAAGATCGACCCGGCTTCGATCACGGTCTTGGCGCTCACCCACGCCCATCAGGATCATGTGCACGGACTTTTGACCCCCGACGGCCGAGTGCTCTTTCCAAACTTGAAGGCGATCGTAATTCCCGAGGCGGCTGTGCAGAGCTTTTTCGCTTACGCGCACCTTGCGCAGTTCCGGCCCCTGCTGAAGCCTGTCCAGAATGGCGACCAGGTGGGTGAGCGATTGAGGGCGGTCGCCTTGCCCGGTCATGCTGCCGGTCATACCGGCTACACGTTCGACACGGACGAGGATCGTTTCCTATTCTTCGGGGACATCGTTCATGTGCCGGCCTTGCAGTTCGGCAATCCCGCGTTCAGTTGGGGCTATGACGACGATCAGCTGACCGCGCGCGCAACCCGCCTAAAGGTTTTCAGTGACGCGGCCGAGGCGGGGACGTGGATCGCCGGCGCGCACCTTGGCTGGCCGGGTATCGGTCGCGTGGTGCGTAAGGGCGAAGCATACGGCTATGAGCCGGCAGGAGGACGAGTGACCGGATAGGCCGCCCCGTGCTGGTCGGTTTATACCGCTCTCTTCGCCCAAGGCAAGGATCTCGACGAGCAGCGCGCCGCACTCCGGCGTCCTCAACGGCGGCGGTACCATCGTCCGGCCCACCAAAATATCTGATTCTTGATCCACTGGCGGCCGATCTGCCTGAGGCTTACCGGATCGGCGTCTCGCCGCGAAACAGCGGCTGGTGCGCCCGCATCAAGGCGGCAATCCGGTCGGCGACTTTCCGTACCGGCGGGGAGTGACGTTCCTCGTGATGGGTGACGATCCATTGGTCGGTTTCGAGTTCGGGGATAGGCTGAGCAACGCGAACCAGCCGCGGATCGCCGTCACCGACGAAGCACGGAAAGACCGAAAGGCCGGCGCCGGCGGCCACCAGTTCGCGCACCGAGTGGGTGTTGTTGCCGCGTACGGCGATGCGGTCGCCGTGATGGGCTTGCAGCCAGCGCGCCGAGGCAATGTTTGCGCCTTCGCCGGTGACGCCGACGAACAATCCGGCGGCGATGCCGTTGATCAGGTGACGTCCGGAATAAATGGCGTGGGCGACCTTGCCGCTCTGACGGCCGGCCAGCCACTGCTCGGTCGGGCGCTCGCTGCGGATGCCGATGTCGGCGGCACGGCGACCGATGTCGACCCGGTCGGTGGTGGTGACGAGCTCCACCCTTATGCCATCATCGACCGTCCAGATCTCGCCGATATGGGCGGAAACGAAGGCCGAGGTCCATGGCCCGGCCGAGACGCGGACAATGCGGTCGGGCAGGTTTCCCTCGCGCCAGCGGGTCAGCGACTGCATTGCCGCCTCGACGTCTTCGGCGCGCCGCAGCAGTTCCTCGCCGACCGGGGTCAGCCGGTAGCCGGTCTGCTGGCGCACGAACAGAGGTTCGCCGATCTGCTTTTCGAGCGCGGTAACGCGTCGTCCAAGGGTGGCTGCGCTGAGGCGCGTGGTTCCCGTCGCTGCGCTCAAGCCACCCAGCCGCGCAACGTCGAGAAACAACCTCAGATCGTCCCAGCCGATATCCATTTTGCAGAAATGAAAAACTCCTTGCGACCGTGGCTGTAGCGCAAAGCGGGCATCGTGCGCAAGTATGCAGGCATTGGAGGCGTTGGACAATCCTGCCTGGCGGGACAGGGACAAGCGCCTCGCCTGGCCAAGAAGCGAACTGAACCCTTTCGATCGCGCATGCGATTGGCGCAGAGGTTTTGCGCTTCCGACCAACCCAGGCGCGCAGGCATTCTGCGTACCAAAGGAGACGATCATGTTGGATGAATTTCGATACCGTTTCGCCCGCTGGATTGCCTATCGCCAGACGCTTGCGAGCTTGAGGCAGGCCCGGGACAGCACACTGGCGGATGCCGGCATTTCTCGCGAAGAGATCCGCGAACGTGCCCGCCACGCCAGCTTGCGTCATTGAGGAGCCGGGCATGCAGATGATGATGCTTTGGGATGGCCGCTCGGTACCGCGCATCGGCATCGGCACCTGGGCGGCGGGTGGCCCCGCGCGCTGGCGTGACACGGCGACAGTCTATGGCGAGGTCGACGATATCAGGTCGCAAGCCGCGCTGGCGATGGCTTATGAGATCGGCGCGCGGGTGTTCGACACGGCTGCCGCCTACGGCGCCGGCAATGCCGAACTGATCCTCGGGCGGGCGTTGAGGGGCAAGGACGAAGCCGTCATCGTCACCAAGGTCGGCTATTTCGGCGATCCCGAAACGCGTAAGATCGCACCCGAGGATGCCTCTGCCGCGGCAATCCGGACCTCGATCGACAATTCGCGGCAGCGCCTGCAGCGGGATTGTATCGACGTCGTGCTGCTACATATCAACGAGTATCCGATCGAGCGCGCCGGCGAGGTGTTCGATACGCTCGGCCTGTTGCGCCAGGAGGGCAAGATCGGCGGCTTCGGCTGGAGCACCGATCACCGCGAACGGCTTGCCGTCTACGCGCCGCGCGAGGGGTTCGTCGCCGTAGAGAACGACTTCAATGTGTTTACCCCGGCGAACGAGCTGATGGCCGTTGCGGCGCGCGAGAACCTCGTCTCGTTCAGCCGGCTGCCGCTGGCAATGGGGCTGCTCACCGGCAAATACACGCCGGCCATGCGGCTGCCCACCAACGATGTGCGCGGCGGGAATGCCGAATGGATGGTGTTTTTCAGGGATGGCGCCGCCAACCCGGACTATCTGTCAAGGCTCTCGGCAATCCGCGACCTGCTCACCTCGGGCGGACGCACGCTTGCGCAAGGCGCGCTCGGCTGGATACTCGCCAAGTCGGCAATCGCCTTGCCGGTTCCCGGCTTCACGCGGCCCGAGCAGGTCGAGGACAATCTCGGTGCGCTGGAAAAAGGGCCGCTGCCGGAAACGGTGATGGCCGAGATCGACGCAGTGCTGAATATTGCCGAGACTGCGTAGGGTGTGGTGAATCCGGAATTCGCATTGGCGATAATGCGACCAACTTCGATCTCTCTGATGTCTGCCGATATCGCATTTTTCTTAGTCAAGCTTCCGTGGCGCAATTGAACACGGACGGAGCGGCGGACACGCTCGAGTTGAAGGTCCGCCGCTCCGGTTTTCAGATCAAGGAGTGATGCTGCAACGGGAGATGGGTAGCGAGCTGCGCTTGAGCTGCGCCGCCGACCGCGTCGCTGTCGAGAGAGAGCGACCCGGTTGAGCTGTCAAAGATGATGTGGTGGGAACCATCATCCGTGGCCGTAACAGCAGGGGACGTATGCAATGAAAGCCCTCCCGACTTGAGGTCGGCAAGCGCGGAGTGGTCGAGCTGGACTTTGTCCTGAAGCTTGCTGAAGTCGAAGGCATCGTTGCCGTGACCGGATGTCAGGTCGGCGACGGCGCTCTTGTGGACACCGGCGCCGGCATTTTCGTTGCCCTGGAGCAGTTGGGCGAACCCGTGGCCGGTCAGGCTGGTTGCCGTTTTCTCGGATGGGCTGCTGGTCGCGGCAAGCTCCGAGCCGGACGAAAGCGCGGGGCTCAACGCGGCCAGCACCCGGTCAACGCTGCTGCCTCCCTTGTCGCCGGCAGTATCATGGCTGGTGTCGTTGCTGCCGAACAGATCGGTCAGAGCGTGAAAACCGCCGCGGTCGGAGGGGGAAGCGGCGGTCACAGTCGAACTGCCATCGCTTGCGATGGGGTGCGAAGGCGCCGTCGCGGTCGAGCTGCCATCGCTGGTGCTATCGCCGGTGGAAGGGGCGGTCGCAGTCGAGCTGCCATGGCTCGTGGTGGCGCCGGCGGCGGTCGCAGTCGAACTGCCATCGCTGGTGCTATCGCCGGTGGCGGCATGGGAAGGGGCGGTCGCAGTCGAGCTGCCATCGCTCGTGGTGGCGCTGGCGGCGGCGGTCGCAGTCGAACTGCCATCGCTTGCGATGAGGTGCGAAGGCGCCGTCGCGGTCGAGCTGCCATCGCTGGTGCTATCGCCGGTGGCGGCGCTGGTGCTATCGCCGGTGGCGGCATGGGAAGGGGCGGCAGTCGAGCTGCCATCGCTCGTGGTGGCGCCGGCGGCGGTCGCAGTCGAACTGCCATCGCTTGCGATGAGGTGCGAAGGCGCCGTCGCGGTCGAGCTGCCATCGCTGGTGCTATCGCCGGTGGCGGCATGGGAAGGCGCGGTCGCAGTCGAGCTGCTATCGCCGGTTGCGGCATGGGAAGGCGCAGTCACAGTCGAGCTGCTATCGCTGGTGGCGGCGTCGGACGCGGGCGCAGCAGCACTGCTGTCGCTGCTGGTGGTGTCTGAGGCCGCAGCGGTAGTGGTGTTGTGTTCCCGGAAAACGGCTTGCAGTTCCGAGGAGCTTTCAAGCGCGGTATCGCCGTTCTGCGTTCCCCACTTGTAGGTATAGTCGAAGGCGGGTGACGGAACCAGCTTGGCCCAATGATCCATCATGGTTTGCATCTGTTCGGTGGTGGGCATGACCTGTCTGCCGCCATCGGAAGTCTCCCAATTGCCGCCGCCAAAGGCCTGGAAGACCGGAACGATGTTGCTGATCGGGATGCCCGACTTCACCGCTGCAGCCACGGCTCGGTCGATCATGTCGTAGTCGACCGTGTCCGTTCCCGTGCGCACCGGATAGGGGTCTATTCCAAAATAGTCGATATGCGTGTTGGCCGGATTGTAGGTGTTGGTAAAATCCGGATTGGTAGGGGATCCCATATTCATCATGGTGACGAAGGTCTTGGCGCCTGGAAAATGCTCATGGATCCAGTCGGATTCCGCCTTCAGGTTCTCGGCGGTTGCATAGGTGCCCCACCTGCCCGTGGGATCGGGCTCGTCAACCAGATAGAATCCGAACACATTCGGATTGCCGAGGAAGGGGGTCATTTTCTCGATGAAGGATGAAGTTACGCCCTCGTGCTCGTTGAGGTACACCAGACCCTTCATGCCGTCCGGCAACGCGTCGACTTGCGAAGCGTACTGAACGTCAGCCAGATTGAAGCCGGCAGTTGCGATTTCGGTGGCGGATCCACCCGACGTATAATGCAGAGTTGCCATCCAATATTCCTTTTTCTGATTTCGATAGCGCCCGGCGTCTACCTACAGACGGCGTATATTAGCGCCAAATCACATACAGACACCCGTCGATAGAATCATTGACCGTTTGTAGGAATGCTGCACGGATTGTGACTTATTTTGACAGCAGCGACTTAGGACAAGATGCTTATTGTCTTCTGATGTCAGAATGATGCCAGAATTGCGACTTTATTTTGAAGGCGCTGTAGTTTTTGAAGTTCCTCGATATTTTTATAATGGCTATACATTTATAGATTTTAATGCGTTAGACGTCAACTTTCGTACGGAAATTCAAAATGACGTTAACCTCTGACTCCGGGCCCCTCCACAGTTTCACTGCCCAACCAATTAGCTGTGGACAATTCGTAGGCATCTGCGCGCTCGTCACCTGGTATCGGTCGGCAGATCTCCGTGATCGAGATCAAATCAATTTAGGAAACCGCCCAAAAGGTGAGAGTAGGGCGGTTCCCAGCTGGAGAGCCTGAGGGCCTTGGCCGCCTGAGCACCGTCATGTGTCCGCCGCTCCGCTAAACACGGGGGCTGCGCGGCGGACACGCCGACGTCAACGCAATGCCACGCCATTTTGCTGAACTTGACGCACACAACTCGAACCCGCTGGGTGACGAAGGTTGAGCATCAGCCAGAAATGGGCATCCCGCTTTGGAAAAATCCGGTGCTTGAACAAAGATAAAGCGGCGGACCGTCTCGAATTGAAGGTCCGCCGTTCCGGGTCGTTCAGATCACAAGGAACGAACCTGCCGTAAGCGACAGACCTGGAGAGAGAGTGGCGAACTGTATTTGAGCTGCGCCGCCGATGCCGTCGCTGTCGAAAGAGAGCGCTCCGGTTGAGCTGTTGTAGATTATATGGTCGGAGCTGTCATGCGCAGCCGTGCCAGCAAAGAAAGCATCGGATGAAAGGCCACCCAGCTTAAGCCCGGCAAAAACGGCGTCGTCGAGCTGGATCTTGTCCTGGAGCTTGTTGAAGTCGGTGACCTTGTCGATATTGCCGGGTCCAAGGGCGCTGTTGAACACGAATGCATCGTTGCCGCCATAGCCGGCCAAGATGTCGGCGCCGCCACGGCCATTGATGACATTGGCGCCGGCATTCCCGCCGATGTTCTGGGCGAACTCGTTGCCGGTGAGATTGATTGCCGTCGTACCCGACGGGTTCGTGGCGAGAATCTCAATCTGCGAGCCCGTTGAAAGGGTATGGCTCATCGAGGCGAACACCCTGTCGGTGCCACCACCGGCCGCCTCAACCACCCTATCGCCGGCATTGTCGACATAGTAGGTGTCGTTGCCGCCATAGCCGACCATCGTATCGGCGCCGCCGCCGCCATTGATGAAATTGGCGCCGGCATTGCCCTGGATCGTCTGGGCGAACTCATTGCCATTGAGGTTGATGGCCGCCGTACCGGACGGATTGCCGGTGGCGAGGAGCTCGATCTCCGACCCGGCCGAAAGGGCATGGCTCACCGAGGCGAGCACTTTGTCACCGCCGCCGCCGATTGCCTCGACCACCTTGTCGCCGGCGTTATCGACATAGAAGGTGTCGTTGCCGCCATAACCGACCATCGTATCGGCGCCACCGCCGCCATTAATGACATTGGCGCCGGCGTTACCCCCGATGCTCTGGGCGAACTCATTGCCGGTGAGGTTGATTGCCGTGGTGCCGGACGGGTTGGTAGCAAGAAGTTCGATTTCCGATCCGGGCGAAAGGGCATGGCTCACCGAAGTGAACACTCTGTCGGAGCCGCCGCCGATCGCCTCAAAGACCCTGTCGCCGGCATTGTCGACATAGTAGGTGTCGCTGCCACCATAGCCGGTCATCGTGTCGGCGCCGCCGAGGCCGTTGATATAATTGGCGCCGGCATTGCCCTGAATTGTCTGGCCGAATTCATTGCCGTTGAGATTGATTGCGGTCGTGCCGGACGGATTGCTGGTGGCAAGAAGTTCGATTTCCGATCCGGTCGCAAGCGCATGACTTACTGACGCGAGCACTTTGTCGGTACCGCCGCCTGCTGCCTCAATCTCCTTGTCGCGGACATCTTCGACATAATAGGTGTCATTGCCACCATAGCCGATCATCGTGTGGCCGCCGGCGCCGTGAAACACATCGTCGCCGCTGGTGCCATACAAGGTGTCGCTTGTGTCGACGGGAGGCGGTTCGGTCCCAGTCGTTGCGAGGTTGTGCTCCCGGAAAACGGCTTGTAGTTCCGGAGAGCTCTCTAATGCGGTGTCGCCGTTCTGCGTTCCCCATTTGTAGGTATAGTCGAAGGCGGGTGACGGAACCAGCTTGGCCCAATGATCGATCATGATTTGCATCTGTTCGGCGGTGGGCATGACCTGTCTGCCGCCGTCGGAAGTCTCCCAGTTACCGCCGCCGAAGGCCTGATAGACCGGAACGATGTTGCTGATCGGGATGCCGGATTTCACCGCTGCAGCCACGGCTCGGTCGATCATGTCGT